>NZ_JAJFAU010000058.1:0-20687 GCF_022614595.1 Streptomyces sp. CNQ085
CGCGCTGACGATGCTGGGGTACGCCTACGATCCGGACCCGGCGCAGCGACACCTCGCGGTCGAGCAGCACGGTGACCGCGGCCAGTTCCTCGGCGAGCCGGGCCGCGTCGGCGGACGTGGAGTCCGTCAGCGCGTCCAGTCGCTCCCGGGCGGCGGCCAGTGCCTCGCGACTCGCTCCGTTCATCGGGCGGCTCCAGAGGACTCGGCGGAAGCCGCCTTCCCCTCGAGCTCGTCGAGGAAGCGGTCGATCGTGCGGCTCTGCCGGGCGACATCCTCCAGGGACTCGCCGACCAGCTTGCCGGCCAGGTCGGTGGCGAGCTTGCCCACGTCCTGGCGCAGCGACTGCGCGGCCTGCCGACGGTCGGCCTCGATCTGGGCGTGGCCCGCGGCGATGATCTCCTCACGCTGCCGCTGGCCCTCCTCGCGCATCTCGGCGATGAGCACGGCGCCCTGCTCCTGCGCCTCCTGGCGCAGGCGCGCGGCCTCGTGACGAGCCTCGGCGAGCTGGACTCGGTACTCCTCGAGCGTCTGCTGCGCCTCGGCCTGAGCAGCTTCGGCCTTCTCGATGCCCCCCTCGATCGCCTCGCGACGCTCGTCCAGGGCCTTGTTGATGGCCGGGAGGAGCTTCTTGGCGAACACGAAGAAGACGATGCCGAAGGCGATCAGGCCGATGACGACCTCGGGCCAGACCGGAAGCAGCGGGGACTGCGCTTCCGAAGCTGCCAGGTTCATCATGGTGGACCTTTCGTCGGTTCCGTTTGCGGCTTCGTCAGAGGATGAAGGGGACGACGAAGCCGATCAGGGCCAGGGCCTCGACGACCGCGAAGCCGAGCAGCATGTTCTGGCGGATGAGGCCGGCGGCCTCGGGCTGGCGGGCGATGGCCTGCACACCGTTACCGAAGATGATGCCGACGCCGATACCGGGGCCGATCGCGGCGAGGCCGTAGCCGATGGTGCCGACGTTGCCTTCGACGGCTGCGAGGGTCTCCAGAGCAGACATTCCTTGGGTTCCTTCTCTTGGTGGGCCGGTGGGTGGTTGGTCCACCGGGCGTCTGGGGTTGGGCGGGTGGTGGCTGGGCGGGACCGCGGCAGCAGTCCGGTCAGTGCGCCTCTTCCAGGGCCTGGGAGAGGTAGGTGGCGGTCAGCACGGTGAAGACGTAGGCCTGCAGCGCCTGGATGAACAGCTCGAAGACCGTCAGCACCACCACCATCGCGAACGAGGCGGTCGCGTAGAGGGTGCCGAGGAAGGTGCCGAGCATGTACCAGGTGGCGATCGTGAAGATCAGGATCAGGATGTGGCCGGCGAACATGTTCGCGAAGAGCCGGACCGCCAGCGTGAAGGGCCGCACGAAGATGTTGGAGACGAACTCGATCGGCGTGAGCAGCACGTAGATCGGCTTCGGCAGTCCGCTGGGGACGCAGAGGTTGCGGATCCCGCCGACGAATCCGTTCGTCTTGAAGGTCACCGTCATGTAGGTGATCCAGACGAGGACCGCGAGACCGGCCGGGTAGGCGATGACCGAGCTGACCGGGAACTGGGCGATGGGGATGATCGCCCAGAGGTTCAGCATCCACACGAAGAAGAACAGCGACACCAACAGCGGGACGAAGGGGTCGCCCTTCTTCCCCATCACCTCCCGGGCGATGCCCTGGCGCACGAACTCGTACAGCGCCTCGGCGACCATCTGCAGCTTGCCGGGGACCACCTTGGGCTTGGAGAAGGCCACCCAGAAGAAGGTGAGGATCGCGGCCGTGCCGATGAGCGCGAGGAGCATCGGCTTGTTGAACTCGACGCCGCCGACCTCGAAGATCGGGTCGAAGAGGAACGACCACAAACTGGGGGCCGGGAAGCCACAGTCCTTGAACAGATGGCAGTCAACCTCGAAGGCGAGCAACTGGTCACTACTCACCGCGAGCTCCTTCGGTCGGACGCATGGGTACGGCTACCTCGGGGTGTCGGCATGGCGCTGGGCCACGGGGCGGCACTGGACTGGGGGTGGGCGGGAAGAGACCGGCCGGCGCTGCGGCAGGACGGCCCCGTGAAGAGGCGAGGAGCGTCCGGCGCTGTCCCGCACAGCGCCTTCGCCAAGGCTCGCGGCCCTCTCGGCGTCGGACGATAGCAGCCCGGCGGGTACGGCTTGCCACCACCCCTGCCCCGAGCCTTCGCACTGTTCACGGTCACGCGCGGGATTCGGCGGCGGAGGGGCCCGGGGAGACCTCGCCG
Organism: Streptomyces sp. CNQ085; assembly: GCF_022614595.1. GTDB lineage: Bacteria > Actinomycetota > Actinomycetes > Streptomycetales > Streptomycetaceae > Streptomyces. The sequence continues at coordinate 2,225 of NZ_JAJFAU010000058.1, forward strand.
GTCCCGGCGGGCTCCACGTACGGGGTCCTGATCCGGGTGTGCGTCCACGCCTGGGCCGCCAGCCACACCAGAAGGCAGGCCAGCGCTGTGAAACCGAACACGCGGCCGTCCATGAAGGCGGCGTCCCGCAGGAGCCTCATCACCAGGAACATGGCGATCACCTGGGTCGTGTAGACCAGGAATCCCGCCCCGAGCAGGAGTTCGGGCCACTGCCGTCCGATCCGGCCGAGCACATGGAGGCCGACGCCGAAGAAGGCGAGCACCACCACGGTGGCGAGTCCTGCTCCCAGGGCGCCCTCGCCTCCCGAGACGACGGCGCCGACGATCACGCCGACCAGGCCGGCACCGGCCGAGGGAATCGCGGCGCCACGAAGAATCCGGGCGTCGTTCGACTGCATAAACGCTGCTCCAGCAGGGTGGTCTACGGGGGGGGCGGTGCGTGACCTTCGAAAGTGGTGATCGCCCGGCGGCACGGACTCGTGGATCGGGGGTTCTGGAGGCCACCGGCCTTCTCATCAGACTCGTGAACGGTATCACAAACTATTTGATGAGGTCTTTACCTAGTTCGTGTGCGGACCATCACACGAGCGGGGTAGGACTCCGCGGTGTCACCCCGGGGGCCGCAGGGAAGACTGCTACGTGGAGCGGTATACCCACCGGCAGTCACCCACACCACGCCGGGTGCCCCGCTCTCGCGACGAGCCACTCCCACCGACCCTTCGTGCGGCCGGGGAGGCGAACCGGCGATACGGGGGCTCCGCGGATCCCCGGGACGGGACGGTCGCCACGACAGCCCGCGCCCGCTCACGCGCGTTCCCCTCCGGGCAAGGACACTACGCCGTGAAGGCGCCCGTGGCGCACCACTTCTCATCGCATGCTCGGTGGTGCTCCCCGTAGTCGTTGAAGAGTCCCTTCCCGCCCGCTATCCGGCCGTCGGTCGTGTACACGTGACCACTCGTTCCCGCGACAGCCGTCCCAGCGGGGACGAAAACACCCACAGATGCAAGCGAAACGACAGCGGCGGCGGAGACGGCTCACTTTTTAGCGCGACCTTTGAGGTCATCCGCGGCATCAGACCGGTAAGGGGAGGGAAACGAATCAAGCTGCCGTCCCCGCGGTGCACCCGGCCCAAGCGGCCACCGTGGAATGCCGAGAGTCCCCGATCACTTCCGATCGCTGCCCCCACCCCGCCCGGTGGACCCACCCACCCTGCTCAGAGCCGTGGCCCCGCCGGGTCGCCGAGCCGGGGCGCCCGCCTCTCCCTCCACTTCCGAACCTTCAGGCCGGGAGTCGGACCGAGGGGGAGAGCCGGGACCGCCCCCCTCCAACGGCCCGCTGGACGAGCGGGCCGACTCACGGGGCCGACGGAACCGGGGAGGCAGGACGAACCGCATCCAACCAGGGAAAGCCGGCACGAAGACGGGCGACAGAAGAAGGATCAGGCCGAGGGCGCTCAGGAAGACGACCAGGAGCATGAGCACCAGACTGGACGAACTCACCGAAAAAGCTACCGCACTGAAAGCGATAAGAGATGACCAGAAGTACATGATGAGGACCGCACGGCTGTGGGAATGCCCGATTTCCAGCAGGCGGTGATGCAGATGCCCACGGTCCGCAGAGAACGGTGAATGCCCCCGCCATGTCCTTCTGACGACGGCCAGGACAAGGTCGGCCGCAGGCACGGCGATAACAGTCAGCGGCATCAGGAGCGGCATGTAGACCGGAACCATCGAGCGCACCGACGAGCGCTCCGACCCGATGCTGCTGATGATGCGGTCAGGGTCCACCTGTCCGGTGATCGAGACAGCGGAGGCCGCCAGTACCAAACCGATGAGCATCGATCCCGAGTCGCCCATGAAGATCCGCGCCGGGTGCATGTTGTGTGGCAGGAACCCCAGGCACATGCCCATCAGTACAGCGGAGAAGAGCGTGGCCGGAGCGGCGGCCTCGATCCCGTAGCCGTACCACATGCGGTAGGCGTAGATGAAGAACGCCACCGCGGCGATGCAGACCATGCCTGCGGCGAGGCCGTCGAGGCCGTCGACGAAGTTCACGGCGTTGACCGTGACCACTACCAGTGCGACGGTAAGCAGTGTGCCCTGGAGGGGAGTGATGGCGACATTGCCCACGCCAGGCACCGGCAGCCACAGGATCGTCAGGCCCTGCCAGACCATCACGCCCGCGGCGATCATCTGGCCGCCCAGCTTGATCAGCGCGTCCACGCCCCACTTGTCGTCCAGAACGCCCAGCAGCCAGATGAGGCCGGCGCCGGCCAGCAGCGCGCGGGGCTCGTCGGAGAGCCGGAAGACATCGCCGACGTTGGTGAGCTGTGAGGCCGCCAGCAGGCCCGCGCACAGCCCGCCGAACATGGCGATGCCGCCGAGCCGGGGCGTCGGTTCGCGGTGCACGTCGCGGGCCCGGATCTCGGGCATCGCGCCCGCCGCGATCGCGAACTTCCTCACCGGACCGGTGAGGAGATAGGTGACCGCTGCCGTGACGCACAGCGTCAGCAGGTATTCACGCACGGATTCCCCAGAACTCTCGCGGGCTCCCCGGACTGACACCCGGGACCACCACACCTTAGACAACGGCCCGGTGCGGACGGTTGCGCACCCGGCGCCGCCCGGTACGGTCTACGTCCGCGCCGGGACACCCGTCAGGGCCGTGACCACCGGGTCCAGCGCCGCGCTGATCTCCTCGCCGACACTGCGGAAGTAGGTGATGGGGGCACCGTAGGGATCATAGACCTCGTCGGCCTCCGCGCTGGGCGCCAGCAGCCAGCCGCGCAGCGCCGCGGCGGCCCGCACCAGGGCCCGGGCGCGCCCGACCACCCCGCCGTCCGCGTCCGGGCCGGGCAGCGTGGCGGGGTCGATGGCCCGCACCAGGCGGGTGAACTCCTTGAGCGTGAAGGTGCGCAGCCCCGCCGAGTGCCCCATGGAGATCACCTGCGCGCGGTGGTCGCGGGTGGCGGTCAGCACCAGGTCGGCCCTGATGACGTGCTCGTCCAGCAGCTCGCGGCCGAGGAAGCCGGACGGGTCCGCGCCGTACTCCACCAGGACCTCCGCCGCGTGCTCCTCCATCGGCGCGCCCTCGTGCCCCCACGTCCCCGCGCTCTCCACCACCAGCCCGCCGGCCCGCTCGTCGCCGAGTCTGGCCACCAAGGCGTGCCTGGTGAGCCGCTCGGTGATGGGCGAACGGCAGACGTTCCCCGTGGAGACGTGGAGGATGCGGAAGACCGGTATGCCATGCTCCTCGGACGCCCCGGCGGGCGGGGTCAACTGGCGGCCTCGAGGCCGGGCACGACCTTGCGCAGCTCCTCCGCGCTGATCGCGCCCGCGCGCAGCAGCCTGGGCACCGGGGCGGTGACGTCGACGATCGAGGAGGGCACGGAGTCGGGGGTGGGGCCGCCGTCGAGGTAGACGGCGACGGAGTCGCCCAGCATCTCCTGGGCGGCGTCGCAGGTCTGCGGAGCGGGGTGACCGGTGAGGTTGGCCGACGACACCGCCATCGGGCCGGTCTCGGTCAGCAGCTCGATCGCCACCGGGTGCAGTGGCATGCGGACGGCGACGGTGCCGCCGGTCTCGCCCAGGTCCCAGGTCAGCGACGGCTGGTGGCGGGCGACGAGGGTGAGCGCGCCGGGCCAGAACGCGTCCACCAGCTCCCAGGCCTGCTCGGAGAAGTCGGTGACCAGGCCGTGCAGGGTGTTGGGGGAGCCGATCAGGACGGGCGAGGGCATGCCGCGCCCGCGTCCCTTGGCCTCCAGCAGGTCGCCGACGGCCTCCGGGGTGAAGGCGTCGGCGCCGATGCCGTAGACCGTGTCCGTGGGCAGCACGACGAGTTCGCCTCGGCGGACCGCCGAGGCGGCCTCGCGCAGGCCGGTCGCGCGGTCGGTCGCGTCGGAGCAGTCGTAACGCCGTGCCATTTATGGCACCTCCCTGCGGGCTGTGGCAAAACGGGGCCGGTTGTTGAGGTCGGGGTGGTCCGCGGCGTCCGCCCAGCCGCGGTCCTCGGTGAAGATCCAGGGGACCTGGCCGCCCTGGGTGTCGGCGTGCTCGACGACGACCAGGCCGCCGGGGCGCAGCAGGCGGTGCGCGGTGCGTTCGATGCCGCGGATGACGTCCAGTCCGTCCTCACCGGAGAACAACGCCACCTGCGGGTCGTGGTCACGCGCCTCGGGGGCGACGTACTCCCACTCGGCGAGCGGAATGTAGGGCGGGTTGGAGATGACGAGGTCGACCTGGCCGTCCAGATCGGGCAGGGCGGCCGTCGCGTCGCCGTGGTGCAGGGTGACGCGGGAGCCCTCGGTGTTCCTGCGGGCCCACTCGAGCGCGCCCTCGTCCAGCTCCACGGCGTGCACGCGCGAGCGCGGCACCTCCTGGGCGAGCGCGAGCGCGATGGCTCCGGAACCGGTGCACAGGTCGACGATCAGGGGCTCGGCGACATCCATGGCGCGCACGGCGTCTATCGCCCAGCCGACCACGGACTCGGTCTCGGGGCGCGGTACGAACACCCCCGGGCCGACCTGGAGTTCCAGGTAGCGGAAGAAGACCCGGCCGGTGATGTGCTGGAGCGGTTCGCGGGCCTCACGGCGGGCGACGGCCTCCCAGTAGCGGGCGTCGAAGTCGGCGTCGGCGACACGGTGCAGCTCCCCGCGCCCGACGCCGTGCACGTACGCCGCCAGCTCCTCCGCGTCGAAGCGCGGGGAGGGCACCCCGGCGTCGGCGAGCCGCTGGGTGGCCTGGGCCACCTCGGCGAGCAGTACGTTCACGTTCCTCGTCCTCCACCCGTCCCTGCGCGCCCCGGGGCGGGGCGCACGGTTACTGAGCCGCGGCCAGCCTGGCCGCGGAGTCGGCGTCCACACACGCCTGGACCACCGCGTCCAGGTCGCCGTCCAGCACCTGGTCCAGGTTGTACGCCTTGAAGCCCACCCGGTGGTCCGAGATGCGGTTCTCCGGGAAGTTGTAGGTGCGCACCCGCTCGGACCGGTCCACCGTACGCACCTGGCTGCGGCGCGCGTCGGATGCCTCCCTCTCCGCCTCCTCCTGGGCCGCCGCCAGCAGCCGGGCGCGCAGGATGCGCAGCGCCTGCTCCTTGTTCTGCAGCTGGCTCTTCTCGTTCTGGCAGGAGACGACGATGCCGGTGGGCACGTGGGTGATGCGGACGGCGGAGTCGGTGGTGTTCACGGACTGGCCACCGGGACCGGAGGAACGGTAGACATCGATCCGCAGGTCGTTCGGGTTGATCTCGATGTCGACGTCCTCGGCCTCGGGGAGGACGAGGACGCCGGCCGCGGAGGTGTGGATGCGGCCCTGGGACTCGGTGGCGGGCACCCGCTGGACGCGGTGGACGCCGCCCTCGTACTTCAGCCGCGCCCACACACCCTGGCCGGGCTCGGCGGTGCTCTTGGTCTTCACCGCGACCTGGACGTCCTTGTAGCCGCCGAGATCGGACTCGTTGGACTCGATGACCTCGGTCTTCCAGCCCCGCCGTTCGGCGTAGCGCAGGTACATGCGCAGCAGGTCGCCGGCGAACAGCGCGGACTCCTCGCCGCCCTCACCCGCCTTGATCTCCAGGATGACGTCCTTGTCGTCACCGGGGTCGCGCGGGACGAGCAGCAGCCGCAGTCGTTCGGTGAGCTCCTCGCGCCGGGCCTCCAGCTCCTTGACCTCGGCGGCGAAGTCCGGGTCGTCGGCGGCCAGCTCGCGGGCGGTGGCGATGTCGTCGCCGGTGCGCCTCCAGTCGTGGTACGCGCCCACGATCGGGGTCAGCTCGGCGTAGCGCTTGCCCAGTCTGCGGGCGTTGGCCTGGTCCGCGTGCACGGAGGGGTCGGCGAGCCGCTTCTCGAGGTCGGCGTGCTCGCCGATCAGTTCCTCGACCGCCTCGAACATCGTTGAGTCCTTCGTGTGGGGAGAGGGCTGCCGGGACGGCAAAACGCCGGTCCGGCCCTCCCTGAGGGGGACGGCCGAGGACCGGCGTTCGGGGTCGCTACTTCTTGTTCCTCGACCCGGCGTTCTTGCCGAAGCGGGCCTCGAAGCGGGCCACACGGCCACCGGTGTCGAGGATCTTCTGCTTGCCCGTGTAGAACGGGTGGCACGCGGAGCACACGTCGGCGCGGATGGTGCCGTCGGCGACGGTGCTACGAGTGGTGAAGGAATTACCGCAGGTGCAGCTGACCTGGGTCTCCAGGTATTCCGGGTGGATGTCGCGCTTCAAGGTCTCTCCTAGGTATCGGGAGGGTTCCGGGTCGCACCGGCTCCTCGTGCCCGACGGGCGGGCGACGGGGATGGCTGCCTGCGCGTGAACCGGGACCGACGCACCAGTCTGCCACTACTGGCCGCACCTCCCAAAACCAGGTGGCGGCGGATGCTATTCCCCGGCTTCCCCCGCCTCCACGGCGTCCTCGGCCTCCTCGGCCTCCCGTGCGGCGGATCCCTTGGTGGCGGAGTCGGGGATCGGCCGGTCCGCCTTGAGCGCGTCCCAGATCCGCTCCGTCTGCACCACGATCGGCACCACCCGGTTGGGGTCGGCGGAGGAGTAGCGCACCGGCAGGGTGACCGTCTGGATGTCCTCGGAGCCGATGTCCTTCACGATCCTGGCCAGACCTGCCAGGTCGGAGACCGAGGCCAGGGCCGCGTCGGTGGTGAGGTGGGAGGTGACGGCGTGGAGGAGGTCGTAGGTCCTCCTGAGGTCGGAGAACATCCCGATCTCCCCCACCCTGTCGGCGAGGGCCTCGACGAAGGCATGCTGGAGCTTTATGCGGCTCAGGTCGCTGCCGTTGCCCACGCCCTTGCGGGTGCGGACCAGGGCCAGGGCCTCCTCCCCGTCCAGGGTGCGGCGTCCCGGTTCCAGGTCCAGCCGGCTGTCCTCGTCCTCGATCGGCTCGGTGACGGTTATCTCCACCCCGCCCAGTTCGTCGATCACCTTCTCGAAGCCGTTGAAGTCGAGTTCGACGTAGTGGTCCATGCGAATGCCGGTCATCGACTCGACCGTCTTGACGGTGCAGGCCGGGCCGCCGACCGCGTACGCCTGGTTGAACATCACGCGCCGGGCGGCGGGTGCCGTGCCGCCGCCGGTCCTCTCGCACTCGGGCCGCTCGACGAGGGTGTCGCGGGGGACGGAGACGACGGAGACCCGTTCGTGCTTCTTGCCGATGTGGACGATCATCGCGGTGTCGGAGCGGGCGGTGCCGTCGTCGCGGCCGTAGCGGGAATTGTCCCCGGAACGGCTGTCGGAGCCGATGACGAGGATGTCGAGCGTGCCGTCGGGAACGTCGGCGGGCCGGTCGGGGCCCAGGACGGAGTCGATGTCGACGCCGGCGATGTTGCCGTCGATCCTGGAGTAGACCAGCCCCAGTCCGGCCCCGGCCAGCACGAGGGCGCCGACCGTGGCCCACACGGCCGCGTACAGCCCCCCGCGCCGCCGCGGGCTCCGGCCCTTCCGTTCACCGCTCTCCCCGCCACCTGGGGTGGTGTCCTCGTCCGCCATGTCGTTCCTCGTCTGCCGCCCGTCCCCTGCCGCGTGGGGCCGCCGCGGGGCCGTCCGGCGCCTGTCCGGGCCGCCGAACCGGGTCGGACCGGACCGACGGCGGTCGGCGAGGGGCTTCCTTCTCCCCTTGCGACGGCGTACCCCTATAGGGCCTGATCACTCCGCGTCCCGGCCGCGACGGGCACGGCGGCAGGCCGGCGGCGCGGCGGTGACACACGGCGAGGGGCGCCCCACCGGGTGCGGTGGGGCGGCCCTCGCCGTACTGGTACTGCCGTACTCGCCGTGCCGCGGTCCGTGCCGGACGCCGCTCAGTCGCCGTTGCCGGGCGCCGGCGTCGTCTTCTGGATCTGCATCAGGAACTCGGCGTTCGACTTCGTCTGCTTCATCTTGTCCAGCAGCAGCTCGATGGCCTGCTGCTGGTCCAGCGCGTGCAGGACGCGCCGCAGCTTCCAGACGATACCCAGTTCCTCGGCGCCCATCAGGATCTCCTCCTTGCGGGTGCCGGACGCGTCGACGTCCACCGCCGGGAAGATCCGCTTGTCGGCGAGCTTCCGGTCGAGCTTGAGCTCCATGTTGCCGGTGCCCTTGAACTCCTCGAAGATGACCTCGTCCATCCGCGAGCCGGTCTCGACCAGCGCGGTGGCCAGGATCGTCAGGGAGCCGCCGTCCTCGATGTTCCGCGCGGCGCCGAAGAACTTCTTCGGCGGGTAGAGCGCGGTGGAGTCGACACCGCCGGACAGGATGCGGCCCGAGGCGGGGGCGGCCAGGTTGTACGCGCGCCCCAGCCGGGTGATCGAGTCCAGCAGCACCACCACGTCGTGGCCGAGCTCCACCAGTCGCTTGGCCCGCTCGATGGCCAGCTCGGCGACGGTGGTGTGGTCCTCGGCGGGGCGGTCGAAGGTCGAGGAGATGACCTCGCCCTTGACCGACCGCTGCATGTCGGTGACCTCCTCCGGCCGCTCGTCCACGAGCACGACCATCAGGTGGCACTCGGGGTTGTTGCGGGTGATGGAGTTGGCGATCGACTGCATGACCATCGTCTTGCCGGTCTTCGGCGGGGCCACGATCAGACCGCGCTGCCCCTTGCCGATGGGTGACACCAGGTCGATGATCCGCGAGGTGAGGTGGTTGGGCTCGGTTTCCAGCCGCAGCCGCTCCTGCGGGTACAGCGGGGTGAGCTTGCTGAACTCGGGCCGGCCCTTGCCGTTGTCCGGCGACATCCCGTTCACCGAGTCCAGACGGACCAGCGCGTTGAACTTCTCACGCCGCTCGCCCTCGCGCGGCTGCCGGACCGCACCGGTGACGTGGTCGCCCTTGCGCAGACCGTTCTTGCGGACCTGGGCCAGGGAGACGTACACGTCGTTCGGACCGGGCAGGTAGCCGGAGGTGCGCACGAACGCGTAGTTGTCGAGGATGTCCAGGATTCCGGCGACCGGGATCAGGACGTCGTCCTCGGAGATCTGCGGCTCGGTGGCGAAGTCGTCGCGGCCCCGGCGGCCCCGGCGGTCGCGGTAGCGGCCCCGGCGGCCGCGGCGGCCGCCCTCGAAGTCCTCGTCGCGGTCACCGCGGTTGTCCCGGTCGCGGCCCTGGCGGTTGCCGCCGTCCTGGCCCTGCTGCGGGCCGCCGTCCTTGCCGCGGCGGTCGCGCTGGCGACCCTTGCCCTGGCGGTCGCCGCCCTTGTCCTGCTGCTTGTCCTGTCGGCCGCCGTCACCCCTGCCCTCGGCGGGCCTGTCCTCGGCGGTGTCGGCGGCGGCCGGAGTCTCGCCCCTGTTCTCGCCGCTCTTGCCCTCACCGCTCTTGCCTCCGCGGCGGCGGCGCTCACCGGCGGGTTCGTCGCTGACGGGCTGGCCGGGGATGTCGATCTGCTGCTGAGCGGCCTCGCCCGCGGCGTCCCCGGCGCTCTCGCCCGTGCGCGCCTTGGAGGTCGCACGGCGGCGCGGCTTGCTCTCGGCGGGTGCGGCGGGAGTCTCGGCCGCGGCGGCGGGAGCGGAGCCCGAGCCGTTCTCGGCCTGCTTGGCCCGGATCGTCTCGATTAGCTGGCTCTTGCGCATCCGCGCCGTGCCCTTGATACCGAGACCGGAGGCGACTTGCTGCAGTTCGGCGAGAACCATGCCCTCAAGGCCCGTGCCGGAGCGGCGACGCCTGGAGGCGGTACCGGATGCGGGCGCGGCAGGGGCGTCCGTGGCGGGCGCGGCGGCTTCGGCGGCGTCCACGCCCATCAGATCGGTGGTATCGCTCACGAAGGGTCCTTCCCTGGAGCGGGCGTCGGCCTGTCTGGCTCGGCGACCGGTTGTGCTGTCCGGCGGCGGTCTTCGTCTTGACCGGGCCGGGGCGGTGGTTCCGCCCGGATGTACGGCGGAGGAATCAGTACATAGTCAATACATGGGTGGCGTGATGAGGTGACGTGCGTCGATCACGCCGTTCCGGAGCGAGCTCGGCACTGCTCGGCAGGCTGCTCAGGCAGTTCTGGAGGCTCCCGGAAGAAGGAGTGGCCCCGTATGGGACTGTACCCATGGGATCACGGAGAGCACCGCACCGCCCTCGGTTCGTCCCGGGAGGCCGCGAGTGCAGACTTGAGGTTAACACTACCGGACCCAACAAACATTCCCCCTCTCCGAGGCCCGCATTCGTGTCACCGGCCCGCGCCGGCCAGCGGCAGCACACCGGCTCCCGCCGTGTCGAGGGACAGCCGGTTGGCCGCCCATCCGTCGCCCGCCAGGCGCGCGACCTTGTCCGCCGTGGCGTCCCGCGCCAGCGCCAGCACCGTGGGCCCGGCGCCCGAGATGACGGCGGGCACCCCGTCCGCGCGCAGCCGGTGCACCAGTTCCACGCTCTCCTCCATCGCGGGAGCGCGGTACTCCTGGTGGAGCCGGTCCTCGGTGGCGGGCAGCAGAAGTTCGGGGCGGCGGGTCAGCGCCTCGACGAGCAGGGCCGCACGGCCGGCGTTGGCAGCCGCGTCCACATGGGGGACGGTACGGGGCAGCAGCCCGCGGGCGGTCTCGGTGAGCACCGGCCGGTCGGGGACGAAGACCACCGGGACGACGGCGGGGTCCGGGTCCATCCTGATCGCCCGTGCGGCGCCCCCGTCCGTCCAGGCGAGGGTGAAGCCGCCGAGCAGGCAGGCGGCCACGTTGTCGGGGTGCCCCTCCATCTCCGTGGCCAGCTCCAGCAGGGCGGTGTCGTCGAGTTTCTCGGCGCCGCCGGTGGTCACCGCGCGGGCGGCGATGATGCCCGCGCAGATGGCCGCGGAGGAGGAGCCCAGGCCGCGGCCGTGCGGGATGCGGTTGGCGCAGACGACCTCCAGACCGCGCGGCTGGCCGCCCAGCAGGTCGAAGGCCGTGCGCAGGGAGCGTACGAGCAGGTGGCTCTCGTCGCGGGGCAAGGTGTCGGCGCCCTCGCCGGCGATGTCGATGTGCAGTCCGGAGTCGGCGACGCGGACCACGACGTCGTCGTACAGGCCGAGGGCCAGACCGAGGGCGTCGAAGCCGGGGCCGAGGTTTGCGCTGGTGGCGGGGGTGCGCACCCGGACGGCGGCGGCGCGGAACGCGGGACCGGCCATCGCTCGTTGACTCTCCTTGGTGTGTCTGTCCTGTGGGACTGCGGGGACTGTGCTGCTCGGATGCTCGGTCGGATGTGCGGGCGGACGCCGGTCCGACACGGATCGCGGACGCGCGACGCCTTCGCGAACCGCGGCCGGGGGCCGGACCGGTCCACTGACCTCTGGCACATGCCGTATGACAGGTCGGGACGTACTCTCACCCTATCGAAGGACGGTTCAGTGACGGTACAGGGCGTACGGGAGGCGCACGATGCGTGTCGCGCGCCACCGGTGCGCCCCCGTGCCGGGTGTGAGCCCACGCTGGGCCGCACCCGGCGCGGGGGACGTCACGGGCCCGGCGCCCTCACACCAGGCCGAGGCGCTCGGCCGCGGCGTCCGCGTCGACGGGGACGACGATCGGCTGCGGAGCGCCCTGCACGGCCCAGTCCGGGTCCTTCAGACCGTTGCCCGTGACGGTGCAGACGATCCGCTGGCCGGGGTCCACCTTCCCCTGCTCGGCTGCCTTGAGCAGCCCGGCCGCCGAGGCCGCCGAGGCCGGTTCGACGAAGACGCCCTCCTGCGCGGCCAGTAGCCGGTAGGCGGCCAGGATCTGACGGTCGGTCACCTCGTCGATGAGCCCGCCGGACTCGTCGCGTGCCGCCTCCGCGTGCTCCCAGGAGGCCGGATTGCCGATACGGATGGCGGTGGCGATGGTGCGCGGGTCCTTGACCGGCTCTCCCCGCACGATGGGCGCCGAGCCGGAGGCCTGGAAGCCCCACATCCGGGGAGTGCGGGAAGCGTGGACCCCGCCGTCGGGGCCGGGCGCGGCGTACTCCCGGTAGCCCCGCCAGTAGGCGGTGATGTTGCCCGCGTTGCCGACCGGCAGGACGTGGATGTCGGGGGCGTCGCCGAGCATGTCGACGACCTCGAACGCGGCGGTCTTCTGGCCCTCGATCCGCACCGGGTTGACCGAGTTGACCAGCGACACCGGGTAGTTGTCGGACAGGCCGCGCGCCAGGGTGAGGCAGTCGTCGAAGTTGCCGTCGACCTGGAGGATGCTCGCGCCGTGGACCAGCGCCTGGCCCATCTTGCCCATCGCGATCTTGCCCTGCGGCACCAGTACGGCGCACACCATCCCCGCGCGCACCGCGTAGGCGGCGGCCGAGGCGGAGGTGTTGCCGGTGGAGGCGCAGATGACGGCCTTCGCGCCCTCCTGCCTGGCGCGGCTGATGGCCATCGTCATCCCGCGGTCCTTGAAGGATCCGGTGGGATTGGCACCCTCGACCTTGAGGTGGACCTCGCAGCCGGTGCGCTCGGAGAGCACCTGCGCGGGCACGAGCGGGGTACCGCCCTCGCGCAGGGTGACGACGGGGGTGTCTTCGGCGACCGGAAGCCGGTCACGGTACTCCTCGATGATGCCCCGCCACTGGTGGGCGCCGGACATGCGAGGAGTGCTGGTGCCAGGACTGGTGGTGGTGACGGTCATCTTCCTCATTCCCCTTCGACCCGCATGGTGCTCGCGACGCCGCGTACGGTGTCCAGTCTGCGCAGCGCCTCGACCGTCGCCGACAGGGCGGCGTCCGACGCGCGGTGGGTGACGACGACCAGTGAAGCGCCGTCGCCGGGGCCGTCGATGCCCTGCTGGCGCACGGTGTCGATGGAGACCCCGTGCTCGGCGAAGATGGTGGCGCACTGGGCGAGGACGCCCGGTTTGTCGGCGACGTCCAGGCTGATGTGGTAGCGGGTGACCACCTCGCCCATCGGGCTCACCGGGAGCTGGGCGTAGGCGGACTCCCCCGGCCCCCGGGCACCGGCGAGCTTGTTGCGGCAGACGGCGACCAGGTCGCCCAGCACCGCCGAGGCGGTGGGCGCGCCCCCCGCGCCGGGCCCGTAGAACATCAGCCGGCCGGCGGCCTCCGCCTCGACGAAGACCGCGTTGTACGCCTCGCGGACGGAGGCGAGCGGATGGGTCAGCGGGATCATCGCCGGGTGGACCCGGGCGGTGACCGAGCGCCCGTCGGCGGCACGCTCGCAGATGGCAAGCAGCTTGACCGTGCAGCCCATGCGCCGCGCGGAGGCGATGTCGGCGGCGGTGACCTCGGTCAGCCCCTCACGGTGCACGTCGTCCAGGCGGACGCGGGTGTGGAAGGCGATGCCGGCCAGGATCGCGGCCTTGGCCGCGGCGTCGAAGCCCTCGATGTCGGCGGTCGGGTCGGCCTCGGCGTACCCCAGGGCGGTGGCCTCGTCCAGCGCCTCGGAGTACCCGGCGCCGGTGGAGTCCATCCGGTCCAGGATGAAGTTGGTGGTGCCGTTGACGATGCCCAGGACGCGGTTGACCTTGTCGCCTGCCAGGGACTCTCGCAGCGGGCGCACCAGCGGGATCGCGGCCGCCGCGGCGGCCTCGTAGTAGAGGTCCGCCCCGTGTTTCTCGGCCGCCTCGTGGAGGGCCGGACCGTCCTCGGCCAGCAGCGCCTTGTTGGCGGTGACGACGCCGGCGCCGTACTCGAAGGCGGTGGTGATCAGGGTACGGGCCGGCTCGATGCCGCCGATGACCTCGATCACCACGTCGATGTCGTCCCGCGCCGCCAGGGCGGCGGCGTCGGTGGTGACCAGCTCGGGCGCTATGCCCTCGCGGACCCTCCCGGGACGGCGGACGGCGACCCCGGCCAGTTCGACCGGGGCCCCGATCCGGGCGGCGAGGTCCTCCGCGTGCGTCGTCATGATGCGTGCCACCTCTGAGCCGACGACCCCACAGCCCAGCAGCGCCACCTTCAGCGGACGCGTACGCATCATCAGACCTCACTTCTCCACATTCCTGTGGACTCAAGTCTCACGCACGGGTGACGGGAGCCCCCGTTCCATCCAGCATGCGAGACGTCATCCTCCGTTTTTGAGATGCCCCGGTGAGGGGCCCGCCGCCCGGGCGGTGTACGGCGGTGTACGGACGCCGCCCGGGCCGGGCTCAGCCGACGTCCAGGCCGAGCAGGTCCTCCTCCGTCTCGCGCCGCACGATCACCCGGGCCCTGCCGGCCGAGACCGCCACCACCGGCGGCCGCGGGGAGTGGTTGTAGTTGCTCGCCATGGACCGGCAGTACGCGCCGGTGGCCGGGACGGCCAGCAGGTCGCCGGGGGCCAGGTCGGCGGGGAGGAAGGCGTCGCGCACCACGATGTCGCCGCTCTCGCAGTGCTTGCCGACCACGCGCGAGAGCATCGGCGCGGCCTCGGAGGCGCGGGAGGCCAGTGCCACGGAGTACTCGGCGTCGTACAGCGCGGTGCGGATGTTGTCGGACATGCCGCCGTCCACGCTGACGTAGGTGCGCAGACCCGGGAGCTCCTTGACGGTGCCGATCTCGTAGAGGGTGAAGGTCGTCGGACCGGCGATGGCCCGGCCCGGTTCGACCGACAGCCGCGGCGCGGCCAGCCCGGCCGCCCGGCACTCGTGGGCGACGATCTCGTGCAGCGCCCCGGCGATCTCGTGGGGCTCGCGCGGGTCGTCGTCGGGGGTGTAGGCGATGCCCAGACCACCGCCCAGGTCGATCTCGGGCAGCTCCACGCCGTGCTCGTCGCGGACCTCGGTCAGCAGCTGCACCACGCGGCGCGCGGCGACCTCGAAACCGGCCATGTCGAAGATCTGCGAGCCGATGTGGGAGTGGATGCCCACCAGCTCCAGGCTGTCCAGCTTCAGCACCCGCCGCACCGCCTCGGCGGCCTGCCCGTCGGCGAGCGCGAGCCCGAACTTCTGGTCCTCGTGGGCGGTGGCGATGAACTCGTGGGTGTGCGCCTCCACGCCCACCGTCACCCTGATCTGCACCCGCTGGCGCCGCCCGAGCCGCTCGGCGATGTGCGCCACGCGGGCGATCTCCTGGAAGGAGTCCAGCACGATCCGGCCGACCCCGGCCCCGACGGCCCGCTCGATCTCGGCGGCGGACTTGTTGTTGCCGTGCAGCGCGATGCGCTCGGCGGGCATCCCGCCGGCCAGCGCGGTGGCCAGCTCGCCGCCGGAGCAGACGTCGAGATTGAGGCCCTCCTCGGTCAGCCAGCGCACCACCGCGCGGCACAGGAATGCCTTTCCGGCGTAGAACACGTCGGCCCCGTCGCCGAATGCCTCGCGCCAGGCTCGGCAGCGAGCCCGGAAGTCGTCCTCGTCCAGGACGTAGGCGGGGGTGCCGAACTCCTCGGCCAGCGTGACGACATCCAGCCCGCCGACAGTGGTCACCCCCCGCTCGTCGCGGGTGACGGTACGGGCCCACACGCGCGGGTCGAGGACGTTGAGATCGGCGGGCGGCGGGGTGTAGTGCCCCTCGGGCAGGACGTCGGCGTGGCGGGGCCCGGCGGGATGTGCGGAACGACTCATGATCGGTTCGTGATCTCCATCACAGGTGTACGGGTGCGGTGACGCCCAACCGGGACAGGCCGCCGGCCAGCACCGTCCCGGCGGCCTGGGCGAGGGCCAGCCGGGCGCGGTGGGCGGCCAGGGGTTTCCGCTCCCCCACGGGCAGTACGGACGCGTGTATGCCGAGAAGGCCGTCGGCGACCGTCCCCAGGTGGCGGGCGAGCCGGCCGGGGTCGCCCGGCGCGGCGATCCGCTCGTACTCGGCCAGCGCCCCCAGCAGTTCCGTCTCACGCGGCGCGTCGTAGGCGTACCCGCCCGCCCCGGCCTCGGGAGCGAAGCCGAGGGCGCGCGCGCCGCGCAGCAGCGCCCGGGCGCGGGAGTGTGCGTACTGCGCGAGGAAGAGGGGGTTGGACTCGCGCTGCTCCAGCAGCTCCGGGCCCGGCTCCCCGCCGGTGGCGGCGGCCCAGTTGAGGACATCGCGTGCGGGGTCGGTACGCGGTGCGACCGCGTACTCCCCCTCCCGCGCCGTCAGGGCCTCCACCAGCTCCGCGCGAGCCCCGCCCGCCACGGTGATGTTGAGGAAGCCGGGCCCGGCGACCGCCACTTCGGCGATGCCCTCCTCGCGGACCAGCCTCTCCCGCAAGACCTCGGCCACACTCCGGGCGGGGCGTCCGGTGGCGACGGCCAGCCGCAGCGCGGCGTTGGTGGCGTAGTCCCCGCAGCCCGGCCGCGGCGGACGCCCCACGGTGATCCGCTCCGGCAGCCCGTCCAGCGCCTCCAGCGCACCCGGGGACAGCTCGCCCAGCGCGCCGTCGCCGGCCACACGGCGCACGGTGCGCAGCACGGTGCGCGAGAGCTGGGCGGGAGTCACGCGTCAAGGGTATGGGAGAGGGGGTGGGGAGACGCGAACGCGTTTCGAGGGATGACACAGACCTCACACCGGCCGGCTCCGGCCATCCCGCCCCGCGAGGTCACCCCGGCTGCCGTACGGCGGGCTCCGTACCGCACGCCCCGCCGTCCCCGCGCCCGCCGGCGGCCAGCCGCCGCACCGTCCGCACCAGCTCCACCGGTTCGAACGGCTTGGCCACGAACGCGTCCACACCCGCCGCCCGCGCCCGCTCGCCGCCCAGCTCCGACCGCGTACAGGCGCTGACGATCACCAGGGGGATGCCGCGCGTCCGCTCACCGGCGCGCAGCAGCTCGGCGGTCCGCAGGCCGTCGAGCCGGGGCATGGCCACATCGAGCGTGATCACATCGGGCAGCACCCGCTCCACGATCTCCAGACACTCTGCACCGTCGGCCGCGGTCACGACCTCGAAGCCTTCGAGTTCGAGGTTGACCCTGATCAGCTGCCGGATGACCTTGCTGTCGTCCACCACAAGGACCCGGCCGGACATGCCAGGCACACCCCAGAGAGTAGGCCCGCGCCTCCGCCCGCGTCCGGCTTTCGCCCTTCTCCGCCTGGCCGGCACCCGCGAACCCTGTCCGATCCACCCCGGGGAAGCTGGTAGTGTTCTGCTTGTCGCCGCGATCAACCGACCGCCGCCGACAGGCCCCCGTAGCTCAGGGGATAGAGCAACGGCCTCCGGAGCCGTGTGCGCAGGTTCGAATCCTGCCGGGGGTACCTTGTACGAGGTGCCAGAAGACCCCGCCACCAGCGACAACGCTGACAGCGGGGTTTTCCCATGTGCGCAGCCGGAAGCAGGCGGATGCCGCCGAAGGCAGCCGGATGTCAGTGATCACGTAGTAATGCTGTAGTACTAGGGCCTGTTGCGAAAGTGCTGGTCACAGCCACTCATTGATGGCTGCGACCAGCACGGTCGCTTCGTAGCGGACGGCGAGTTTGTCATACCTCGTGGCCACGGCCCGATGGCGCTTGAGCCGGTTGATCCCGCATTCGACCGCGTGCCGCTGCTTGTAGTCGTCCTTGTCGAACTTCGGCGGCCGTCCGCCGCGCGAGCCGCGCTTGAGGCGGTTGCGGACCCGGTCCGCCGGAACCGGGATGGTGGCTTTGATCCCGCGTCTGCGCAGGTAGGAGCGGTCGCTGCGGGAGTCGTACGCCTTGTCGGCCCGGACCCGGTCCGGACGCCTGCGGGGCCTGCCCAGCCCGAGCCGGGGCACTCGGATGGGCCTTGACCCTTGATCCTGGACACACGAGACACTGGATCCTGAGGATCTGAGAACGGACATCTCGTGGTCATGAAGAACTATCCGCCGCAGTTCAAGGCGGACGCGGTCGCGCTGTACCAGTCGCGGCCCGAGGCGACGATCAGGCAGGTCGCCGCCGAACAAACCCGCGGCAGCCTCACCGGGGCGGTCATGCACACCGATCACGGGGCCCAGGGCGGATTCAAGTGGTCGTCGCAACACCTCGATGACGAGGGAGAATGTTGTGGCGCAGGGACGAGCGCGGGAACCGACCTCTCCCGCTACGACCGCCGGGAACTCGATGCCGTCGCTGCCACCCTGAACGAACGACCACGCAAGACCCTCGGCTGGAAGACCCCCGCCGAAGCCCTCAACGAGCAGCTACAGTCGATCCAACAAGCCGGTGTTGCAACGACCGGTTGAACCCGAGCAGTACACCAGCCGGACCTTCGCCGACGCCTGCCGCCAAGCCGGCGTCCGCCAGTCCATGAGCGCGATAGGCAGCTCGGCCGACAATGCACTCGCCGAGTCCTTCAACGCGACCTTCAAACGCGAGACGCTCCAGGGCCGAAAGCGCTGGTCCAGCGAGCGTGAGGCCCGCCTCGACGCGTTCCGCTGGCTGCACCGCTACAACACCCGACGCCGTCACTCCCGCCTCGGACAACGCAGCCCCATCGCCTACGAGACAGCACTCGACACCACATCAACTACCCTGGCCCAAGCCGCATAGCCCGTGTCCAAGATTCAGGGTCAAGGCCCGGTCCATGCTTCCCCCGAAGAACGTGGGAGGCGCCTCCCTCCTCGGGGGAGGGCAGAACCCGAGATGCGATGAAGACCGAAGGGACGAGGGCGCGGAAGAGCACGGGACGGGCTGTTTCCGCACATGGCGTGGGGCGTGCTCTTCCGCGCCCTCGTCCCTTCGGTCTTCATCGCATCTCGGGTTCTGCCCTCCCCCGAGG
>NZ_JAJFAU010000058.1:20697-27039 GCF_022614595.1 Streptomyces sp. CNQ085
GGCCCGCCGGCGCTCAGGCGGGCCCACGCGGGATCAGGGTTGAGCGGACGGCGGGGCGCCCCGGTCAGTAGATGCGGAAGGACGTGCCGGTCACGAGTGTGCCCCCGAAGGTCGCGGTGGTGTTCGGGGGCAGGCTCGTCTGGGTGCAGGCGGACGTCCAGCAGGCCCGCGCGGTGTACTTGCCGGTGTAGTACCCGCTGCGGTACGGCCAGGAGCCCGTGTACGTGCCCGCGGTACCGTAGAAGCCCTGGTTGGCGTACGGCACCCTGCCGCTGTAGTAGCAGCCGTCGGTGGAGTAGCAGATGTTGCGGTTGCTGATCATGGGCCGGATCCGGGTGTCCCCCGCCTCGACCGAGAGGATTTCCCCGGTGGCGGGGTCGATCTCGACCGTCTTCGGGGTGTCGGAGTGCAGGAGTTCCTGTTCCTGGGTGCTGATCTGGCCGGGGGCGGCGGTGGTCTCGGCTGCGGCGGTTCCTGTCGTGGTCAGACCGAGCGTGGCGGCCACGGCGAGCGCGGCGGCTCCCGAGGAAAGGCGTCGTGTCAGCTTGCGCATGTGATCGGTACTCCCCATCGATCGCTTCATGGTGATGACCTGTCACCGTGTGTCGCGACCGTACCAAGAACGAAGGCTCTTTCCAGTGCGATTGTAGGCATTGGCCGCAGGTTGTCCGAATCGGCTCGTGTGCTGGGTGCTTGCGCCGGGAGGTCGCGCGGTGCCGTTCAAGTCCGCCCGACGGGGCGAAGGCTGGCGGGCGATCGGGGCGACCGCAAGGCGGCGCACCCGGCTGGGCTGACCCGGCTTCGTTTCCGGCGTCTGCGTCGACCACCCTTACGCCAGGCTGCCGGGCGTACCGAACCGCTGACGCGCGAAGCGGAGGAGCGTGAGACGAGGGGGCCGAGGCGTGCGGCCGGGCCCCCTCGGCTCCACTCACCCCGGCCGATCGGGTTGGATGAGGCGAAGCGCCGCCGAACCACCAGCGGGCGGCCTTACGCGGAAGAGCGGAAGAGGGGCAGTCAGCACATGGGATTCACACCGGGCCGCCGCATCACCCACTGCCCGTACTGCGGCACGCGCTACGCGGACGGCGCCGGGTGGCCCAGGGACTGCGCGGGCTGCGGCGAGACGAGCTGGGCCAACCCCCTGCCCGTGGCGGTCGCGCTCCAGCCCGTGGCCACCACCGGGGGCGGCCGGGGTCTGGTGGTGGTGCGGCGGGACATCGAGCCCTTCCGCGGCGAACTGGCGCTGCCCGGCGGTTACATGGAGCTGGGCGAGAGCTGGCGGCAGGCCACCGTGCGCGAGCTGCGGGAGGAGACCGGGCTCGAGGCCGCGGCGCAGGACGTGGCCCTCGTCGACGTCCGCGACGGGGGCACCAGTCTGCTCGTCTTCGGCCTGCTGCCCGAGCGGGACGCCACGGACCTCCCGCCCCCGGCGCCCACGGCCGAGGCCACGGAGTGGATGGTGCTGGAGGAGCCGGCCGAGCTGGCCTTCCCGACGCACACCGAGGTGATGCGCACGTATCTGGTGGGGGAGACGGCCGCCGGTCCGGCCGTGTAGGGCGGCGCGGCTCCGCCCCGGAGTCCGACGCGGCATCGGGACCGATGCCGGGGTCCGTTTCGCGGTGGTTTCCACCACGTCTCGCAGGGTTTTCGAAACCGTGTCACGAGAAGATGTTTACAAGCGCTCCGCCCGGCGATACATCCCAACAATGGGAGCGCTCCCAGTCGCGGGTCGCGGACGACCCCACGCCCCTCCGGCCGACCACCGCCGACGGGAGCGCTTCCACGTACGGCCGTACACCCGGTGGCGGGTCGCGGCCGGCCCGGTCCGCTCCGCGGACGGGCGCCGACGGCGGTCCGCCCACGCGGAAGACTCCGAAGGAGACCCCCCACCATGGCTGTTCAGCACACCGCCCGGCGTACGGCGCCGGTCCGCTCCCCCCGCTCCTTAGCCCTTCTCGGGGCCGCCCTCTTCGGCCTCGTCATGGCCTCCGCGCCCACTCCGGCGACGGCGCACGGCGCGACCATGATGCCGGGCTCGCGCACCTACCTGTGCTACCAGGACCTGCTCAGGAACAACCACCAGTTGCCCTCCAACCCGGCCTGCGCGGACGCGGTCCGCGAGGACGGGACCACCGGGCTGTACAACTGGTTCGCCGTGCTCGACTCCAACGGCGGCGGGCGCACCACGGGTTACATCCCGGACGGCAAGCTGTGCAGCGGCGGCGACCGGGGGCCGTTCGACTTCTCCTCGTACAACGCCGCCCGCAGCGACTGGCCGAAGACGCACCTCACCTCCGGCGCCGACGTCCGGATCAAGCACAGCAACTGGGCGCACCACCCGGGCCGCTTCGACGTCTACATCACCAGGCAGGGCTGGTCCCCGAACAAGGCCCTGGCCTGGGGCGAGCTGGAGAAGATCAACACCGTGACCAACCCGCCGCAGTCGGGCAACGCCGGCTCCGAAACCGGTCACTACTACTGGGACGTCCGGCTGCCGCAGCGCTCCGGCCAGCACGTCGTCTACATCCACTGGATCCGCTCCGACAGCCAGGAGAACTTCTACTCCTGCTCCGACGTCGTCTTCGACGGCGGCAACGGCAACGTGACGTGGTGACCGGGCGGCGCTCCGCCCCGGGGACGCGCTGATCCCACCGGGCCCCGCCGGATTCTTCCGGCGGGCCCCTTCCACGTCCGCCCGCGTGCGCGCGGGGGCCTTCGCGGATTCGGCCGGTCCGGCGACCCGCGCCTCCTGACGGGCAACGCCTCCCCCACCGCGGCGCGGCGGGAGCGTCCGGGTGACGGAGCGGGCCGCTGACCTGCGGAGAGACGTCGGTGCTTTCACCCGCGCGCGGCAGTGCGACGGCAGGCGCGGCCGGGCAGCCACAGGGGCTCTGAGCTGGGATTTAGCCGATTTGACTACCGACCGTGATGAATTGCGCGCGCATATGTGCCGATTTAACGTGAATTGCGCGTGGTAGTGATCGGCTCATCACGGGCCGTGACGTACTCCACGTGCCCTTTCCCCGGGCCCGGTCCCACACCGGGTCCTCCCCTCCCAGGAGGTTTCTCCACAATGGTCAAGTCGAAGCTCAGCAAGCTCGCCCTGGTCGCCGCCGGTGGCGCCGTCGCACTCGCCACCGCCGCCGGGCCCGCCTTCGCCGAGCCGCCCGCCCCCTCCGCCGACCTCGGCCGGCAGAGCATCGAGGCCCCGCGCGCCGGTGCCGAGATGCGCAACCCGGAGATGGCGCCGGAGTCGATGGACGTCAGGCACCACACCTACAGGGGCCAGGTCATCGCCCGCACCGGCCTGAACGTCCGCAGCAAGCCCAACACCCACAGCAAGGTTCTGGCGACCCTGCCCTACGGCAAGATCGTCCACATCGAGTGCAAGGTCAACAGCCAGAACATCGACGGCAACCCGCGCTGGTACAAGCTGGACCGCAAGCACCACCACCACGACGGCTGGGTCTCCGCCCGCTACGTGGAGAACATCGGCCCGGCGCCGCACTTCTGCCGCCGCTGACGGTCGCGGCCGAACCCCTGACGCCCGTTCCCGCCGCCCTCCGGGCGGCGGGAACGGGCGTCGCCGCGCGCGGGGGATCGACGGGCTTGCCGACGAGCGGTCTCGTAGAAGGCGAGCCAGATGTGACCGCCAGTAATCCGACAGTGAGATGGCCGTGCGATGACGGGCACGCGGCGGCTGACGGAGTTCCCGGACGAGATCGGAGTGCCGCGCGGGGCCGGCCGCAGGCTCACCGTGGAGGAGCGGCGGGCCGGCTGTTCCGGCAGGTGGCCCCGGTGGCCGGCGACGCCCTCCACCCGCTGTGACACTGGAATGGTGAGAAGCGAGGAGACGGCGTTCACCGGCGGACCGATGGACGGACGGGTGCTGCCCGTCCTGCTCGGCCCCACGGGGCGGCCGCCGAAGTACTACGAGATTCCCGTCCCGGATCCGGCGGGCGGGCGACCCGTCGTCCACGTCTACCGCCTGGAGCCGGTGACCGGAGACGGGCGGTGGTCAGTGCTGCCGCGCGGCTGGAGGTACGTGTACCAGCCGGAGGGCAGGCCGCGGCGCGGGCCGAGGTGGCCGTGGAGCCGGCCGGGCACAGGAGCCGGGGGGCGCTGAGCGGAGGGTGGCCCAACTCCCTCTGGTTTTTAAGGAGTTGCAAGAGAACCTTGAGTGAGAGCGCTCTCACTCAAAAGTCTTGACCTTTGAACGCGCCCTCAGCACAGTGGCCCCATCCGGTCTCTCCCCGTCCTTCCGGGCCGCGGCCGGACGCACGGCCGTGCCTGTTGTGCCCATGCCATTACCACGTCCGTCAGGAGATCCTCACCGTGGTGTCACGCAGAAGGTTCCTCGGCCTGTCCGCCGCGGCCGTCTCGGCCCCCGTCATCGGTTACGCCGCCACGTCCTCGGGCTTCGCCGCCGGTCCGCCCGCAGGTGCGGCCGCCGCCGTCCCGACCGTGCGGTTCGTCAACGAGACGGGCTGGTCCAGCGCGTTCGCCTACGTCCACGCCGATGTGCCCGGCGGTGGGCAGGGCTTCCTCAACCCCTCCACCGGCCGCCTGGACCCGATCCCCAACCCAGCCCGGCGGATGCACGACCTGAGCGGCTTCCTCGAATCGCGCCGGATCCCGTTCGACCGGGACATCGCCCTCAACGACCACCTCACCGGTGGGCGGGCGTACGTCTCGCTCGAGCGGAGCGTCTCCTTCTTCGCCAACCCCAACGCCGCCGGCGCCGCCGGAGCCCTCGTCCAGCCGTCGGCCGCCAACCCCGCCGACCCTTCGTACCGCACCGCGTGGGACTACTGCGAGTTCACCTACAACCCGGGCGGAATCTGGGGGAACATCACCTGCGTGGACGGTGTCGCCCTGCCCGTCTCCCTCACCCTCACCCCCGGCAGCGGGCAGGTGCAGCACGTCGGCGGCATGCCCGTCGGCGGGACGGCGGCGCTGGCCGAGCGGCTGCGCCGGGCCGGCGGCGACTGGGGGAAGTGCGCGCTGTACGACGGCGGCCGGCTGGTGCGGGTCTCCAGCCCCGCCAAGCTCCCGGGCCTGGGCACGGAGGTGTTCGCCAGGCACTACCGGTCCTACGTCGACCAGGTGTGGCACGCCTACCGCGCTGACGGCGGCCGGGACCTGCGGATCGCTCTGGGCGATGTCTGGCCGGGGAGGACCGTCACCGGCCGGACCCACGGGGACCGCCTGGTCTTCGAGGGCATCACGGACGGCTCCCCGGATTCCTTCGCCAGGCCGGGGACGGCCGGCACCACCGCCGAGGCCGACATCTTCGGCTGTGACGGCACCCTCCACGGGATCAACGCCACCCAGCAGGGGCGCATCGCCGCGGTGCTGGGCGCCGCGCTGTGCCGTACCACGCTGCTGAGCAACCCCTCCCAGCCCGACGCGACCTCCGCGGAGTTCTACACCCACGGCCCCCGGCACGAGTACGCGCGGGCCGTGCACGAACTCGCCGCCGGGGGCCGCGGCTACGCCTTCCCTTACGACGACGTCACGCCCCCCGGGGAGGGCGATCTCGCGGGCGCCGTGATGTACACCGAGCGCCCCGGCGACTGGGCGCTGGCCATCACCGTCAAGCGGCCCGTCTGAGGCTCCGGCCGGTCCCGTTCCCCCGGCCGGAGTCCCGCCCGCGGTGTCCTACCGCGTTTGCCGCAGCCCGGACACCGCTGCGCAGGCCGGTCGCGGCTCCCCGTGCCACGATCGCCGCAGGACCCTCGCGGGGAGCCCGCGAGGCGGTGGCGGTGCGGAGCGCGGAGGTGAGCCGGTGGCGAGGGTGCGGGTCCATCTGGTGCGGGCGGCGGTGGCGGCGGTGACCGGGGCCGCGGTCGCCGCGGGGCCGGCACCCGCCGCCGCGGCCCCGGGCGGGACCGCCGGGGCGGCCGGAGCGGCCGGTGATGCGCCCGTCAGCGAACTCCTGACCCTGATGCGGGACCTGTACCAGCGGGCCGAGGCGGCCGGCGAGGCGCACGGCCCCGTGGAACGGGAGGTGGCCGAGCGGCGCGGGAAGGTCGACCGGCTCCAACGCGAACTGGCCGGCACCCGCGTACGGCTGGCCGAGGCCCGCGACCGGGCCGGACGGCTGGCCCGGCAGCACTACCGGGGCTCCTCCGGGGGGCTGCCGCCCTCCCTGCGGCTGCTGTTCGGCCGCGACGAGCGGGAGGTGCGGACGGTGCTGGAGCACGGGCGGGCGGTGGAGCGGGTGCTGGGCGACCGGGCCGGCCGAGGCCGACATCTTCGGCTGTGACGGCACCCTCCACGGGATCAACGCCACCCAGCAGGGGCGCATCGCCGCGGTGCTGGGCGCCGCGCTGTGCCGTA
>NZ_JAJFAU010000059.1:0-14446 GCF_022614595.1 Streptomyces sp. CNQ085
CCGCAGTAGCGCCAGGGGGCCGCGCGCCCCCGAGACCTCCGTGCCGCTCTCACCGGCCGCGGCGGCAGCCGCGGCCTCGACGGGGAGGGCCTCCTCGCCCGGTGCGGTGGGGCCGCCCAGGCGTCCGTCCTCCTCGGGCCACAGGCCCAGCGCGGCGCAGAGCGTGGGCAGGAAGGCCATGGCGGCGGTCGCGTAGCCCTCCGCCGAGGGGTGGTAGTTGTCCGGGCCGAACAGCTCCCGCGGGTTCGCCTCGAACTCCGGGCCGAGCAGGTCGCCCAGTGAGACCGTCCACCCGCCCTGCTCCACCACCGCGATCGTCTGGGCCGCCGCGAGCCGGCGGCTCATCCGCCGGGCCAGCCAGCGCAGCGGCTGGGCGACCGGCTCGACCGTGCCCAGGTCCGGGCAGGTTCCCACCACGACCTCGCACCCGGCCGCCCGCAGCCCCGCCACCGCGTCCCGCAGCAGCCGTACCGAGACGGCGGGCGGCACGCGGTGGGTGACGTCGTTGGCGCCGATCATGACGAGACACACGTCGGGGGCGCCGTCACCGCCGGTGCCGCCGTCCTCCAGCAGCCGCGCCACCTGGCGCTCCAGGTCGTCCGAGCACGCCCCCGACACCGCCACGCCGCGCAGCCGCACCGGCCGCTCCGCCACCGCGGCCAGACCCGCGGCCAGCAGGGCGCCCGGGGTCTGCCGCGGCCGGTGGACGCCCTGACCGGCGGCGGTGGAGTCGCCGAGCACCGCCAGCCGCAGCGGCGCGGCCTGCGCGCCCGGACCGACGGAGGCGACGGCCGTGCCGTAGACCCCGTCCGCCGACGGCGGTACGTCGTCCGATCCGCCCACCCGGCGCCGCGCCAGCCGTACCTCGGCCATCAGCAGGCCGACCACCGCCCCGCCGAGCAGTCCGGCTCCTCCGCCGCCGTACGCCGCGGCGGTCGCGATCCTGCGTGCCACTCCCGCCCCGGACGCCGGTCCGGGCACAGCACTCGCCATCGGGTCCTCCGCTCCGCCGCGCTCCCGCGGCCTTCTCGCACCCCGCACGCGCACCCCGTGCGCCCGGCGCGCGATCCGTACGGCACACCCGTACGGCCACCACGAGTGTCATGTCCAGTACAGGTGGCTGCGCAACGCGCGTCAACACCGCTCCGGTGTCCCCCTAGGCTGGCTGCACGGGCAGGCGACGGCGACTGCCCCCGAGCGCGGAGAATCAGGTGCAGTATCACGAGTCGATGATCGAGCTTGTCGGCAACACCCCGCTGGTCAAGCTGAACAAGGTGGCGGCGGGGATCCGGGCCACAGTTCTGGCCAAGGTCGAGTACTTCAACCCCGGCGGCTCGGTGAAGGACCGGATCGCGGTCCGGATGATCGAGGCCGCCGAACGCTCCGGGGAGCTGAAGCCGGGCGGCGTCATCGTCGAGCCCACCTCCGGCAACACCGGGGTCGGGCTGGCGATCGTGGCCCAGCGGAAGGGCTACCGCTGTATCTTCGTCTGCCCGGACAAGGTGTCCACGGACAAGATCAACACACTGCGCGCGTACGGCGCCGAGGTCGTGGTCTGCCCCACCGCGGTCGATCCCGGGCACCCCGACTCCTACTACAACGTCTCCGACAGGCTGGTGCGCGAGACGCCGGGCGCCTGGAAGCCGGACCAGTACAGCAACCCGGACAACCCGCGTTCCCACTACGAGACCACCGGCCCCGAGCTGTGGCGGCAGACGGACGGGAGGATCACCCACTTCGTGGCCGGCGTCGGCACCGGCGGCACCATCAGCGGCACCGGCCGCTACCTCAAGGAGGTCTCCGGCGGGAAGGTGCGGGTCGTCGGCGCCGACCCGGAGGGCTCGGTGTACTCCGGCGGATCGGGGCGCCCCTACCTGGTGGAGGGCGTCGGCGAGGACTTCTGGCCCAGCGCCTACGACCGCGAGGTGGCGGACGAGATCGTCGCCGTCTCCGACAAGGACTCCTTCCGGATGACACGGCGGCTGGCCCGCGAGGAGGGCCTGCTGGTCGGCGGCTCCTGCGGCATGGCCGTGGTCGCGGCGCTGCGCGTGGCCGAGGGGCTCGGGGAGGACGACACGGTCGTGGTCCTGCTGCCGGACGGCGGGCGCGGTTACCTCTCGAAGATCTTCAACGACGAGTGGATGGCGGACTACGGCTTCCTGGAGGACGGCGAGCCCACCCAGGCCCGCGTCGGCGACGTGCTGCGCCGCAAGGACGGCGGGCTGCCCTCGCTGGTCCACATGCACCCCGAGGAGACGGTCGGCGAGGCCGTCGAGGTGCTGCGCGAGTACGGCGTCTCGCAGATGCCCGTGGTCAAGCCCGGCGCCGGGCACCCGGACGTGATGGCGGCCGAGGTCGTCGGCTCGATCGTCGAACGCGACCTGCTGGACGCGCTGTTCACCGGGCACGCGAAGCTGGAGGACCCGCTGGAGGCCCACATGAGCGCACCGCTGCCGCAGGTCGGCTCGGGCGAGCCGGTCGCCGACCTGATGGCGGTGCTGGAGGGGGCCGACGCGGCGATCGTGCTGGTGGACGGCAAGCCGACCGGGGTGGTCAGCCGCCAGGACCTGCTGGCCTTCCTCGCCCGGGGCGGTGGAGCCGGCAGCGGCGGGGCGGAGTAGGTACCTGGTCGTCACGGCTGGGAAAAACACGGTTAACACCCTTCGGGCACTGTGGTGTCCAACGGCGCGGAGGCTTCCGGAGCGGCTCCCGGACTCCTACCGGCGCCCGGGACGCGGGCCAGGCCCGGCCGCGCGTCCTCGCGGGGACCGCCGTCGTCCCGCCCCCGGTGCGCGCACCGGGGTGCGGCGGTCCCCGCGCGAATCCTCCCGGCAGACCCCGGCACAGACGGGCCCCGGCGCACGCGTTTCCGCGCGGCGGCCGTGTGCGCCCGCCCCCCGCCCTCCACCGCCCGTCCCGGACTTCTGGCCGGCTCCGGCCGGTACTGAATAGGCTTATACGGAGCAGGAAGGTCCTGAAGAGAGACGGCGCGAGCGGGGCAGCGGGGTGGAGGGGCAGGTGAGCACGGTGAGCGGCGCGGGCACGCGGCTGCTGAGGATGTTCGAGGGGCACCGGCTGACCCCCACCCAGCGGCGGATCGCCCACTGCATGGTGCGGCGGGCGGACGACGCCCCGTTCCTGTCCAGCGTGGAGCTGGCGGAGCTGGCCGGTGTCAGCCAGCCGTCGGTGACCCGCTTCGCCGTGGCTCTGGGCTTCGACGGCTACCCGGCGCTGCGCAGGCACTTGCGCGAGGCCCTCCCCGCGTCCCCGGCGGGCGGC
Source organism: Streptomyces sp. CNQ085 (assembly GCF_022614595.1). Lineage (GTDB taxonomy): Bacteria > Actinomycetota > Actinomycetes > Streptomycetales > Streptomycetaceae > Streptomyces. The sequence continues at coordinate 3,280 of NZ_JAJFAU010000059.1, forward strand.
GCCCCCGATGCCGGAGCGGAGGGGACGGACGGCGGCGGCGCGGCGGGCAACGCGTACCAGCAGGCCGTGCACGCCGAGATCGAGAACCTGCGGCAGCTCGCGGCCCAGCTCGCCGACCCCGGCCCCGTCGCCGAGGCCGGACGCCTGCTGGCCGCCTCCCGGCCGCTGCCCGTCCTGGGCCTGCGGGCCGCCGCCGCGCAGGCCCGCGGCTTCGCGTACTTCGCCGCCAAGGTGCACCCGGACGTACGGCTGCTGGACGAGGCCGGCTCGATGCTGGACGACCGCCTCGACGCCGCGGTGCGGGCCGGGGCGAGCGCGCTGCTGTGCTTCGCGCTGCCCCGCCATCCGCGTGAGACGGTGGCGGCGCTGGCGCACGCCCGGGAGGCCGGACTGCGGATCGTCACCGTCGCCGACAGCGTTTTCGCGCCCGTCGCCCGCCCCGGCGACCTGCTGCTGCCCGCCGCCGTCGGGACCGCGCTGTCCTTCGACACCGCCTGCTCGCCCATGATGCTGGGGCGGGTGCTGCTGGAGGCGATGTGCGACGGACTGCCCGACGCGCAGGCCCGGCTGGAGGAGTTCGACGTGCGCGCCGCCGAGCGGGACCTGTTCGCCGAGTGACCGCCCGGTCCGCCCGGAGAGGCCCCACCGGGCGCCGGGCGGTACCGGCCGTTCTCTCAGGCGAATCTCATCGTCGCCGACTACGCTTTCCCCCCGAGCGAGCCGTCACGCGGTGACGCGGTGGCGGCGCACAGCCGAACGGAGAACATCACCGGAACGTCACCGGAAGGAACGAGGAGGGCTGCCGTGGGACGGGGAGCGTACGCGCTGGCGAGGGTCGCGGTGTACACACGGACGGCGGGCACCGCGCTGTGGTGGACCGGCCTGGCGGCCGCGGGCGTCGGCCTGGCCGTACCGGGGCTGACCGGGCGGCGCATCGGGATCCTGGGCGGGGCCGTGCTCTTCCTCGTAGCGGCCGCCGGGGTCTTCCTGGCGCGCCGCCGCCGCTGCACCGGGCTGATCGAGGCGTCGACCACGGCCGGCAAGTGGGTGGTGCTCCACGACCGGGCGGTGACCGTGCGCGTCTGGCTGCGCAGGCGCCGCTGGTGGCTGGCCGCCGCGTTCCTGGCCGCCGTGGCCTCGTCCCTGGCCGCTCCGGCCGCCGGCGGACTGCTGCTGGCCGGAGCCGGGGCGGGGCTGCGGGCCAGGGCGGTGTGGCTGGGCCGCTGGGAGCGGCGCAACGAGAAGCTGTTGTGGGTGCGCCCGGAGTGGGCGGACGGGCGCAGCCCGTCCCGCAAGGGCGTGCGCGGCTGGATGACCACCGGTCCGCTGGCCGGGGACGCCGTGCCGGGCGGCGCCCGCCGCCGGACCCCGGCGCCGGGAGCGACCCGGGAGCGCCGCCCCCGGGCGCGGGTCACGGCCGCGGCGCGGTGAGCGCGTCGCGCTGAGCGCCGCCGGAGGCGGCGACGAGTTCGCCGAGGGTCTGGGGCGGGCGTACGGTCGCGAAGCGTACGCCGTCGCTGTCGACGCCCGTCCCGGCCGCCCCGTCCGTCCCGGTGTCCGCGAGGGTGAAGCCGTACACGCCCGGCCTGGGCAGGCTGTTGTAGTCGAACGGGGTGGAGAAGTAGTAGGCCCCCGTGTCCAGCAGCGCCACCAGGTCGCCGGGCGCCAGTCGTGGCAGTTCCCGCCCGCGCGCCACGAGGTCGCCGGCGAAGCAGCAGGGCCCGGCGACGTCCTGCACCACCGGCGCGCCCCGCTTGGGCAGGCCCCGCCCGTCGTAGGCGGCGATCCGCAGCGGCCACGCCTCGGGAGCGAAGACCGTCCGTACGGCGACCTGTGCGCCCGCGTGGGTGACCGCTATCGGGCGGCCTCCGGATCTCTTGGCGTACTCCACCCGGGCCAGCACCAGCCCGCACTTGGCCAGTACCGACCGCCCGAACTCGGTGATCAGCCCGTAGCGCCCGTCGAACAGGCCGGGGACGGTGTCCCGCAGCAGCCGGGCGTACTCGGCGAAGGTGGGGGAGACCTCCTCGGAGCCGAAGTTGACCGGGAGGCCGCCGCCGATGTCGAGGGTGTCGATGCGCTGTTCCCCGGCGGCCCGGTTGATCTCCTCGGCCAGCTCGTAGGTGGCGGCCACGCCCGCGGCCATCCTCTCCAGCGGCATGCCCTGGGAGCCGACGTGGCAGTGCAGCCGGGTGATCCAGGGGCGCTCCACGCAGGCGCGTACGACGAACTCGCGCGCCCCCTCGTCCTGGAGGGCGAACCCGAACTTCGAAGTGGCCGTCGCGGTGCTCATGGCGCCGATGCTGCCGCCGCCGAGCTGTGGGTTGACGCGCAGGCCGACCGGCGGGGCGGACCGGCCGCCGGAGGGGGAGGGCAGGGCGCCGGGGGACATCAGGGCGTCCAGCCGCTCCAGCTCCTGGCGGTTGTCCGCGTTGAGGGCGATGCCCGACTCCAGTGCCTCGCGCAGTTCGCCCGCGGTCTTGGCGGGGGAGTCCAGGACGATGCGGTCCGGCCCGACCCCGGCGGCCCGGGCCAGGGCCAGCTCGCCCGGACTGGCGACCTCGCAGCCCAGCCCGCAGTCGGCCAGCAGCCGCAGCACGGGGACCAGGGACGAGGCCTTCACCGCGAAGGAGTGCAGTACGGGTCGGCCGGGCGCTGTCACCTCCTCGAAGGCGGCGTGCAGGGCCGCGGCCGTCTCCCGTACGGACGCCACGTCCAGCAGGGCCGCGACCGGGTGCTCGTCGGAGAGCAGCCCGCGGGCGACGGCGGCCCGTACGGCGGCGTCGCGGCGGGCGGCGGGCGAGGCGGCCCGCGGGCTCCCGGGGGTTCCGGGGGAGCCCGGGGCGCCGGAGGGCCCCGGCGGAACGGCGGCGCGGTGGGAGTGAGCCATGGGCACAAGACAAACACGGCCGGAGCCGGCGGACGACACCACGCGTTGACTAGCTCTATTCAGTCAATAGAGTGTCTGTAGTAACCAATTCAAACCCGGAGGCAGGGGACCATGGCAGATCTCTCAGGGCCCTCAGGGCCGCGGACCGTACGGGCCCCGCGCGGCTCCGGGCTGACCGCCCGGGGCTGGCAGCAGGAGGCCGCCCTGCGGATGCTGCGGAACAACCTCGACCCCGAGGTCGCCGAGCACCCCGACAAGCTCGTCGTCTACGGCGGCACCGGCAGGGCGGCCCGTGACTGGCGCTCCTTCGACGCCATGGTCCGCACCCTCACCACCCTGGGGCCGGACGAGACGATGCTCGTCCAGTCGGGCCGCCCGGTCGGCGTACTGACCACCCACGAGTGGGCGCCGCGCGTGCTGATCGCCAACTCCAACCTGGTGGGCGACTGGGCCAACTGGGAGGAGTTCCGCCGCCTGGAGGCGCTCGGGCTGACCATGTACGGCCAGATGACGGCTGGCTCGTGGATCTACATCGGCACCCAGGGCATCCTCCAGGGCACCTACGAGACCTTCGCCGCCGTCGCGGCCAAGCGCTTCGGCGGCTCGCTGGCCGGGACGATCACCCTCACCGCCGGGCTCGGCGGCATGGGCGGCGCCCAGCCGCTGGCGGTCACCATGAACGGCGGCGTCGTCATCTGCGTCGACTGCGACCCGCGTGCCATCGAGCGCCGCATCGCGCACCGCTACCTCGACGTGCGCGCCGACTCCCTCGACCACGCCCTGCGGCTGGCCACCGAGGCCCGCGACGCCCGGCGCCCGCTGTCGATCGGAGTGCCGGGCAACGCCGCCGACGCGGTGCCGCGCCTGCTGGCCATGGGCGCGCCGGTCGACATCGTCACCGACCAGACCTCCGCCCACGATCCACTGGCCTACCTGCCGCTGGGCGTCGACTTCGCGGAGATGGCCTCCTACGCCGCCGAGAAGCCAGCCGACTTCACCGCGCGGGCACGGGAGTCGATGGCCCGCCACGTGGAGGCGATGGTCGGCTTCCAGGACGCCGGCGCCGAGGTCTTCGACTACGGCAACTCCATCCGGGGCGAGGCGCGACTGGCCGGGTACGAGCGGGCGTTCGCCTTCCCCGGCTTCGTGCCCGCCTACATCCGGCCGCTGTTCTGCGAGGGCAGGGGGCCCTTCCGCTGGGCCGCGCTCTCGGGCGACCCCGAGGACATCGCCGCCACCGACCGCGCCGTACTCGACCTCTTCCCCGAGAACGAGTCCCTGGCCCGCTGGATCCGGATGGCCGGGGAGCGGGTGCACTTCCAGGGCCTGCCCGCCCGCATCTGCTGGCTCGGCTACGGGGAGCGCGACCGGGCCGGGGAGCGCTTCAACGACATGGTGGCCTCCGGCGAGATCTCCGCTCCGCTGGCCATCGGCCGCGACCACCTGGACTGCGGCTCGGTGGCCTCGCCGTACCGCGAGACCGAGGCCATGCTCGACGGCTCCGACGCCATCGCCGACTGGCCGCTGCTCAACGCCATGGTCAACGTGGCTTCCGGGGCCTCCTGGGTCTCGATCCACCACGGCGGCGGCGTCGGGATGGGCCGCTCGGTCCACGCCGGGCAGGTCACCGTCGCCGACGGCACACCGCTGGCGGGGGAGAAGATCCGCCGGGTGCTGACCAACGACCCGGGCACGGGCGTCATCCGCCATGTGGACGCCGGGTACGAGCGCGCCGAGGAGGTGGCCGCCGAGCGCGGGGTGCGCGTCCCGATGCGCGAGGACGGCGCGGACGGCGGCGGGTCCGGGAGTGCCTCGTGAGGCCGGGCGTCCCCTTCCACGAGATGTGGCGGGAACTGCTGCCCGTCGGGCGGTCGGCGGCCACCGGCGGCTACCGGCGCCACGCCTGGACCGGCGCGGACGCCGAGTGCCGGGCGTGGTTCCGTGAGCAGGCCGGGGCACGCGGGCTGGCGTACGAGACGGACCGCAACGGCAACCAGTGGGCCTGGCTGGGAGACCCCGCCGGGGCCGCCGGGGATGCCGTGGTGACCGGCTCGCACCTGGACTCCGTGCCCGACGGCGGCGCCTTCGACGGACCGCTGGGCGTGGTGTCGGCCTTCGCCGCCCTCGACGAGCTGCACGGCAGAGGAGTGCGTCCGGCCCGGCCGCTGGCCGTGGTCAACTTCGCCGACGAGGAGGGCGCCCGCTTCGGCCTCTCCTGCGTCGGCTCCCGGCTGGCCGCCGGGCAGCTCACCGCCGACCGGGCCCGGGAGCTGCGGGACGACGCCGGCGTCTCGCTGCCACGGGCCATGGAGCGCGCCGGACACGACCCCGACGCGATCGGCCCCGATCCCGAACGGCTCGCCCGTATCGGCGCGTTCGTCGAACTCCACATCGAGCAGGGCCGCAACCTCGCCGGGGACGGGGCTTTCGCCGGCACGTCCGCCGACGGGCGCGCGGTGGGCGTCGCCTCCGCGATCTGGCCGCACGGCCGCTGGCGGTTCGACTTCCGCGGTGAGGCCAACCACGCCGGGACCACCCGCCTGGAGGACCGCCACGACCCGATGCTCACCTACGCCAACACCGTCCTGGCCGCCCGGAAGAAGGCCCGGCTGGCCGGGGCGCTGGCCACCTTCGGCAAGGTCGCCGTCGAGCCGAACGGCGTCAACGCCATCGCCTCCCTGGTGCGCGGCTGGCTCGACTCCCGCGCCCCCGACGAGGAGACCCTGGCCGCCGTCGTCGCCGGGATCGAGCGCTCGGCCGCCGAGCGCGGCGCGCGCGACGGTGTGCGGGTGGCCGTCACCCGGGAGTCCGCCACACCCGTGGTGGAGTTCGCCCACGGGCTGCGCGACCGCATCGCGGCCCGGCTCGGCGGCGCACCCGTGCTGCCCACCGGCGCGGGGCACGACGCGGGCATTCTCTCCGCCGAGATCCCCACCGCCATGCTCTTCGTGCGCAACCCCACCGGTGTCTCGCACTCGCCCGCCGAGTCGGCCGACGAGGACGACTGCGTAGCCGGGGTGCGGGCACTGGCCGACGTGCTGGAGGACCTGGCGTGCCCCTGACTCCCGAACCCCTGACTCCCGAACCCCTGACTCCCGGCTCCCCGCCACCCGGGGGTGTCTACTGGGCCGAGTACGCCTGGATCGGCGGCACCGTCCGACCCGGCGCGGTGATCGAGACGGCCGGCGGCCGGATCACCGCGGTACGCACCGGGGAGCCCGCCCCGCCGCCCGGCGCCGAGCCGCTGCGCGGCCTGACCCTCCCCGGCCTGGCCAACGCGCACTCCCATGCCTTCCACCGGGCCCTGCGCGGCACCGTCCAGACCGGCTCCGGCACGTTCTGGGCGTGGCGGCGGGTGATGTACTCCGTCGCCGACCGCCTCACCCCCGAGAACTACTTCGCCCTGGCCCGGGCGGTGTACGCCGAGATGGCGTTGGCCGGCATCACGGCCGTCGGCGAGTTCCACTACCTGCACCACGCCCCCGGCGGCGCCTCCTACGAGGACCCCAACGCCATGGGGCACGCGCTGATGGCGGCCGCCGCCGAGGCCGGCGTCCGCATCACCCTCCTCGATACCTGCTATCTGGCCTCCGGTCTCCTCTCCGCCCGCCGCGGCGGCGCCCTGGACCGCCACCAGCTCCGCTTCGGCGACGGCAGCGCCGCCGCCTGGGCCGAACGGGCCGCAGCCCTGCGGCCACCGGGCGACCACGCCCGTGTGGGCGCCGCGATCCACTCGGTGCGCGCGGTGCCCGCCGCCGAACTGGCCGCCGTCGCCGACTGGGCCCGGGAGCGGCAGGCGCCCCTGCACGTCCACCTCTCCGAGCAGCCCGCCGAGAACGACGCATGCCTGGCCGTCCACGGCCGCACCCCCACCCGGCTGCTGGCCGACCACGGGGTGCTCGGCCCCCGTACCACCGCCGTCCACGCCACCCACCTCACCGACGCCGACATCGCGCTTCTGGGCGGCTCCGGCACCCGGGTGTGCGTGTGCCCCACCACCGAGCGCGACCTCGCCGACGGCATCGGCCCGGCCGCCGCGCTGATGCGGGCGGGTTCGCCGCTGTGTCTGGGCAGCGACAGCCACGCCGTGATCGACCTGCTGGAGGAGGCCCGCGCGATGGAACTCGACGAACGGCTGCGCACCCGTGCCCGCGGCCACTGGACGGCGTCGCAACTGCTGTGCTCCGCCGGCGAGTTCGGCCATGAGTCGATCGGCTGGCCGGAGGCGGGGCGGCTGGAGGCCGGCCGGCTCGCCGACTTCGCCACCGTCGCCCTGGACACGGTGCGCACCGCCGGACCGCCATCCCGGCTGGGGGCGGAGACCGCCGTGTTCGCCGCCACCGCGGCCGACGTGCGCCACACGGTCGTCGGCGGTCGTCATGTGGTGCGCGACGGGGTACACCGGAGCGTGCCGGACGTCCCCGCGGCCCTGGCTGAGGCCATCCAGCAAGGAGCAGCCCGCTGATGAGCAACCCGAACACCCCCCTCGACACCACCACCGGCACCCTCGTCACCAACATCGCCGCCCTGGTCACCAACGATCACCACTCCTGTGAAGCCGCCGAGGACACCCCCCTCGGTCTGATCCGGGACGCGGCCGTCGTCATCGAGGGCGACCGCATCACCTGGGTCGGTACGCAGAGTCAGGCACCCGACACCGGAAGTCGCGTCGACGCGGGCGGCCGGGCGATGATCCCCGGCTTCGTCGACTCCCACTCCCACCTGCTCTTCGGCGGTGACCGCACCGAGGAGTTCAGCGCGCGCATGTCCGGCCGCCCCTACTCCGCCGGCGGCATCCGCACCACCGTCGAGGCCACCCGGAAGGCCACCGACGAGCAGCTCGCCGCGAACCTGGCCCGCCACGTCCGCGAGGCGCTGCGGCAGGGCACCACCACCCTGGAGACCAAGTCCGGCTACGGTCTCACCGCCGGGGACGAGGCGCGCGCCCTGCGCATCGCCGACGACCACGTGGACGAGGTCACCTACCTCGGCGCCCATGTGGTGCCCCCGGAGTACGCCGACGATCCGGACGGCTACGTGGACCTCGTCACCGGCCCCATACTGGCCGCCTGTGCCCGCTGGGCCCGCTGGGTGGACGTCTTCTGCGAGCGGGGCGCCTTCGACGGCGACCAGGCCCGTGCCGTCCTCACCGCCGGGATCGCGCACGGCCTGGTCCCGCGCGTTCACGCGGGCCAGCTCGGGCCCGGCCCCGGCGTGCGGCTCGCGGTGGAGCTGGACGCCGCCTCCGCCGACCACTGCACCCATCTCACCGACGCCGACGTGGACGCCCTCGCCGGCAGCCGCACGGTCGCCACGCTGCTGCCCGGCTGCGAGTTCTCCACCCGCTCGCCCTATCCCGACGCCCGCCGCCTGCTGGACGCCGGCGTCACCGTCGCGCTGTCCACCGACTGCAATCCGGGCTCGTCGTACACCAGCTCCATGCCCTTCTGCGTCGCGGTCGCCGTCCGCGAGATGGGCATGACACCGGACGAGGCGGTCTGGTCCGCCACCGCGGGCGGCGCCGCGGCCCTGCGCCGCATCGACATCGGCCGGATCACCCCCGGCGCCCGTGCCGATCTGGTGCTCCTGGACGCGCCCTCGCACGTCCACCTGGCCTACCGGCCCGGCGTACCGCTGGTCGCGGCGGTCTGGCAGCGCGGTGCGCGCGTGTTGTGAGCGGATGGTCCGCGCCGCCGGACGGGCCCGTCACGCCGAGGCCCGTCCGGGGAACGCGCCCCGGACGGGCCTCGGAGGTCAAAGACGGGTCAAAAAATCGAAAGAATGATTCCCGTAGGCCATAGGAGTGACGCAACGGGGCACTCGTCCGGTGAGGCGGGAGTGTGTCACTCCTCGGCCAGCAGGCCCTTGCGGAGCCTGCCCAGCGTCCGCGAGAGCAGCCGGGAGACGTGCATCTGGGAGATACCCAGCTCCTCGCCGATCTCGGACTGGGTCATGTTCGCCACGAAGCGGAGGGAGAGGATTCTGCGATCACGCGGCGAGAGTTCGGCGATCAGCGGTTTGAGGGACTCAACGTACTCGATTCCCTCAAGTCCGTGGTCCTCGTAGCCGATGCGGTCCGCCAGCGCGCCCTCGCTCTCGTCCTCGTCGGGCTGGGCGTCGAGGGAGCTGGCGGTGTACGCGTTGCTCGCGGCCATGCCCTCGATCACCTCCTCCCGGCTCAGGCCCAGACGGTCGGCCAGCTCACCGACGGTCGGGGAGCGGTCGAGCCGCTGTGCCAGCTCGTCCCCGGCCTTGGCCAGGTCCAGGCGGAGTTCCTGCAGGCGCCTGGGGACGCGCACGGACCAGGAGGTGTCGCGGAAGAAGCGTTTGATCTCGCCCACGATCGTCGGCATGGCGAAGGTCGGGAACTCGACCCCGCGGCCGATCTCGAACCGGTCGATCGCCTTGATCAGGCCGACGGTGCCGACCTGGACGATGTCCTCCATGGGCTCGCTGCGGGAACGGAACCGGGCGGCGGCGAACTTCACCAGCGCGAGGTTCAGCTCGACCAGGGTGTTGCGGACGTACGAGTACTCGTGCGTGCCCTCCCGCAGCGTCTCCAGACGCTCGAAGAGGGTCTTGGACAGGGCTCGCGCGTCCAGCGGCCCCACTTCGTCGTACGGCGGGATCTCGGGCAGGCCGAGCAGGCCGGACAGCATCTCCGCCTGTTCCGGGCCGACCTCCGGGAACCCGCCCCCGAACCGCTCGGGCGGGACGACCGACGAGATGATGGGCGATTCGTCGAGCCGGGGTGACATGGTGCCTCCATCGTTCTCGGCATATGGCTGCCGAAGCCGTTCCTGCACTACGGGGTGCGGCGCCTCCGAGCCGACGTGTTTTAGTGGTCCCTCCTACGCCTACCTGCTCCCGAGGGAGGATGGCAAGTGCTGGTTGCCCGAATATGCCCTGATGTGCTGGTTGTGCGGCTACCGGTCACGGCTGTGAGGGCGTAGGGTTCGAACGTCCATCTCCGGACGGCAGTGATCGGTTACTGGGAATGTTGAAGGGGTGTACATGGACCGCGGGGTGCCCGGCAGCACCAGCCACCGGGGTCGACTGACGGTCGACGTACAGCGCCACGGCGCGAGTCTGGTGGTGACGCCTGACGGCGAACTCGACCACCACACCGCCGATCTGCTGCGAGAACCGCTGGAGCGCTCGCTGGAGGACGGCGAGAAGCTGCTTGTCGTCGACTGCTCGAAGCTGGAGTTCTGCGACTCCACCGGACTCAACGTCCTCCTGGGCGCCAGGCTGAAGGCCGAGGCGGCCGGAGGCGGGATCCACCTGGCCGGAATGCGGCCGGTCGTCGCCAGGGTGTTCGAGATCACGGGGGCGGACGGTGTGTTCGCCCTGCACGAGAGCCTGGCCGACGCGCTGAAGGAGGCCGCGCAGTCCTGACGGCGTGACCCGGTGGCGCGGTCCCGAAGGCGGGTCCTCGGCGGCGCCACCGGGTCACGTCGGCGCGGGAGCCGCGTGGACCGTTCACAGGCGCCCGCGTACCGGCCCGTGACCAGAGTGTTACGTCCCGGCGCGATTCCCTCCCGACGGATGGGTGTTCTCCCGCCTCCGCAGGGCAGGAGACTCCCTGAATCCCTCCGAAACAGTTGTTCGCAGACCAGGCGAAGACCGACGAACTGGTCAATCCGGTGAGGTGAAGTACTGATGAGCACCACCCGGCCGCAACCGGCGGGCGACCGCGGCCCGGACCCGGAGGGCACCGCCGCGACCGCAGCCGCACCGGTCGGTCAGGTGCGCGAGATGCGCCAGGTACGACGGTTGCGACTCATGGGGGCGAGCGGTGCGGTCCCCCGTGCCCGTGACTTCACCCGTCAGGCGCTTCACGACTGGGGCTGGCTGCCCGCGACCGGCCCCGAGCAGCACGCCGCCGCCGAAGACGCCCTGCTCGTGGTCTCCGAGCTGGTGACGAACGCCTGTCTGCACGCAGACGGGCCCGAAGAGGTGCGCATAGGCCGCGGCCCCAAACTGCTGAGGATCGAGGTGTCCGACCGCGGCGCCGGCCTCCCCTCCCCCCGCAGCCCGCACCGCCCCGGTCGGCCGGGCGGGCACGGCATGTTCATCGTGCAGCGGCTCTGCCTGGACTGGGGCGTGGTGCGCCATCCGGACGGTACGGCAGGGAAGACGGTCTGGGCCGAAATGGCCGGGCCGGACGCGGACCGGTAGCCGGGCCCGGCCGCTTCGGCCGTCCCTCCGGAAGTCCGGTCCCCACTGCCGGGTCCCGCTCGGGACCCGGGGGGGGGGGGGGGGGGGGGGGGGGGG
>NZ_JAJFAU010000059.1:14456-27022 GCF_022614595.1 Streptomyces sp. CNQ085
CTTCCGCCCTTCGAGTCCCACGGCCTCGTCCCGTACGACCTCGCCCGGGGGGCGCGCCGGAGTGCCGGCCGCGAACGCCGGGGGTGAAGCACACGAGGGGACGGCGGCCGCGCCGTACGGGGGCGTTACCTCACGCCGCCCATCAGAGCCCGGATCCGCTTCCCGGCCGTCATGAAGGCGAGGCCCGCGGCCACGGCGACCACACCCCACATGGTGTAGTACGCCGCGTCGCCCATCGGCTCGTTGAGCTGGGTCGCCCAGCCGTTGAGGGCGTTGCCGGTGGCGGTGGCCAGGAACCACAGACCCATGATCTGGCCGACGAACTGTTTCGGGGCCAGCTTCGTCGACAGCGACAGGCCCACCGGGGACAGGCACAGTTCGCCGAGGGTCTGCAGCAGGTACACGCTCAGCAGCCAGAAGACGGTGACCCTGCCGGTCTCGCTGTTCGCCGCGGCGGCGCCCGCCAGGCCCATCAGACCGAAGGAACCGCCGATGAGCAGCATCGCCAGGGCGAACTTCATCGGCGCGCCGGGCTCGTGGGTCCGCTTGGCCAGCCACACCCACAGGCTCGCGAAGAGCGGCGCCAGGACGATGATCATGACCGGGTTGACCGACTGGAACCACGAGGCCGGGAACTCCCAGCCGCCGATCGTGCGGTCGGTGTCGTTGTCCGCGAAGATCGTCAGCAGTGAGCCGGACTGGTCGTAGATCATCCAGAACAGCACGGCGGTGGCGAAGAACCACACGAACGCCTTGACACGCGGACGGTCCTCCTCGGTCAGCTCCGGGTTCCGGTACATCGAGACGAAGTACAGGACGGGGACGACGACGCCGAGGACGGCCAGGAAGTTGACGATGTGCCCGATGTCGTACGTGCCCAGCGCCAGGTCCACCAGCAGCGCCGCGGCGGCCAGACCGGTCCACAGCGCGACCTTGCGCAGCACCGCGCGCTTCTCCTCCGGCGTGGCCGGGGTGCCGGGGTGACGGCCCACGTCCCCGAGGTGGCGGCCGCCCAGGACGTACTGGACCACGGCCAGCGTCATGCCGACGCCGGCGACGGCGAAGCCCAGGTGCCAGTCGACGTTCTCGCCGAGGTAGCCGACCACCAGCGGCGCGAACATGGCGCCGATGTTGATCGACATGTAGAAGATCGTGAAGCCGGCGTCGCGGCGGGCGCTGGACCGGCCCTCGTAGAGACCGCCGACCATCGCGGAGATGTTGGGCTTGAGCAGGCCGGTGCCGATCGCGATCAGGCCGAGTCCGGCGAAGAACGCCACGTCGGAGGGGATCGCCAGCGTGTAGTGGCCCAGAGCGATGACGACGCCGCCGACCAGGACCGCCTTGCGCGCGCCCCACAGGCGGTCGGCGACCCAGCCGCCGGGCATGGCGGCCATGTAGACGACGGCGTTGTAGACGCCGTAGATCGCCGCGGCGAGGGCCTCGCGGCCCGCGAGGGGGCCTTCGAGTACGCCCGCGATCAGGTAGAGGACGAGGATGGCGCGCATTCCGTACCAGGAGAAGCGCTCCCACATCTCCGTCATGAAGAGTGTGGCCAGACCGCGGGGGTGGCCGAAGAAGGTCTTGCCGGTGCTGCCGACGGAGTCCTTCGTCAGGCTGGAGGCCATGGTGGTGGGTTCCTTGCTCGGTCGGGACGCGCGCGATGTTGTGGTGCGCGCGCCCGGGGCGGGTGGTCGGCCCGGCTCCGCGCCCCCGTCCGCGCGTGCCCGTCCCGGCCGACAGTTCCTGCGGCGCCGTCGCACGCGCGGAACCCGGCGGATCCCGCGCGGGCCGGCTTCCGGGACGGCTCCCGCGTACGGGGTGTGTGCACGGGGTGTGCGGGGTCCTCGGCCGCGGGCCCCGGCGCCTTCGCGCCAGGGGCCGCCGGCTTCCCGGACGACGCCTCGGCCAGAGTACGACACCGTCCCCCGCGCACCCGGCGTACGAAGGACGGCGGGAGGCGCATGTCACACCTCCTGCCGGAACCGGGCGGGCGCCGCCCGGTTCACCGGCGGCCCGCCGGAGCCGCCGCGGCGAGGTCTACCATCAGGCCATGACCCGAGTACTGCTCGCCGAGGACGACTCCTCCATCTCGGAGCCGCTGGCCCGAGCCCTGCGCCGCGAAGGGTACGAGGTCGAGGTGCGTGAGGACGGCCCCGGCGCGCTCGACGCCGGCCAGCACGGCGACATCGACCTGGTCGTGCTCGACCTCGGCCTGCCCGGCATGGACGGACTGGAGGTCTGCCGCCGGCTGCGCAACGAGGGGCACACCTTCCCCGTCCTGGTGCTGACCGCGCGCGCCGACGAGGTGGACACCGTCGTCGGACTGGACGCGGGCGCCGACGACTACGTCACCAAGCCGTTCCGGCTGGCCGAGCTGCTCGCCCGGGTGCGGGCCCTGCTGCGGCGGGGCGCCGTCGAGCCCGTGCAGCCCGCCGCCACCCACGGTGTGCGCATCGACGTCGAGTCGCACCGGGCCTGGATGGGGGAGGAGGAGCTCCAGCTCACGGCGAAGGAGTTCGACCTGCTGCGGGTGCTGGTGCGCGACGCCGGCCGCGTCGTCACCCGCGACCAGCTGATGCGCGAGGTCTGGGACACCACCTGGTGGTCGTCGACGAAGACCCTCGACATGCACATCTCCTGGCTGCGCAAGAAGCTCGGCGACGACGCGGCCAAACCCCGCTACATCGCCACGGTCCGCGGCATCGGCTTCCGCTTCGAGAAGGACTGACGGCCGCCCGGGGCCGCCGAAGGACACCGCAGGACCGCCGCGGGGAACACCGCGAGACCGCCGAAGACTTTGAAGGGCCCGCGCCGCCATGCGCAGACGTCTGATCAACTCCACGCTGGCCGTGGTCCTCGTCGTGATCGCGGTCTTCGGGGTCTCCCTGGTGATCGTCGAGACCCGCACCATCGAGGAGAGCGCCCGCGAGAGCGTCCGCTCCGACGCCGCACGGCTGGTCTCGGTCGTCGAGAGCCGCCTGGTCGCCGAGGAGAGCGTGACCGCCGCCTCCATGCGCTCCCAGGTCCCACACGACCGCCACGTCCGCATCGAGCTGCCCGGGCAGCCCCCCATCGAGCTGGGCGAGCACCCCGGCGAGGGCGCCATCGAGGGACGTGCCGGCGAGCCGGACGATGTCATCGTCACCGTCCGGCAGGACGACGACCGGGTCCGCGAGGAGGTGGGCCGGACCCTGCTGATCATCCTGGCGGTGGCGCTGCTGGCGGTGGTGGCGGCGGTGCTCCTGGCCGTGCAGCAGGCCCGTCGCGTCGCGGCCCCCCTCACCGATCTCGCCGAGACCGCCGAGCGCCTCGGTTCCGGCGACCCCCGTCCCCGCCACCGGCGCTACGGCGTGCCCGAGCTGGACCGGGTGGCGGACGTACTGGACGCCAGTGCCGAGCGGATCGCCCGGATGCTCACCGCCGAGCGGCGGCTGGCCGCGGACGCCTCCCACCAGCTCCGCACCCCCCTGACCGCGCTGTCCATGCGGCTGGAGGAGATCGTCACGGCGGCCGACGCCATCGAGACGGCCGGCGCCGGGGACATCACGGACGCCACCGGCACCGCCCACGCCGCCGCCTCCACCATCCGGGAAGAGGCGCTGGTCGGTCTCGCCCAGGTGGAGCGGCTGACCGACGTGGTGCAGCGGCTGCTGACCAACTCGCGCGACCCCCGCTCGGGCTCCGCCGTGGGCTTCGACCTGGACGAGGTGGTCAAGCAGCAGATCGAGGAGTGGCGTCCGGCGTACCGCAAGGCGGGCCGGGCCGTCGTCCGTTCCGGCCGCCAGGGCCTGCGGGCGGTGGGGACCCCGGGGGCGGTGGCGCAGGTGCTGGCCACGCTCATCGAGAACGCCCTGATGCACGGCGGCGGCGCGGTTGCCCTGCGCACCCGGATCGCCGGGAACCAGGTGGTGGTCGAGGCGACGGACGAGGGGCCGGGTGTCGACCAGGAGCTGGGGTCGAGGGTGTTCGAGCGCACGGTCAGCGGGCGCAACTCCACGGGCCTGGGCCTGGCCGTCGCCCGTGATCTGGCGGAGGCCGACGGGGGACGCCTTGAGCTACTTCAGCAGCGCCCGCCGGTCTTCGCGCTCTTCCTCAGCCGTGAGGCCGACGAGCCGTCGGCGGGGGATTGACGCCGTACGCCCCCCGAGACCGCCGGAAGCCCGCCGCTCCCCGCGGAAGACCCAGGTGCGGTACGCCCAGAAGCGGAAGACCGTGGCGATGCCGAGGCCGACGATGTTCTTGGCGATGTTGTCGGCCAGCGGTGAGGCCAGGCCCAGGCCGTAGTGCGAGATGGCCAGCGCGCCGTTCTCGATCACCAGGCCGACGCCGCTGAACAGTGTGAACAGGCCGGCCTCGCGGTGTATCCGGCTCTTGTCGGCGTGCCGGTAGGTCCAGTAGCGGTTGCCCAGGTAGTTGGTGCCGATGGCGACCGCGGTCGCCATCACCCCCGAGCGCACCGGAGCCAGGCCCAGGCCGTGGACGCAGAGGTTGAAGACGGCCACGTTGACGAGGAAGCCGAATGCCCCCACCGTGCTGAACTTGGCCAGCTCGCGCCGTAGCCGCGGCAGCCTGGAGCGCAGTGCGCGCCGTTCACCCATAGTGATCCACTCGCCCCGTTCTCTCGGCTCTCGCGCGGCCCCGCGGGGCCCGCCGTCGCGTCCTGGCCCGCCATGCTAGCCACGCCCCCGTACCGCGACGGGTACCCGCCGTCCGGCCGATAGGCTACGGACGTGACATTTCCTGTGATCGGCATGGTCGGCGGGGGGCAGCTCGCGCGGATGACGCACGAGGCGGGCATCCCCCTCGGCATCAGGTTCAAGCTGCTCAGTGACACCCCGCAGGACTCCGCGGCCCAGGCGGTCCGCGATGTCGTCGTCGGCGACTACCGTGATCTGGCCACTCTGCGCGACTTCGCCCGCGGCTGCGACGTGATCACGTTCGACCACGAGCACGTGCCCACCGAGCACCTGCGCGCCCTGGAGGCGGAGGGCATCCCGGTGCGGCCCGGCCCCGACGCGCTGGTGCACGCGCAGGACAAGGGCGTGATGCGGGCGCGGCTGAGCGCGATCGGCATCCCCTGCCCCCGGCACCGGATCGTGGCGGATCCGGCCGACGTCACGCGGTTCGCGCGGGAAGGGGCCCCGGGGGAAGGCGCCCCGGGGGAGGGGGAGGGCTGGCCGGTCGTCCTCAAGACCGTCCGCGGCGGCTACGACGGCAAGGGCGTGTGGGTGGTGTCCTCCGAGGCCGAGGCCGCCGAGCCGTTCCGGGCGGGCGTGCCGGTGCTGGCCGAGGAGAGGGTGGACTACGTCCGCGAGCTGGCGGCCGGCGTGGTGCGCTCCCCGCACGGCCAGGCGGTGGCCTACCCGGTGGTGGAGTCGATCCAGGTGGACGGGGTGTGCGACACGGTGATCGCCCCGGCGCCCGGCCTGTCGCCGGAGCTGTCCGCCCACGCCCAGGAGACGGCGCTGACGATCGCGGGGGAGCTGGGCGTGACCGGCCACCTTGCGGTGGAGCTCTTCGAGACCCGCGACGGCCGTGTCCTGGTCAACGAGCTGGCCATGCGCCCCCACAACAGCGGCCACTGGACCCAGGACGGCGCGGTCACCTCCCAGTTCGCCAACCACCTGCGGGCCGTGCTCGACCTGCCGCTGGGCGACCCGCGCCCCCGCGCGCCGTGGACGGTGATGGCCAACGTGCTCGGCGGCGACTACCCCGACATGTACCAGGGGTATCTGCACTGCATGGCCCGCGATCCGCAGCTGAAGATCCACATGTACGGCAAGGACGTGAAGCCCGGCCGCAAGGTCGGCCACGTCAACACCTACGGCGACGACCTGGCGGACGTACGCGAGCGCGCCGCCCACGCCGCCGCCTACCTGCGAGGGACCATCACCGAATGAGCAACGCCCCCAGCCCCGCCTCCGCCCCCGTCGTGGGGATCGTCATGGGATCCGACTCGGACTGGCCCGTCATGGAGGCCGCGGCCGAGGCCCTGGACGAGTTCGAGGTCCCCTACGAGGTCGACGTCGTCTCCGCCCACCGCATGCCGCACGAGATGATCGCCTACGGCGACGAGGCGGCCGGACGAGGGCTGAAGGCGGTCATCGCGGGTGCCGGGGGAGCGGCCCACCTGCCGGGCATGCTCGCCTCCGTCACCCCGCTGCCGGTGATCGGCGTCCCCGTGCCGCTGCGGCATCTGGACGGCATGGACTCCCTGCTGTCCATCGTCCAGATGCCCGCCGGGGTCCCGGTCGCCACGGTCTCGGTCGGCGGCGCGCGCAACGCGGGCCTGCTGGCGGTCCGCGTCCTGGCGGCCCACGACGAGGAGCTGCGCGGGCGCATGGAGCGGTTCCAGGCGGAGCTGAAGGA
This sequence comes from Streptomyces sp. CNQ085, assembly GCF_022614595.1. Taxonomy (GTDB): domain Bacteria; phylum Actinomycetota; class Actinomycetes; order Streptomycetales; family Streptomycetaceae; genus Streptomyces. The sequence continues at coordinate 20,826 of NZ_JAJFAU010000059.1, forward strand.
CCAGGCGCGGGAGAAGGGCAGGCGGCTGCGGAGCAAGGTCGCCGCGGGAGGCGCGGGGTTCGGCTTCGGGGGCAGGTGAGATGGGCCACTCCGCCGAGCTGCTGGCACGGGCCAGGGCACTGCTGGATGCCCACCCCGTCGCCGACGGCCACAACGACCTGCCGTGGGCGCTGCGCGAGCAGGTCGCCTACGATCTCGACCGACGCGACATCGCCGGCGACCAGTCGGCCCATCTGCACACCGACATCCCGCGGCTGCGCGCGGGCGGTGTGGGAGCGCAGTTCTGGTCGGTCTACGTGCGCACCGACCTGACCGGCGACGCCGCCGTCAGCGCCTGTCTGGAGCAGATCGACGTGGTGCGGCGGCTGGTCGACCGCCATCCGGCCGACCTCAGGCCCGCCTTCACCGCCGACGACATGGAGGCGGCCCGCGCCGAGGGCCGCATCGCCTCTCTGATGGGAGCCGAGGGCGGCCACTGCGTCAACAACTCCCTGGCCACGCTGCGCGCCCTGTACCGGCTGGGTGTGCGCTACATGACGCTCACCCACAACGACACCGTCGACTGGGCGGATTCGGCCACCGACACCCCGCGCCACGACGGGCTGACCCGCTTCGGCGAGGAGGTCGTGCGGGAGATGAACCGGCTGGGGATGCTGGTGGACCTCTCCCATGTGGCGCCCGCCACCATGCGCGACGCCCTGCGCGTGACGACGGCGCCGGTGGTCTTCTCGCACTCCTCGGCCCGCGCGGTGTGCGACCACCCGCGCAACATCCCCGACGACGTACTGGAGCGGCTCCCGGTCAACGGCGGTGTGGCGATGGCCACGTTCGTGCCGAAGTTCGTGCTGCCGGCCGCCGTCGCCTGGACCGAGGCCGCCGACGAGAACATGCGCGCCCACGGCCTTCACCCCCTGGACGGCACGGAGAGAGGTCTGGCGGTCCAACGCGCGTACGAGGAGGCCAACCCGCGTCCGGTGGCCACGGCGGCGACGGTCGCCGACCACCTGGACCACATGCGCGAGGTCGCGGGCATCGACCACATCGGCATCGGCGGCGACTTCGACGGCACGGCCTTCACCCCGTCCGACCTGAGCGATGTGTCCGGCTACCCGCACCTGGTGGCGGAGTTGCTGGACCGCCGCTGGTCCGAGGCCGATCTCGCCAAGCTCACCTGGCGGAACGCGGTGCGCGTGCTGCGCGACGCGGAGGTGGTCGCCCGCCACGAGCAGACCAGGCGCGGCCCGTCCATCGCCACCATCGGACAGCTCGACGGGTAGCTCCTTGACCTCCTCGTGATTCAACTCACGAGCCGACCCTCCCCGGTGTGTCGCCCTCCGTGACGGGGAGGGTTTTCTGTGTCATCAGTCCTGGTGGCGGAGGAGGGTGACATGGCGTCAGGAAGGGGTGTCGCCACTCTTCGGAAGGCGGGGGCGGCGGACGGTGATGACCGGATGATCATTAAAGCCTTCGAAACGGGCGTCCTGTGACCCATCGGCTTGTATCGGCGGAAACGATATGCCTACCTTTCTGGTCGCGCCGTACGAATGTGCGGCGGCCCGCTGTCGAACGCCGAATCCTGTCAACGGCGGCGGGCTGGACCATCCACACCACCCGATGGCAGGAGCGGGGGACCCAAGGTAAGCCGCCGTCCCGGGCCCACAGGGCCCGTACGGGACGGCTTGGGGTGAAGCCATGCCGCGGCACGCGCCGCGGCACACATGGCCGGGCAACTCCAGCCCGAACCCGACAGCTCACCTCGCAGGCGTAGGAGAAGGAGCACACCTATGTCCGCACGCGGACGTCACCGTCGTATTCGCAACAGCCGTCTCACCCGCCTGTCGCTGGCCATCTCCGTGGGCGGCGCCGGCATGGCCCTCCCCCTGGTGGCCGCCGGCGGGGCCAACGCCGCCTCCGTCGAAACCTGGGACAAGGTCGCCCAGTGCGAGAGCACGGGCAACTGGTCCATCAACACCGGTAACGGCTTCTACGGAGGTCTGCAGTTCACGCAGAGCACCTGGGCCGCCTTCGGCGGCACCCAGTACGCGCCGCGTGCCGACCTCGCCACCAAGGACCAGCAGATCGCCGTCGCCGAGAAGGTGCTGGCGGGACAGGGCCCGGGCGCCTGGCCCGTGTGCTCGGTCAAGGCAGGCCTGACCAAGGGCGGTCCCGCCCCGGCCGTCTCCCCCGACGGTCAGAGCAACCCGACCGAGCAGGAGGAGCAGGTCCCGTCCGCCGCTCCGAAGGCCGAGGCCGAGCAGGAGCAGGAGCAGGAGAAGAGCGAGCCCGAGGCCACGCCGCAGCGCGCGGACCGCGGTGAGCGCGCCCGGAGCGGCGCCGACAACGGCACCTCCTACGAGGTCGCCGGCGGCGACACCCTCTTCAAGATCGCTGATGCCCAGGGCGTCCAGGGCGGCTGGGAGCGCATCTACGAGGACAACCGCCAGGTCATCGGTGACAACCCGAACCTGATCTTCCCGGGCCAGGAGCTCACCCTGGGCGGTGCCGCCGCTCAGCAGAAGGCCGCGGCCAAGCCCCAGGTCGAGGCCGAGGCCGAGCCGGCTGCGAAGGCCGAGGAGACCGAGCGAGCCGAGGCCGAGCGCACCGACCGCAGCGACCGTGCCGCGGTCACCGGTTACACCGCCCCGGTGAACGCCGCTCCGTCCGGCTCCTACAAGGCCTCGGGCGCGCGCTGGTCCAACGGCCACACAGGTGAGGACTTCGCTGCCGCCTCCGGCACCCCGGTGAAGGCCGTCACCAACGGCACCGTGGTCTCCGCCGGCTGGGGCGGCGCCTACGGCAACCAGATCGTCATCCGCCACGAGGACGGCCGGTACAGCCAGTACGGCCACCTGTCCTCGCTGTCGGTCAGCGCCGGCCAGTCGGTCAGCGCCGGCCAGCAGATCGGCGCCGTCGGTTCCACCGGCAACAGCACCGGCCCGCACCTGCACTTCGAGATCCGTACCGCCCCCGGCTACGGCTCGGACATCGACCCGCTGGCCTACCTGCGGGCCAACGGCGTCAGCATCTGAGGGTCCTGACCCTCACCGGCCCGGCCCGGAGCCGGTCAGGAGGCGGGCGGGGAAGGAGTGTCCGCACACTTCTTCCCCGCCCGCCTCTTCTTCTTGCCTCGGCCCTCCGGCGCCCTGTCCTCCGGGCCCCGCGGGCAGCCGGTTCAGTCGACGCGGAGGCAGAAGGGGTGCCCGGCGGGATCGAGGTAGACGCGGAAGCCTCGCCTGCCCCCGTCGCCCTGGAGCAGTTCGGCCCCCAGCTCCAGCGCCTCCCGCTCGGCCGCGTCCAACTCCTCGCGGGGTACGTGGAAGTCGAGGTGGAACTGCTGCGACCGCTCGATGCTCGGCCACCGCGGCGGCACGTACCCGCGCGCCTCCTGGAAGGCGGGGGCTGAGCGTCCCTGGGTGGGGGCGGACCCTACGCCGTCGGCCGGCCCAGTGCGCGGAAGGACCAGCCGGCCTTGCGCCACAGGGCCGGATCGAGGGTGTTGCGGCCGTCCAGGACGCGCTTGTGCGCCACGGCCTGGCCCAGCTCCTCCGGATCGAGCTCCCGGAACTCGCTCCACTCCGTCAGATGCAGCACGGCGTCCGCCCCGCGCACCGCCTCCGGCACGCTGTCCGCGTAGCCCAGGGTGGGGAAGACTCGCCGGGCGTTCTCCATGCCCTTGGGGTCGTAGACCGTCACCTGCCCGCCCTGCAGGTGGATCTGGCCGGCGACGTTCAGCGCCGGCGAGTCCCGTACGTCGTCGGAGTCCGGCTTGAAGGTCGCCCCCAGCACCGCCACGCGCTGACCCAGGAACGCGCCGCCGACCGTCTCGCGGGCCAGCTCCACCATGTGGGAGCGGCGGCGCATGTTGATCGAGTCCACCTCGCGCAGGAACGTCAGCGCCTGGTCGGCGCCCAGCTCGCCCGCCCGCGCCATGAACGCGCGGATGTCCTTGGGCAGGCAGCCGCCGCCGAAGCCGATCCCGGCGCGCAGGAACTTACCCCCGATCCGGTCGTCGTACCCGATGGCCTCCGCCAGCTTCACCACGTCGCCGCCGGCCGCCTCGCAGACCTCGGCCATGGCGTTGATGAACGAGATCTTGGTGGCCAGGAAGGAGTTCGCGGCCGTCTTCACCAGCTCCGCCGTCGGGAAGTCGGCGACGACGAAGGGCGATCCCCCGGCCACCGGCTTCGCGTACACCTCGCGCAGCAGTTCCTCCGCGCGCGCCGAGCGCACCCCCACCACGATGCGGTCCGGGCGCAGGGTGTCCTCCACGGCGAAGCCCTCGCGCAGGAACTCCGGGTTCCACGCCAGCTCCGCCTCGCCGCCCGCCGGGGCCAGCTCGGCCAGCCGCCTCGCCAGCCGGTCCGCGCTGCCCACCGGCACCGTGGACTTGCCCACCACCAGGGCGGGCCGCACCAGATGCGGGGCCAGGGATTCCACCGCGCTGTCCACGTAGGACATGTCGCACGCGTACTCGCCCTGCTTCTGGGGGGTGTTCACACAGACGAAGTGGACGTCCCCGAACGTGCCCACCTCCTTCCAGGAGGTGGTGAAGCGCAGTCGCCCGGTCGAGCCCTCCACCCCGGTGACATGGCGGCGCAGCAGCTCCTCCAGTCCGGGCTCGTAGAACGGCACCCGCCCGGTGGAGAGCGTCTCGATCTTCTCCGGCAGCACGTCCAGACCCAGCACCTCGAAGCCCAGCTCGGCCATGGCCGCGGCGTGCGTCGCGCCGAGGTAACCGGTGCCGATCACGGTGATCCTGAGAGTCATGGACTGCTCCTGGGGTGCGGGCGAAGTGCTGCCCGCGAGCATATCCGGCCGCCACCGGACCCGCGGAGGGCCGTGCGGAGCGGTCCGGACGCGGTGCGCGGGACCGAGTGTGTTGGCAAGCTCATGTATCCGCGGCGGCGGTGGACCACTAGAATTGTGTTACTTAACGGTAGTTAGCAGCAGCGCACCCAGGGAGTGAGACACCGTGGCGGGATCGACCGACTTCGACCTCTACCGTCCGTCGGAGGAGCACGGCATGCTCCGGGAATCGGTGCGCTCGCTCGCCGAGGCGAAGATCGCGCCCTTCGCGGCCGAGGTGGACGAGCAGGGCCGCTTCCCGCAGGAGGCCCTGGACGCGCTGGTCGCAGGCGACCTGCACGCCATCCACGTACCCGAGTCCTACGGCGGTGCGGGCGCCGACGCGCTCGCGACCGTCATCGTGATCGAGGAGGTCGCCCGCGTCTGCGCCTCGTCCTCCCTGATCCCGGCCGTCAACAAGCTCGGCTCCCTCCCGGTGGTCCTGTCCGGTTCCGAGGAGCTCAAGAGCAAGTACCTCGCCCCGCTGGCCAAGGGCGACGCGATGTTCTCCTACTGCCTCTCCGAGCCGGAGGCCGGCTCGGACGCCGCGGGCATGAGGACCCGCGCCGTGCGCGACGGCGACTTCTGGGTGCTCAACGGCGTCAAGCGCTGGATCACCAACGCCGGTGTCAGCGAGTACTACACCGTGATGGCCGTCACCGACCCTGAGAAGCGCTCCAGGGGCATCTCGGCCTTCGTGGTGGAGAAGGGCGACGAGGGCGTTTCCTTCGGCGCCCCGGAGAAGAAGCTCGGCATCAAGGGCTCCCCGACCCGCGAGGTCTACCTCGACAACGTCCGCATCCCCGCCGACCGCATGATCGGCGAGGAGGGCACCGGCTTCGCCACCGCGATGAAGACCCTGGACCACACCCGCATCACCATCGCCGCCCAGGCCCTCGGCATCGCCCAGGGCGCGCTGGACTACGCCAAGGGCTACGTCGCCGAGCGCAAGCAGTTCGGCAAGCCGATCGGCGACTTCCAGGGCGTGCAGTTCATGCTCGCCGACATGGCGATGAAGCTGGAGGCCGCCCGCCAGCTCACCTACGCCGCCGCCGCCCGCTCCGAGCGCGTCAGTCTTGGCGCCGACGGCAAGGCCGAGGATCTGACCTTCTACGGCGCGGCCGCCAAGTGCTACGCCTCCGACGCCGCCATGGAGATCACCACGGACGCCGTCCAGCTGCTGGGCGGCTACGGCTACACCCGCGACTACCCGGTCGAGCGCATGATGCGCGACGCCAAGATCACCCAGATCTACGAGGGCACCAACCAGGTCCAGCGCATCGTCATGGCCCGGAACCTGCCGTAAGGCGGACCTCTCATTGACGGAAGCGGGTCCCGGTATCGCCGGGAGC
>NZ_JAJFAU010000060.1:0-9360 GCF_022614595.1 Streptomyces sp. CNQ085
GAACTCCACCTGCTTGGGCGAGAGGTTCCCCTCGGCGTTGTCGGCCAGCAGCTTTGCGAGGATCAGCAGCGAGTTGAGCGGGGTGCGCTGCGGGCGGACGTGGTGCGGCATGTGAGGGCCTTCGGCGGGACGGAGCCCGGCGGTTCCCGGCCTTCCGGGGACCCGAGGGCCTCCGCCTCCGGAAGTCCCGGCGGCTCCCCGGCCCCGGAGGACACCCGGGGCTCCGGGGAGGGCGTGCCCGCCGATCCCGGACGTGCGCTGGCCGCCCTCGCCGACGCCGAGCGCACCGCCGCCGACGCCCTCACCCGGGCCCTCGACGGCGCCCCGCCCGAGCTCGCCCGGCTGCTCGCGTCCGTCGCGGCGGCCGGAGCGGTCCATGTCTACCTGCTCACGGAGGGCGAGTGATGAACGAGGCAGCGAACCCGGGGGCGAACCGGGCTGCGGCCGCCGCGGCCTCCCCCGCGCCCTCGCCCCCCGGTGGGGAGGACGACCCCGCGCTGGCCGCCCTGCAGGCCGCTCTCTCGGCCGAGCACGCCGCCGTCTACGGCTACGGCGTCGTGGGCGGGCGGATCGCCGAGGACCGGCGCGCGCAGGCGCGGGAGGCGCATGACGCCCACCGCGCGCGCCGTGACGTCCTGCGCCGCGCGGTACGGCGGATGGACGCCGCCCCCGAGTCCGCCGCGGCGGCCTACTCCCTGCCCTTCCCGGTCCCGGACGGCGCCGCGGCGGTGCGGCTCGCCGCCGAGCTGGAGGAGCGGGTGGCCGCCGTCTACGCCGACCTGGTCCGGGCCGGCGAGGGCGGGCTGCGACGGGAGGCGGCCGCCGCGCTGCGGGAGACCGCGGTCCGCGCGGCACGCTGGCGCGGCACGGGCGTACCCTTCCCGGGTCTCGCCGAGCGCGCCGCGCAGGCGAGCCCGGAGTCCCTCTGAGGGACTCCCCGCGAAAGCCGACGACGAAAGGGACGCCCGGGCATGACATCGGCTCCGCACGTCGAACCACCGCAGCGGCTGGTGCGCTTCCTGGGCGCGGACTCCCCCTGGCTGGCACGGCTGCCCGGACTGGTACGGACGTCGCTGGCACGCTGGGAGCTGACGGCCGAGCGGGTGATCTCCCCGGGCGGACGCGGCAGCCTGGTCGTCCTGGTCCGCCGGGCGGACGGCTCGCCGGCCGCGCTGAAGCTGCGCGCCGCCGGCGCGGCCGACGAGGCGGCGGCGCTGTCCCGCTGGGAGGGGCACGGCGCGGTACGGCTGCTGGACGCCGCCCCCGAGGACGGCGCGCTGCTGCTGGAGCGGCTGCACGCGGAGGTGTCGCTGCGCTCGCTGCCGGACGCGAAGGCCACCCTGGAGGCGGTCTCGGCGCTGCACCGGCTGTGGGTGTCCCCCTCTCCCCCCGGTGTCCCCGACGGCGAGCACCCCTTCACCGCCGTGGAGGAGCACACCGGACGGGCGGTGGAGGGAATCCGCGCGCACGTGCCCGAGGAGGCCCGCCCGCTGGCCGACGCGGCCCTGGCCCTGCGCTCCGAGCTGCTCGCCGATGCCCCCGAACACGTCCTGCTGCACGGCGACTTCCGGCAGGGGGCGGTGCTGTCGGCGGGTCCGGGACGGGCCCACTGGCTGGTGATCGGGCCCGATCCGCTGGTGGGCGAGCGGGCGTACGACCTGGCCCGGCTCGTCCGCGACCGGCTGCACGACCTGGCTGCCGGCTCCGGCGCCCCCGCGATCGCCCGGCGCCGGGTGGCCAAGCTGGCGAACTCCCTGGAGGTGGACCGCGACCGGCTGCGCGGCTGGAGCCTGTACCGGGCGGTGGAGTCGGGCGCGCGGCACATCGCCGCCGGCGACCGTGCCGACGGCGAGGCGCTGCTGGAGTTCGCCGACTGGCTGTGAGCCCCGGGACCGCGGGCCCCGGCGAGGGGCCCGCGGCGACGGCTCAGGCGGATTCGCCGGCCGAGCGGGCCAGCCGCTCCACCGCCTCGTCCACCGGCACCTCCTCGCGCTCGCCGGTGCGCCGGTCCTTCAGCTCCACCAGGCCCTTGGCCGCGCCCCGGCCCACCACCAGGATCTCCGGCACGCCGATCAGCTCCGCGTCGGTGAACTTCACACCGGGCGAGACGCCCGTACGGTCGTCCACCAGGACGCGCACCCCGGCGGAGGCCAGCCTCCCGGCCAGCTCCAGGGCCGTCTCGGTCTGGGCGCCCTTGCCGGCGGCGACGATGTGGACGTCGGCCGGGGCCACCTCGCGCGGCCAGCACAGGCCCTGGCCGTCGGCCGTCTGCTCGGCGAGCGCGGCCACCGCGCGGGAGACGCCGATGCCGTAGGAGCCCATGGTCACGCGGACGGGCTTGCCCTCGCGGCCGAGTACGTCCAGGGAGAAGGCGTCGGCGTACTTGCGGCCGAGCTGGAAGATGTGGCCGATCTCGATGGCCCGGTCCAGCTTCAGCCCGGCGCCGCAGGACGGGCAGGGGTCGCCGTCCTCGACGGTGACCACGTCCAGGTACTCGTCGACCTCGAAGTCCCGGCCGCACACCACGTTGCGGGCGTGGGTGTCGGGCTTGTTGGCCCCGGTGATCCAGGAGGTGCCGGGGGCCACGCGCGGGTCGGCGACATAACGGAAGGCGGCGCCCGCCAGGCCCTGCGGACCGACGTAGCCGCGCACCAGGGCGGGGCGGCCGGTGAAGTCCTCGGCGGCGACCAGCTCCACGGTGGCGGGCGCCAGGTGCTCGGCGAGCTTGCCGAGGTCCACCTCGCGGTCGCCGGGCACGCCCACGGCCCAGATCTCTCCGTCCACCTTGACCAGCAGGTTCTTCAGGGTGGCGGAGGCGGGCACGCCCAGGTGGTCGGCGAGGGTCTCGATGGTGGGGGTGTCGGGGGTGTCCAGTTCCTCGATCGGCGGGTGGCCCATGGGGCCGGCCGGCTTCAGCGGGAAGGTGACGGCCTCGGTGTTGGCGGCGTATCCGCAGGCCGGGCAGTCGGCGAAGGTGTCCTCGCCGGCCGCGGCCGGAGCGAGGAACTCCTCGGAGGCCGAACCGCCCATCGCGCCCGAGACGGCGGAGACGACCCGGTGGTCCAGGCCGAGCCGGGTGAAGATCCGCACGTACGCCTCGCGGTGCAGCCGGTAGGACTCGGCCAGCTCCTCGTCGGTGGTGTCGAAGGAGTAGGAGTCCTTCATCAGGAACTCCCGGCCGCGCAGGACGCCCGAGCGCGGGCGGGCCTCGTCCCGGTACTTGGTCTGGATCTGGTAGAGCATCACCGGCAGGTCCTTGTAGGACGTGCACTGGTCCTTGACGACCTGGGTGAAGATCTCCTCGTGGGTGGGACCGAGGAGGTAGTCGGCGCCCTTGCGGTCCCTGAGCCGGAACAGCAGGTCTCCGTACTCCTCCCAGCGGCCCGAGGTCTGGTAGGGCTCCTTGGGCAGCAGGGCCGGGAGCAGCACCTCCTGGGCGCCGATGGCGTCCATCTCCTCGCGCACGATCCGGGTGACGTTCTCCAGGACCTGCTTGCCCAGCGGCAGCCAGGTCCAGATCCCGGCGGCGGTGCGGCGTACGTAGCCGGCGCGGACCAGAAGCCTGTGGCTGATGGTCTCCGCGTCGGCCGGGTCCTCGCGCAGCGTCTTCAGCATGAGCCGGGACATGCGCTGGACACGGGCTGCCATGGGTTTCTCCTGCGTGCGGTGGGTCGGTTTCCGGAGCCGCACCGGTGATGCGGCCCGCCCAGGAGACTACCGGCGCCGCCGCGGCGGCGGCGGCGCACCCATCACCGCGTACGGGCTCCCGGCACTGGGACCCCACCTCCCGGGGGCACCCCCCGGACCTCCGGCCGGGCCCGCCTCACCGCCGCAGCGGCAGCGGCGCACCCATCACCGCGTACAGGCTCCCGGCACTGGGAAACAGCACCTGGCGGGCCAGGTCCCGGTAGCCCAGCGAGCGGTAGAGGGCGCGGGCCGGGCTCTCGGTGTCGATCGCGGAGAGGATCGAGCGCGGCTCGGCGGCGGCGTCGGTGATCGCGGTGATCAGCTCCCGGCCGATGCCGTGCTTCTGGTACGCCGGGTGGACGTGCAGTTCGGTGATGACGAAGGCGTCGTCCAGCCATCCGGCGTTCCCGTCGCGCCGCAGATACGGCTCGACGACCGTGGACCACCACTGCGTGCGGTCGTTGGGCATCCCGTAGACGAAGCCGACCAGCCGTCCCCGCGGTGTGGTGGCACCCAGCGCCCGGACTCCGGGGGACGCGGCGTGCCGCAGCACGATGTGGCGGCGCACTCCCACCTCGTCGTCGGTCAGTCCGAAGGCGACGGCCTGTACGGCGAGCGCCTCGTCCACGCGGGCTGCGAGGTCCAGGGGACCGACCTGGGCGTCTTCCATGGTGATCGACCCTACTGGAGAGATCGGCGGGATCGGGCGAACACCCGCGCGGACCATGGTCCGTTGGGGGGCCTACGGAGCCTTCGGGACCGCCCGGAGTCGTCCGGAATCGTCCGGGAGCGTTCAGAACAGCACGCTCATGAACTCCCCGGCCTCGCGGAAGCCGACCCGGCGGTAGGCGGCGCGGGCGGCGGTGTTGTAGTCGTTGACGTAGAGGCTGGCGACCGGGGACACCTCGGTCAGCGCGTAACGCAGCACCGCCGCCATGCCGGTGACGGACAGGCCCCGGCCGCGGTACTCGGGCGCGACCCACACGCCCTGGATCTGGCACGCCCGCGGTGTGACGGCGCCGATCTCGGCCTTGAAGACCACCCGGCCGTCCTCGATGCGGGCGAAGGAGCGTCCGGCGCCGACCAGTTCGGCGACCCGGGCCTGGTAGACCAGCCCGCCGTCCCCGGCCAGCGGCGACACGCCGACCTCCTCGGTGAACATCGCCACGCAGGCGGGCATCACCACATCCGTCTCGTCCTTGCGGACGCGCCGCACGTACGGATCGGGCCGTATGTCCGCGGGCACACGGTCGGCGACCATCAGCGGCTGGTGGCGGCGGACCTCGCGGGCCGGCCCCCAGTGCGGCTCCAGCCGGGCCCACAGCGCCGCGGTGGGCCCGACCGGGCCGACGAGGGACGAGCAGCGCCGCCCCTGGCGGCGTGCCCGCTCAGCGAAGGCTCGCACCGCCTCCCGCCCCGCGCAGACGGGGACGAGGTTGGCGCCCGCGTAGCACAGGGATTCCAGCCGCCCGCGCTGGTACCAGCCCCACATCTCGCCGCCCAGCCGCCACGGGTCCAGGCCGGAGACCCGGACACGGGAGGCCACGAAGGCGTTGCTGACCGGCTCGCGGTCGAGCACCGCGAGGGCGTCGTCGAGCTCGGGGGGCCCGAGGACGCGGGTGGTGGTCGTCAACACGTGGGATGCCTCACCGTGCGGCCGTGGTGGCTGGGGAGTGTCTTCCGACTTTACCCCCGGCCGCGGCGGACGGCGCCGGCCGGTCGGTCAGCTGACGGAGACCTCCGGCTCGCCGGAGATCACACCGTCCTTCTCCATCTGCTCGGCGATCTTCATGGCCTCGTCGATGAGGGTCTCGACGATCTTGGACTCGGGAACGGTCTTGATGACCTCGCCCTTGACGAAGATCTGACCCTTGCCGTTGCCGGAGGCGACCCCGAGGTCGGCCTCGCGGGCCTCGCCGGGCCCGTTGACGACACAGCCCATGACGGCCACCCGCAGCGGGACCTCCATACCCGCCAGCCCGGCGGTGACCTCGTCGGCGAGCTTGTAGACGTCCACCTGGGCCCGCCCGCAGGAAGGACAGGAGACGATCTCCAGCCGGCGCTGCCGCAGCCCGAGGGACTCCAGGATCTGGATGCCGACCTTGATCTCCTCCACCGGCGGGGCCGACAGCGACACCCGGATGGTGTCGCCGATGCCCTCGCTCAGCAGGGCACCGAAGGCGACGGCCGACTTGATGGTGCCCTGGAACGCCGGCCCGGCCTCGGTGACGCCCAGGTGGAGGGGGTAGTCGCACCGCTCGGCCAGCAGCCGGTAGGCGCCCACCATCACCACCGGGTCGTTGTGCTTGACCGAGATCTTGATGTCGCGGAAACCGTGCTCCTCGAACAGCGAGCACTCCCACAGCGCGGACTCCACCAGCGCCTCGGGGGTGGCCTTGCCGTACTTGGCCAGCAGCCGCTTGTCCAGGGAGCCGGCGTTGACGCCGATGCGGATGGGCACCCCGGCGTCGGAGGCCGCCCTGGCGATCTCCTTGACCTTGTCGTCGAACTGCCGGATGTTGCCCGGGTTGACGCGCACCGCCGCGCAGCCGGCGTCGATGGCGGCGAAGACGTACTTGGGCTGGAAGTGGATGTCCGCGATCACCGGGATCTGGGACTTCTTCGCGATGACCGGCAGCGCCTCGGCGTCGTCCTGGGACGGGCAGGCCACGCGGACGATCTCGCACCCGGAGGCGGTCAGCTCGGCGATCTGCTGGAGCGTGGCGCCGATGTCGGCGGTGACGGTGGTGGTCATCGACTGCACGGAGACCGGGGCGTCGCCTCCTACGGCCACCGAGCCGACCTGGATCTTCCGGCTGGCCCGTCTGTCGGCCAGTTTGGTCGGTACGGACGGCATTCCGAGCGAAATGGCTGTCATTGTGGTGTGCAACCCCAAGCTGTGGTCCAGTGCCCCGTTCGGCGGCGGGCTCCGGCCTCCGAGATTACGGTACGCCCGGTGCCCGGGGCACACCGTGGTCCGCCGTACGCGGTGCGGGGTCCCGGGCGCCCCCGGGACCCCGCACACCGCCGCGTCAGCCGGTCAGGCGTACGGGGTTGACCACGTCCGCGATGAGCACCAGCAGCGTGAAGCAGACGAAGACGCCGGCCACCACGTACGCCACCGGCATCATCCTCGCCACGTCGAACGGGCCCGGATCGGGGCGGCGCAGCACCCTGGCCAGGCCCCGGCGCAGCGACTCCCACAGGGCGCCCGCGATGTGGCCGCCGTCCAGCGGCAGCAGCGGCAGCATGTTGAACAGGAACAGGGAGAGGTTGAACAGGGCGAGGGTGAGGAGGGTGATCGCCACCCGCTGCTCCGCCGGGATCTCCAGGGCGAAGATCTCCCCGCTGACGCGGGCCGCGCCGACCACGCCCATCGGGGAGTCCGCTTCGCGCTCGGCGCCGGCGAAGGCCGCGTTCCACAGACCGGGGATCTTCTCCGGCAGGCGGGTGAGCGCCTCGGCGCCGGCGACCATCATGTCGCCCATGCGGTCCACCGCCTGCGGAAAGGACTGCTCGACCACGCCGGTGGCGGGGGAGAAGCCGAGGAAGCCGGTGGTGACGTACTCGCCCTCGACGTAGCCGCCGCGCCCGTCGGACTTGGCGACCTCGTTCCTCACCAGGTCCGCCCGGAGGACCTCGCGCCCGCCGTCGCGCTCGACGGTGATGGTGGCCGGTCCGATGGTGTCGCGGATGCGCCGCTGGAGGTCGTCCCACTCGGTGACCTCGGCCCCGTTGAAGGCGACGATGGTGTCGCCGGGCTTCAGGCCGGCGGCCTTGGCCGGGGAGTCGGGTGCGTCCTCCGGGCAGGTGTCGGTGCGCTCGGAGACCCTGACCACGCACTCGGAGACGGAGGAGACGGTGGTGGTCGTGGTGTTGATGCCGAAGGTCATCAGCGTGCCGAGGAAGATCGCCACGGCCAGCACCAGGTTCATGAACGGGCCGGCGAACATCACGATCACGCGCTTCCAGGGCTTGCGCGTGTAGAACATCCGCTTCTCGTCGCCCGGCCGGAGCTCCTCGTAGGCCGCCGCGCGGGCATCCTCGATCATCCCCCGGAAGGGGGAGGTGGAGCGCTGCCGGACGGCGCCGTCCTCGCCGGGCGGGAACATGCCGATCATGCGGATGTAGCCGCCCAGCGGAATCGCCTTGACGCCGTACTCGGTCTCACCCCTCTTCCGCGACCACAGGGTGGGGCCGAAGCCGACCATGTACTGCGGCACGCGGACGCCGAACATCTTGGCGGTGGACAGGTGGCCCAGTTCGTGCCAGGCGATGGAGAACAGCAGGCCGACGACGAAGACGACTATGCCGAGGATGGTCATCACCGTCGTCATGCGCGTGCCTCCGCTGTCCGTCGTGTCATGTGTGCCACCAGTTCGCGGGCGCGGGCGCGCGCCCAGGTCTCGGCGTCGAGCACCTCGTCCAGGGTCAGATCGCGCCCCTTGGGGGTGCCGTGCTCCTCGACCACCGCGGCGACGGTATCCACTATGCCGTTGAACGGCAGCCCGCCGGACAGGAACGCCTCCACGCACTCCTCGTTGGCGGCGTTGAACACCGCCGGCGCGGTGCCGCCCAGGGCCCCGACGTGGCAGGCCAGTGCCACGGACGGGAAGGCCTTCCCATCCAGCGGGAAGAACTCCCAGCTCATCGCCGTGGACCAGTCGAAGACAGGGCCGGCGTCGGGCACCCGGTGCGGCCAGCCGATGCCGAGCGCGATGGGCAGCCGCATGTCGGGCGGGCCGCACTGGGCGATGGTGGAGCCGTCCGTGAACTCCACCATCGAGTGGATGTAGGACTGCGGGTGGACGACGACCTCGATGCGGTCGAAGGGGATGTCGTACAGCAGGTGCGCCTCGATGACCTCCAGGCCCTTGTTGACCAGGGTGGCGGAGTTGACCGTGATCACCGGGCCCATCGCCCAGGTGGGGTGGGCCAGGGCGTCGTCGGGGGTGACGCGCTCCAGCTCCTCGCGGGTGCGCCCCCGGAAGGGGCCGCCGGAGGCGGTCACCAGCAGCTTGCGCACCTCGGCGCGGGTGCCGCTCATCAGCGCCTGGAACAGCGCGGAGTGCTCGGAGTCGACGGGGATGATCTGCCCCGGCCCGGCCAGCGCCCTCACCAGCGGACCGCCGACGATCAGGGACTCCTTGTTGGCCAGGGCCAGACTGCGGCCCGCCTCCAGGGCGGCCAGGGTGGGGCGCAGGCCGATGGAGCCGGTGATCCCGTTGAGGACGGTGTGGCACTCGGAGGCGGCCAGTTCGGTGGCCGCGTCGGGCCCGGCCAGCACCTCGGGCAGCGGCTCGGCCGAGCCGTAGCGGGCGCGCAGCGCCTCGCGCAGCTCGCCGGCCCGGCCCGGATCGGAGACCGCGACGGCGCGGACCTTCAGCCGGTGGGCCTGCTCGGCCAGCAGCTCCACCCGGCCGCCCGCGGCGGACAGCGCGGTCACCCGGAAGCGGTCGGGGTTGGCCAGCACCACGTCGACGGCCTGGGTGCCGATCGATCCGGTGGAGCCCAGGATCACGATGTCGCGCGGGCCGTCCCCGGCGGGGGTGTCGGCCGGGTGGCGCAGACGCGGGTCTGCGAGAGGAGCGGGACTGTCGGTCATCCCCCTATTGTGTCCGGTCCGCGAGACGGCCCGGACACCGCGTCGCGCCGCGCCGCCCGGCCGGGCGG
>NZ_JAJFAU010000060.1:9370-26689 GCF_022614595.1 Streptomyces sp. CNQ085
CCCCAGCAAGCGCCACGAGAGCGTCACGGACGAAGGGAACGGCAGTGGCCCGCACAGTTCCAACCGCCGGATGCCGACAGCGGCAACCGGTCCCGTCGAAGGGGAGGGCGGCGCGGGGCCCGGCCGTCAGCCGGTGCGCAGCTCCTCCACCGAGGTGCCCGGGCGCAGGAACAGCAGTCCGAGCCCGGTGGCGGCGGCGACGAGGACCATTACGCCCAGCCCGTGGAGGGCGAGGTCGTCCAGCGGCACGGGGACGGCCGTGTCCACCACGTCCATGGCGTCGAGTTGGCGGCGGCTACCCCCTGAGGGAATAGCCACCGCCAAGTCGCTTCTCGCTCAAGCCTGTTGCCGCTCACCCGGAGGCGAGCAGCCAGGCGGCACCGGAGGCGGACAGCACGGTGAGCGCCGCCAGGGCGGTCTCGGCCACCGCGAGCGCGTAGCGCGTCACCGCGTAGGCTGCCGCGCCCGGCAGTCGGCGCAGGCGCTGACCGGGCAGGACAGATGCCCGCCGGGCCGCCCGGTGGCGACACGCGCCCAACCGATGTAGGCGAGCGGCGCGCCACGAGTGCCGCAGTGGACGCAGGCCCGGCCGTTGAGGCGGTCGCCGGGGGTGTCGGCGGGCAGTTCGATCACCTCGCCGGATGTGCCCCGCCTCGGCAGCGGCGCGGCGCTCACGCCCACTCCCCCGTCCGCCCGTACCGGTCGCGGCACTCGATCAGCCGGCCGAGCTGCGCGTAGTGCAGCTCCAACTGGCCGGGCTCCAGCACCATCTCGGTCTCGACGGACACGCCGTCGCCGTCCCCGTGGACGGTGACGGCGACGGTCACCCGGTCCCGCACCCGGTCGTACCGCGCGTCCCTCTTGCTTGGCATTGCGTGCATCACTCGACCCTCCTGACATCCGGTCACCGGGCCGCGAACGCCCGGCGTTACGACTTGGACACCCAACGTGTCCGGTTCACCATGACATCGCAACGATTCGAAGTGCAACACGAACACTTAACTTCGCCGATTCGCGCACCCATGGCCCACTTCTTCGACAAACTGATCTCTCGTCAAAGCTGTCGAAGGAGAACCCATGCCTGCCGACCCCACACCCACAGTCCGACGCCGTCGGCTGGGATCAGCACTGCGGAGGCTGCGTGAGGCGAAGGACCTCACCCTGGAGGACGCGGCACGTCACCTGGAGTGCCACAAAGCGACGATCTCCCGCCTGGAGCTGGGCCGTTCAGGGGTGCGAACTCGCGACCTGCGTGCGTTGCTCTCGCTCTACGGCGTCACCGACACAGCCCGGGTTGACGCCTTCCTGGAGATGGCACGCAAGGGGAAGGAGTCGGGCTGGTGGCAACGCCATGCCGGCGTACTGCGCCCCGGGTACACCGACTTCATCGAACTCGAAGCTGAAGCGGCCGAGATCAGCTGCTACGAACCGCTCCTCGTGCCCGGTCTCCTTCAGACCCGTGACTACGCCCGGGCAGTGATCAGCGCCTATCCATCGGTACGGACAGAGGAGGATGTCGAGCGCAGGATCGAGGTACGCGCCACCAGGCAGAACTTGTTGACCGATGGACGGGGCGTTCAGTTCTGGGCCGTGATCGGGGGAGCTGCTCTGCGCAGCAGGGTCGGTGGTCCGGAAACGATGAACCGGCAGCTCCGCCATCTGCTCTCCCTGGCTGAGCTGCCCAACGTCACCCTTCAGGTACTTCCGATCGACGCCGGAGAGCATCCCGGCGGCAACGGACCGTTTGTGGTCTTCACCTTCCCGTTGCCGGAGGAGAGCCAGGTAGTCTGCGAAGAAGGCCTGATCACGACCGTCTACCTGGACAGCCCCGACGAGGTGAAGACATACGCTGATGCCCTCGACGCACTACGCGCGGCAGCACTCAGCCCTCGCCAGTCCCATGCAGCGATCGCCGAGTTGCTGACCGGCCGGTAGAGGAGATGGAGCAGATGGCAAAGGAATCGAACAGCGCCCACCTACCGGGCGACTGGCGCAGATCCAGCTACAGCGGCGGCGAGGGCAACTGTGTGGAGGCCGCAGTTCTGCCCGGCGGGTGGACGGCCGTGCGGGACTCCAAGGACCCCGCCGGGCCGGCGCTCGCCTTCGGCGCCGCGCCGTGGACGGCCTTCCTGGAGCGGATGCGCGCGGAGGACCGAACGCCCACCGGCGGGGCGTAATCCCGTTGCCCGCGCTGTCGCTGGTGGCCGAGGGCCCCGGCGGCGAGGTCGTCGGCCATGTGGTCCGCACCCTGGCCGCGTACGACCCCGAAGACCCCGCCCCGCGCCGCGCCTTCACCTACGCCGAGCCGTTCGGCCGCGTGTGAGCGGACAGAGAGCCGAAAACCCCTCCTGGGCACCACGCGATTCCATGCGGGTCCGCCGTCCCGGACCCGCACGCGTTCACGGCGAGCGACGGATACCCCGCTGACAGCGGACCCGGTTCAGGAGACGACGGCTCCTCCCAGATCATCGGCCGCCTCGCGCCCCAGAGACCTGTCGCAGAACTGGACGGACCAGTTCCCCGCCGTGACGATGAACCTGGAAAGTTCCGGCACGCTGACGGCCAGGCGCAGCGCGTCGTCGCGCTCGGCGAACGTGCCATGCAGCTCCAGATAGGCGCAGGGCTCCTCCGACCGCTCCGTCACGCACGTCATCGCGTTCACCACGTCCTTCTCCCTCTCACGCCCCTCGCACCCCACAGAGGCATCCAGCGCGTCCGCGAGCGAGTCGAGATCCGTGTAGCGAGGCTTCTTCGGAATGTCGGGCAGCGGGAGCAGCGGCGGAAGAACGACGGCGTCAAGCGCCTCGGCGATCTCTGGTGCGTAGAGAGGGTCGAGAACACGTATGTACCAGTTACCGGCGGCGACCAGGGTATGGCTGTACGGCTCTTTTCGACGACTGGCAATAGACTTCCCGATCTCGCCTTCTCCGATCACTTCGGTATCGAAGACCGAGACCTCATTCTCCACCTTCGCTCCGTCGACTTCCGCCATACAGTCGAGCCCCCCCTCCCGACGACGCAATACCTCACAGTTGACGCCTCCTTCACTCAGCACTGTCAGGAGCTCGTCCGTAGACCTGAACAGCGGACCTGAAGGGACCCTGTCGGGAATCGGTACCATCGGGCTCCCGCTGTTCTGGGTGAAAGCATCACAAGCCGTAAGCGTCAGAAGAAGCCAGGATGTCAGCACCAACATAGTCTTCCTCACGGCTCAACTGCCTTTCGGTGGAGCAGGCGGCGGGCCCGGACTCGGAGACGGAGTGCCCGGCTCGGGCTCATCGGTGCCCGAGCCACCGATCGGGCCACCAGTGCTGTAGATCGGAGCGATGGAGACACTGTGCCCGGCAGGCGTGTGCGACTCCAACTGCCTGGTCGCCCGAACACGTTCCTCCTCGCCGAGAGCCTCCCAGGCCATGGCGTCCTCCAGGTGCGGTTCGATTCTGTCCCAGTTCTCCCCTCTGGCCTTGATATCACCTCCGCGCCGGTCGGACTCGATACCGTACTGCTCGTTCAGCTCCCGAACCTCGGGGGTGTCGGCGGCATAGAGCACGAAGAGGTCCTTGTCCGATCTGGAACCGTATGGATTCTCCTTGAGATCCATCAGATGGTAGGCGCTGAGCCGGACGTCCAACTGGGGGTTTGCCTCGATCTCAGCGGCGAGTTCCGTGTCGCTTACGTCGTTCAGAGATCTGCCGTCCGTCAGCCGAAAAGCCTGAGGATGGTTCACCATGGTCCGACGCGCCGTTTCCAGTTTGATGTGGGTGATCCCCAGCGACTTGTCCGGTTTCGGCCCGACGGCGAGGCTCCAGTTGAAGAGCCGGCCGAACTCGGTGACCGGTCCGCGCAGGCTCGGGCTGTGGTTCTGGTGCCACTGCTGCTCCTGCCACAGGACGGCCAGCAGGAGCTTCCGGCTGATGCCCGTCTCCAGCGCGGCCCGGTCCACCGCGGCGAGGACCGTCGGCGGGACGTTGATCCGGTGAAGCCCGTCGAGTCCGCCCGACAGACGCAGCGCGATGCCCAGCGGACTGTCGTCCTTGAGCGCGTCTCCCACCAGTTCCGGATCACCGATGTCGGTGAGTCCCTCGATGGTGCGCAGGGCCCGCGCGGCCTCGATGTCCGCCCGGGTGGCCTTCGACAGCGCGGCGGAGATGACGTCGCGGGCGTGCTCCACCGGCTCCAGGTGCTCGCCGCCGCCCCTGGGACCCATCACGGACCGGGCGGACCGCACACGGCCGCTGTCGTCCACCTTCAGGTCGTGCCTGCGTGCGTAGTCGAGTGCGCTGTGCAGGTCCCTCTGCGCGTCGGTGATGTCGTCGGCGAGACCGTCGTAGACGCGCGCCAGGGCGCGCAGGGCGACGGCGGCCGCCTCGTAGTCATCGGCGTGCCTGACGAAACGGCTGCGGGCGGCCTTGCCGGTGTCGCCCACCCAGCAGGTCCGTAGTGTCCCGGCCACCTCGTCACGGGCGTACGAGGCGAGTCCGTCGCACTGTTTCGCCGCGGCCACCGCGTCGTCGGCGGCGTCCCGCCACTTCCGGGGGCTGGCGCTGTCGAGTTCCGGGACAGAGACCATCAGGCGCCCTCCAGCCAGCGGGACGACGCCCGGAGTCCGGCCGCCGTGGAGCGGTCCTGGTCGATCTGCTGGTCCATCGCCTCCGTCAGCGCGTCGGCGGCGTCCTCGACCAGGTCGCTCAGACCGTGGAGCCGCCTCTGCCAGGCGTTCACGCAGTCGTCGCCCGCGGCACCGGCAAGCCAACCGGAGTGACTTGTTCCCGCCGCCCGCGCATCGGCCAACTTCGACTTCGACCGGGCCTCGGTGGTGGCCCTGCGGATACCCGACACCTTCGACCGGACCGGTCCGTCCTCCAGCCCGAAGTCCGCGTCCGCCAGGCCGGCCCCGCCCCGGCCACCGCCCCCCGCGGACTCGAGCCGTGTCCGCGCCTCACGCCTGCGATCCGCCTCCGCCACGAGCTGGTTCCACTCGTCGTCGAACGACATGTCCCCCCTCACATGTCCGGCCAGGGGCGAGCCGGGCTCCTGCCTCCACTGATGCGGCCCCCGCTGGTACAGAGGCATCCTGCGGTACGGCCCTTCTCCAGAGCAACGGCATACCGGCTCGTTCTCGACAGCCGCCGTCGCGTGGATCGGTCCGCCGTGAGGCACGCGGTACAAGGCGGGAGGATCCGATGATCCGGACACGGTGAGGGCAAGGGCCGGGAGCGGAACCACCGCGATGCCCACTACGCCGAACCGTTCGACCGGGCGTGAACGAGATCGCTGTCAGCACCGAGCAGGGCGTCGCCTACGAACCCGGCGGCCGGTTACTGGACGTCCACCGGCCCGCCCGCGTCTCAGCCCCCACCCCCACGGTTCTCCTCTGGCACGGCAGGGGGCCGGAGGAACGGGACGTACTCGCGCCGCTCGCCCGTCAGGCCGCCTCGCTGGGACTGTTGGTCGTGGTGCCCGACTGGCGCCCCGACGCACCCGACGGCGGCTGGGGGCATCTGCGGGCTTCGGTGCGCTTCACCCGGGAGCGGGCGGGCGAGTTCGGCGGCGACGCCGGCCGGATCGTGCTGGCCGGCTGGTCGCTGGGCGCGTACGCCGCGGTGAGCGCGGCGGTCCGGCCCGAGCTGGTGGACGGATGGCGGCCCGCGGCGGTCGCCGGGATCGCGGGCAGGTATCTGTGGGAGCGCCCGGAGATGGGGCTGGGCGACCTCCGTGACGCACTGGCCGCGACGCCCGCAGGCCCGGTACCCGTCCACCTGGTGCACGGCACCGCCGACGACATCGCGGACGTCCGCCACTCGCGGGACTTCGTGCCCGCCCTCGACCGTTGGGGGTGGCCGGTCGCCCTCACCGAGACCGACGCCGACCACGCGGGCGCGGTGATGACCGAGTACGCCCCCGAGCGGCAG
The DNA here is from genome assembly GCF_022614595.1 of Streptomyces sp. CNQ085. Taxonomy (GTDB): domain Bacteria; phylum Actinomycetota; class Actinomycetes; order Streptomycetales; family Streptomycetaceae; genus Streptomyces. Next base: position 15,283 of record NZ_JAJFAU010000060.1, read on the forward strand.
CGCTGCGTCCCGGCCCGCGCCGCGGGCGCTCTGGCGGCCGGACGCACCGCGGCCCGCGTCCTGGCCCGCGCCGCGGGTCTCCCCGTGCCGGGGTAGCCGCCTGCCGGTGGCGGGCCGGACGCACCGGGGGCGCGGTCAGGGGATGGGGCGGTGGACGTCCGTGCGGGCGGAGGGGCCGGGGGCGGCCTCGGCGATCCAGGGCCCGGGAGTGGAGGGGTCGACGACGCCCTCCTCCAGCCAGGTGTACGCGCCGCCCAGGACGCCGCGCACGACCTTGCGGTCGATGTCGTCGGTGTTGTCCCACAACCGGCCGAACAGCTCCTCGGCGCGGAGGCGGGCCTGGCGGCAGAAGGCGTCGGCGAGCTGGTAGGCGGCGCGGCCGTTCTCGCCGCGGGCGCGCAGCATCTCCGCCCGCACGCAGGCCGCGCTCATGGCGAACAGTTCGGCGCCGATGTCCACGATCCGCCCCAGGAAACCCTGCTTGCCCTCCAGTTTCGCCTGCCAGCGGGACATCCCCAGGAAGGTGGCGCGGGCCAGGCGGCGGGAGGCGCGTTCGGCGTAGCGCAGGTGGGCGGCCAGGTCGGGGTGGCCGGCGGGGTGGAACTCCCGGTAGGAGCCGGGCAGCTGTCCGGGCCCGGCGACCAGTTTGGGCAGCCAGCGGGCGTAGAAGCCGCCGGCGCGGACGGCGGCGCGGCCCTTGTCGGTGAGGGTCTTGTCCGGGTCGACCAGATCGCCCGCGACCGACAGATGGGCGTCGACGGCCTCACGGGCGATGAGCAGGTGCATGATCTCGGTGGAGCCCTCGAAGATGCGGTTGATGCGCAGGTCGCGCAGCATCTGCTCGGCCGGTACGCCACGCTCGCCGCGGGCGGAGAGGGAGTCGGCCGTCTCGAAACCGCGCCCTCCGCGGATCTGGACCAGCTCGTCGGCCATCCGATAGGCCATCTCCGAGCCGTAGAGCTTGGCGAGGGCGGCCTCGATGCGGATGTCGTTGCGGTCGTCGTCGGCCATCTGGGAGGCGAGGTCGAGGACGGCCTCCAGGGCGAAGGTGGTGGCGGCGATGAAGGAGATCTTGGAGCCGACGGCCTCGTGGCGGGCGATCGGCTTGCCCCACTGCTCGCGGGCCGCGGACCACTCGCGGGCGATCTTCAGGCACCATTTGCCCGCTCCGGCGCACATCGCGGGCAGGGAGAGGCGGCCGGTGTTGAGGGTGGTCAGCGCGATCTTCAGTCCGGCGCCCTCGGGACCGATCCGGTTGGCGGCCGGGACGCGGACGCGGTGGAAGCGGGTGACGCCGTTCTCGATGCCGCGCAGGCCCATGAAGGCGTTGCGGTTCTCCACGGTGATGCCCTCGGAGTCGGCCTCGACGACGAAGGCGGTGATGCCGCCCTTATGGCCCTCCGAGGCCGGTACGCGGGCCATGACCACCAGCAGGTCGGCGACGACGCCGTTGGTCGTCCACAGCTTCACGCCGTCCAGGATGTAGCTGTCGCCGTCGGGTACGGCGGTGGTGGCCAGGCGCGCCGGGTCGGAGCCGACGTCCGGTTCGGTGAGCAGGAAGGCCGAGATGTCGCCGCGGGCGCAGCGCGGCAGGAACGCCTTCCTCTGCTCCTCGGTGCCGAACATCTTCAGCGGCTGGGGCACGCCGATCGACTGGTGCGCCGACAGCAGCGCGCCGACGGCGGGGCTGGCCGATCCGGCCAGGGCGAGGGCGCGGTTGTAGTGGAGCTGGCTCAGGCCCAGGCCGCCGTACTCGGGGTCGATCTTCATGCCGAGCGCGCCGAGTTCCTTGAGCCCCTTGACCACCTCGTCGGGGACAAGCCCCTCGCGGTCGATGCGCGGGCCGTCGATCTCCGTGTCGCAGAAGGCCCGGAGCCTGGCGAGGAACTCCTCGCCACGCCGGGTGTCGGCGTCGGCGGGCCGGGGGTGGGGGTGGACCAGGTCGAGGCGGAGGCGGCCGAGGAAGAGTTCCCTGGCGAAACTCGGCTTGCGCCAGTCCCGCTCCCTCGCGGCCTCGGCCACCTGTCGTGCTTCGCGTTCGGAGACGGTCATCACGGTTCACCTCGCACTGCCGGGTACTGCGGAGGGCCGCCGGGGGATGCCGGGGGCTTCCGGGGGGGCGCTGCGCGGTGCGCGTACCCGTTGTGCGCGTCGTGCACCGTTTCCGGGGCACGGTGCACCCGTGTGCCGCGGCATCGCGGTGGCCGGCGGGCTCCCGGCGGGGAGCGTCGCGGCGGCCCGTCCGGTCCCGCGCCACGGCGGTGGTACGGGACCGGACGGGCCGGGTGCTACAGGTCCAGGCCGGTGAGGACCATCACCCGCTCGTAGGTGTAGTCCTCCATGGCGAACAGCACGCCCTCGCGTCCGACCCCGGACTCCTTGGTGCCGCCGTAGGGCATCTGGTCGGCGCGGTAGGAGGGCACGTCGCCGATGACCACGCCGCCGACCTCCAGGGCGCGGTGGGCGCGGAAGGCCGCCCGCACGTCGTGGGTGAACACCCCCGCCTGCAGGCCGTACCTGGAGTCGTTGACCGCGGCGAAGGCGGCCTCCTCGCCGTCGACCGAGGTCAGCGTGAGCACGGGCCCGAAGACCTCCTCGCAGGAGACCGCGGCGTCGGCGGGCACGTCCGCGAGGACGGTGGGGGCGTAGGTGGCCCCGTCGCGTTTGCCGCCGGTCAGCAGCTTCGCACCGGCGGCGACCGCCTCGTCCACCCAGGACTCCACCCGCTTCGCGGCGTCCTCGCTGATCAGCGGGCCGACGTCGGTGGCGTCGTCGGACGGGTCGCCGGTGGCCAGCGCCTCGACGGCCTCGACCACCCGGGGCGCCAGCCGGTCGTGGACCGAGGCGTCGGCGATGACGCGCTGGACGGAGATGCAGGACTGGCCGCCCTGGTAGTTGGAGAAGGTCGCGATGCGCCGCGCGGCCCGGTCCAGGTCGGCGTCGGAGGAGTAGTCGGCCAGTACGACGGCCGCGCCGTTCCCGCCCAGCTCCAGGGTGACGCGCTTGCGGGGCACGGTGTCCAGGATGGACCAGCCCACCGGGCCGGAGCCGGTGAAGGAGATGACCGGCAGGCGCTCGTCGGCCACCAGGGAGGGCATGCGGTCGTTGGGAACGGGGAGCACCGACCAGGAGCCGGCCGGCAGGTCCGTCTCGGCCAGCAGCTCGCCGATGAGCAGCCCGGACAGCGGGGTGGCCGGGGCGGGCTTGAGGATGATCGGCGTACCGACCGCGATGGCCGGGGCCACCTTGTGGGCGCACAGGTTGAGGGGGAAGTTGAACGGCGCGATGCCCAGTACCGGGCCGCGCGGGAAGCGCCGGGTCAGGGCGAGGCGGCCGGTCCCGCCCGCGTCGGTGTCCAGCCGCTGCGCTGTGCCGCCGTTGAAGCGGCGGGCCTCCTCGGCGGCCCAGCGGAAGACCGACACGCAGCGGCCGACCTCGCCGCGGGCCCATTTCACGGGCTTGCCGTTCTCGGCGGAGATCAGCTTCGCGATCTCCTCGGTGCGCTCGGCCAGCCGCCGGTGGACGTGGTCCAGGGCTGCGGCGCGCACATGTGCGGGAGTGGCCGCGAACTCGGCGGCCGCCTCGGCCGCGGCGGCCACGGCCTGCTCGATCTGGGCCTCGGTGGGGACGCTGACGGTGCCGACGGTCCGGCCGTCCCAGGGCGAGGTGACCTCGAAGGTCTCGTCGCCGGTCGCCTCGCGGCCGGCCAGCCAGAACGCGTGTGGGGAGGTCGCTGTGGTCACTGCGTATCCCGGCCCTTCCGAAGTGGTGGAGCGGTGGAGGTCGTGATCGGGCCCGGCTGCTGCGCGGCCGGTCCCCGGCACCACCGTAGGGGCCGGGGCCGTGCGGGACTCTTGTCCGGCGCGTATCACTCGGGTTGTTCCGCGCGCCGCTTTGTCGGAGAAGGCCCGGTTGCCCGCCCGTTGCTTTGCCGCGACCATGACACAGCACAGAACGCACCACCCCCACCCGTCGAACTGGACACCCCAGGAGACGCGATGCGTAGACGTCCTCACGGGCGGCGGACCCTCACCGCCGCCCTCCTCCTCTCCCTCGCGCTGGCCGTCCCGCTCGGGGCGCAGGCCACCGCCGCCCCCGGAGACGACGGCCGGCGAGCCACCCCCGTCGGCGAGCGGCAGTACGAGATCGCCGGGATCACCGGCGTCGAACAGCGCACGGCCATCGCCCGCACGGGTACGGCCATCGACGCGGTGCGCGAGCACTCGGTGGTGGTCACCGCCGACGCCGCGCAGGCCGACAAGCTGCGGAAAGCCGGCCACCGCCTCACCACCCTGCCCGCTCCCCCCCAGCGGAGCGCCGGGAGCGATGAGGTGGGCACCCTCGACTACCCGCCGAGCGACTCCGGCTACCACAACTACGCCGAGACCATGGCGGCCATCAACGGATACGTGCGGGACCACCCGGACATCATGACCAAGAAGGTCATCGGCAAGACCTACGAAGGCCGCGACATCGTCGCCGTCAAGATCAGCGACAACGTCGCCGCCGACGAGAACGAGCCGGAGGTGCTGCTCACCCACCACCTGCACGCCCGCGAGCACCTGACCGTGGAGATGGCGCTGTACGTCATCCGCGAGTTCGGCGAGCGGTACGGCACCGACTCCCGCATCACCCGCATGGTGAACACCCGGGAGCTGTGGGTGATCGCCGACGTCAACCCCGACGGCGGCGAGTACGACATCGCCTCGGGCAGCTACCGGAGCTGGCGCAAGAACCGCCAGCCCAACTCCGGTTCCTGGTACGTCGGCACCGACCTCAACCGCAACTGGTACTACAACTGGGGATGCTGCGGCGGCTCCTCCTCCAGCACCTGGAGTTCCACCTACCGCGGTCCGTACGCCGGGTCCGCACCGGAGGTGCGGGTGGTCGCCGACTTCGTCCGCAGCCGCGTCGTGGGCGGAGAGCAGCAGATCAAGGCGCACATCGACTTCCACACCTACAGCGAACTGGTGCTGTGGCCCTACGGCTACACCTACAACGACACCGCCCCGGGGCTCACCCAGGACGACCGCGACGCCTTCGCCACCGTCGGCAGGGCGATGGCCGCCACCAACGGCTACACCCCCCAGCAGTCCAGCGACCTGTACATCACCGACGGCACGATCAACGACTGGATGTGGGCCGACCAGGGCATCTTCAGCTACACCTTCGAGATGTACCCCGGGCCGAACGGGAGGGACGGCTTCTACCCGCCCGACGAGGTGATCGAGCGGGAGACCAGCCGCAACGAGGACGCCGTCCTGCTGCTGATGGAGAACGCCGACTGCATGTACCGCTCGATCGGCAAGGAGCAGCAGTACTGCTCCTGACGCCTTGACGCCCTGACGGTGCCGGGCCTCCTCCGGGCCTCAGTCCTTCCGGGGCCGCTCCCGGTCCTTCCGGACCGGGGGCACGGTCGCCGTCGCCTTGAGCGCCAGCCACAGCTCCATCCGCACGTCCGGATCGTCCAGCGACCGGCCGAGGATCTCCTCGACCCGCCGCATCCGGTAGCGGAGGGTGTGCCGGTGGACGCCGAGGTCGGCGGCGGCCGCGTCCCACTGCCCGTGCCGGGAGAGCCAGGCGTGCAGCGAGGCGACCAGGTCGCCGCGGCCGTGCGCGTCGTGCTCGTACAGCGCGCGCAGCATCCCGTCGGCGAAGGCGCGCACCGCGTCGTCGGCCAGCAGCGGGAGCACCGACCCGGAGGCCACGTCCTCGTGCTCGACCAGAGCCCGGCCGCGGCGGCGGGCGACGGACAGCGCCTGCCCGGCCTGTTTGAACGCCGCGGCCACGGAGGCGAGCCCGGCGGGCGCCGACACACCGACGACCACCCCGTGTTCCGTGCCGGCGACCGCCGTGCCGCCCACGCCCGCCGTCTCGGTCCGGCCGGCGAACTCCGCGCAGGCCGCCGCGGCGGTGCCGCCGTCCGCCACCAGCCCCACCAGCCGCCGGTCGTGCCGGACCAGCAGGACGGACTCCCCCGCCCGGGCGGCGGCCGACTCCGTCCTCTCGGCGAGCGCCTCCACCCCCGCGGGCAGGGCGCCCTCCCCGCCCGCCTCCCCCGGGGCCCCGGACTCGATCGCGCCCCTGGCACCGTCCGCGCCCGGCTCCCGGGCGTCCGCAGCCCTGCGCCGCACCGACGCGCCCTCGGCCACGACCACCCGCAGCGGCTCGTCCAGCAGCGTGCCGTAGAGCGAACCGGCGACCGCCCGGGCGTGGTCGGCCTCCCCCGCCAGCAGCATCCGCAGCACCGCCGCGCCCAGCCGCTGCTCGGCCTCCAGCAGGGCGCGGGACCGCTCGGTGGTCAGGGTCAGCAGGGCCACGGCGGAGTTGACGGCGTAGCGCTCGGCGGTGCCCGGCGGGACGCCGGTGCCGACCGCGAGCACGGCCCTGACCCGGCGCCCCGAGCCGATCGACTGCAGCTCCACCCGGTCGCCCGACCGGCCGCCGGTCCCGCTCACCACGGCGCTCGCGGTGGCGGAACGGTCCCGCAGCCGCCGCACCTCGTCGGTCAGCTCCGCGGCGCGGCGGGAGGCCCAGGACGGGGCGGCGGCGACCAGCGCGCCGGAGACGTCGTAGAGCGCGGCCCAGCCGTCCACGTGGGCCGCCAGCTTCGCCAGCAGACCGGACGTACCGCGCGCGGAGAGTACGGCGCGGGTCATCTCCCGCTGGGCCTCGAACCCGGCCCTGACCGCGCGGTACTGCTCGGCGGCGACCGCCGCCGAGACCGCCTTGACGATGGCCAGGAACGGGGTGCGCCGGGGCACCTCCAGCAGCGGGAAACCGGCCTCGCGGGCGGCGCCCAGCAGCGCCGGGGGCACCGTGTCGTAGGCGACCCCGGCCGCGAAGCCCAGCCCGACCACACCGGCGGCGTCCAGCCGGGCGACGTAGCGCCGCATCGCCTCCGGGTCCTCGACATCGAGCTTCATCGCCGTGGCCAGCAGCAGCTCCCCGCCCTCCAGATACGGCACCGGGTCGGCCAGCTCGCTGACGTGCGCCCAGCGCACCGGGGCGTCCAGCCGCCCCTCGCCCGCGAGGACGGCGAGCTTGAGGGAGGAGCGCTGGACCAGCGAGGCGAGGGTGATCGGCATGGCTGACCTGGACCCTTTCCAGCGGTCGACCGCCGGCCGGCTGCCCGGCGGGCGGGAGGGGAGGGCGGTGGGTTCCGTCCGTGCGGTAGCAAGGATAAGGCCGCACCGCTACTGACCGTACAGCTGTACGCACCGTCGTACGCCTCCTCGCGCGCCTGCCCGGTCCCGGCGGTACGCGCGCCCCGGCTACTCCCCGAGACGGGTGAGGACCGGCGGGCTCGCCTCCCCCCGGGAGGTGGTCAGCGACACCACCGCATGGCCCGGCGGCACCTTGTGCGCGAGGTCGGAGGCCGACCAGCGCTCGCGCTGGACCGTGCGCACGGTGACCGAGCGGGTGGTCGCCCGCACCCCCGTGAACAGGGTCCGGATCCCGCGCAGCGCACGCCGGAGCGCGCCGCCGGAGAAGTCGGGGTTGTGGGTGACGTCCTCGGTCTTCACCCACTCACGGCCCCATGCCTGCGCGAACACCTCGCCGTCCCAGGTGCTCACCCCCGACAGCACCACCCGGCAGCCGACCGCCCCCACCGCCGCCGCCCGCAGCGGCTCGGGCACCTCGTCCAGGCCGCGCAGCGCCAGCACCACCCCCGCGTTGGCGGTCCGCAGCCGCTGGACGGCGCGTACGGAGGCGGGGGTGAGGGTGTGCGCGGCGTCGTCGAGCACCAGGCAGGCGAACAGGGACCGCTCGTCACGGTCGCGGACGCAGGCGGTGAACTGGACGAGCAGCAGCCGTGCCAGCAGCCGGGACGCCTCGGCGTGACCGCGCTCGGGCAGGTCGATCCGCACCCGCAGCGGATGCGCCAGATCGCGCACGGCGAAGGGGCGGGTGGCGCGGGTGGCGCCGCCGGCGCCGAAGAACCCGGCGAACGCGGGCCGGTCCAGCAGCGCGATCCGGTCCGCGAGCAGCGGTCCAGGATCGCCGGGTCGCCCGGACTGACGCTCGCGGGCGTCCAGTTCGCGCAGGGCGGCGCCGTCCCCGGCGGCCTCGCACGCCTGGCGCAGCGCGGCGAGCGCGACGGGCACCCCTTCGAGTAGTTCGCGCAGCTCCGGCACGGACGGGAAGCGGCCGTGGGCGGCCCGGTGCGGGCCTATGAGCTGGGCAAGGACGGTGGCGGCACGGCGGGTGTCGGCCTCGCCGCCGAAGCCGCCCGCGCCGCCGGGACCCACCGGGCCGCCGGGCGCGTCCCCGGCCAGCGCCTCGGCCAGGACGGCCGCGGCCTCGTCCGGGTCGTCGGCGCCGCCGTAGAGGTCGAGGTCGTGGGCGCAGCCGGGGTCGTCGAGCCGGATCACCACGTCGTAGGCCTCGTCGGGGCCGAGCCCGGCGCCAGCCGCGCCCACGGCGATCACGGCGGCCCGCCCGGCGAGGGCCTGGAGGGCCAGGGACTCCACCACCGGCCGCACCACCCGGCTGGTCTTGCCCGCCGCCGACGGCCCCACCACCAGCATCGAGGTGCTCAGCAGCGCGGGCTCCAGGGCGAGGCGGACGCCCCGGTAGGCGTGGGGGTTGCGCTCCTCGTCGGGCGCGGCGCCCAGCCGCACCTGCCCGGTCAGCAGGTCGTGCCGGGCCGCCCGTACGGGCAGGTCGCGGTCACCGGAGGGGTGGACGAAGGCGGCGGCTCCCCGGTCGAGCACGGCCTCGGTGAAGGCGGGCAGCCGTTCGTACCGCGCCCGCGCCGACTGCCAGACGCGGTCGATCCGGACGTAGTCGACGTCGTTCATCCGGCCGCCGTGGATCTCGGCCGTCAGCCGGTCGGCGGCGGCCTGCTCGCCCACGGCCCGCAGCTGGGGCCACAGTGCCGGGTCGGCGGGGCCGCCGGGGGGCGCGGCCGACGGGGCGGCGGGGCCTCCCGCCCCTTCCCCGGCTCCCTCCGGCCCGCCCGGCCCGCGCAGCCGCGGGCGCACGTAGCGGCGCCAGATCTCCCCGCCCCGGGCCATCCGGGCGACGACCGAGAAGAAGACGATGGTGAACAGGTACTCGTAGGTCTTCGCCGCCCGGACGAACGCCTCGTGGTCTCCGCCCGGTTCACGCCAGGAGTCGGGCGTGAACCATTCCAGCGGCTTCACCCAGAAGTCGATGTAGCCGTTCCGGCACAGCGACCACACCAGCAGCCCGCAGAGCACCACCAGCGCCGCGCTGCCCAGCAGTTGCCGGTCGTCCAGCCGGTCGGGGTCCTCCGGCGGCCTGGTCCGGTGCCCGTACCGCCAGATCCCGGGGCCCGCCTCGGGGCGCGGGGTGCGCAGCCACTCGCCCAGAGACGGCCCGGCCGCGGGCGCCTGTCGCGGCATCGGGGGCACGGGCGGGGTCGGCGGCATCGCCGGCAGGTCCCCCCGCCGGCCGTGCGCCCCGCGCGGGTCCCCCGCGTCTCCTGCCCCCCGTGCCCCGTGCGCCCCGCCGTTCACCATGCCCCGCCCAGCTCCTCGTCCGGCACGCCCTCGCCCGTCCACCGCCCCAATCTAGTCCCCGGGAAACGCGGTTGGCCGCCGTGGCCGAAGGGCCATGTCCACCGCGGCCAACACGACACGGACACTTCTCCGCGGCGGTGCATGTCTACGCACCCTCCCCCGCCCTAGCCTGCGAGAAACCACACCCTTGAACACCCCTTCGCACCGATGAGCCCGAGGAGTCTGCCATGACCGAACTGTCCGGAGGGACCGCCCTCCCCCAGGAGCGCCGCGTCGTCACCGCGATCCCCGGACCGAGGTCGCGGGAACTGATGACCCGCAAGCAGGCGGCCGTGGCGGCGGGCGTGGGAACGGTCATGCCCGTGTTCGCCGCGCGCGCCGGAGGCGGCGTCCTGGAGGACGTCGACGGCAACTCCTTCATCGACCTGGGCTCCGGCATCGCCGTGACCTCGGTCGGCAACAGCGCCGAGGCCGTGGTGCGCCGCGCCGCCGCCCAGCTGGAGCTGTTCACGCACACCTGCGTGATGGTGACCCCCTACGAGGGCTACGTGGAGGTCTGCGAGGAGCTGGCGAAGCTCACCCCCGGCGACCACGCCAAGCGGTCGGCGCTGTTCAACTCGGGCGCCGAGGCGGTCGAGAACGCCGTGAAGATCGCCCGTTCGTACACCGGGCGCCAGGCGGTCGTCGTCTTCGACCACGGCTACCACGGCCGCACCAACCTCACCATGGCGCTGACCGCGAAGAACATGCCGTACAAGCAGGGCTTCGGCCCGTTCGCGCCCGAGGTCTACCGGGTGCCGGTCGCCTACCCCTTCCGCTGGCCCACCGGCCCGGAGCACTGCGCCGAGGAGGCCGCGGCCCAGGCGATCGACCAGATCTCCAAGCAGGTCGGGGCGCGGAACGTGGCCGCGATCGTCATCGAGCCGCTGCTGGGCGAGGGCGGGTTCATCGAGCCCGCCAGGGGCTTCCTGCCGCGCATCGCCGAGTTCGCCCGCGACAACGGCATCGTCTTCGTCGCGGACGAGATCCAGTCCGGCTTCTGCCGCACCGGCCGGTGGTTCGCCTGCGAGGACGAGGGGATCGTCCCGGACCTGATCACCACCGCCAAGGGCATCGCCGGCGGCCTGCCGCTGGCCGCTGTCACCGGCCGTGCCGAGATCATGGACGCCGTGCACTCCGGGGGCCTGGGCGGCACCTACGGCGGCAACCCGGTGGCCTGCGCCGCGGCGCTGGGCGCGATCGAGACGATGCGCGAGCTGGATCTGAACGCGAAGGCCCGCCGCATCGAGGAGGTCATGAAGCCCCGGCTGGAGAAGATGGCCCAGCGGCACGGCGTGATCGGCGAGGTCCGCGGCCGGGGCGCGATGATCGCCGTCGAACTGGTGAGGCCCGGCACCAAGGAGCCCGACCCCGAGGCCACCGCCGCCGTGGCCAGGCACTGCCACCAGGCGGGCGTGCTGGTGCTGACCACCGGCACCTACGGCAACGTGGTCCGCTTCCTGCCCCCGCTGGTCATCGGGGAGGATCTGCTGAACGAGGGCCTGGACGTCGTCGAGGAGGCCCTGGCGAACCTGGGATGACCCCGGGAAGATCCCGGAACGGGGGGCTGCGTGAAGAATGTGTGCGAGGGCCATGGCCCTGTGGTGACACGTCTGTCCGCCGCCCGCCGTCTGCCGTACGTTCTTCCCCGGAAGAACGCAGTACGCCGTCGGCGGGTCCCCCCGGACGGCGCCGAGCCGGTGATCCCCCTCAGCCGGCCCGGCCGTGCCCTCGCGCACACTCCTCACCGATCGGACGGCCGCCCGCCCCACACCCCCCGGGGCGAGCGGTGACCGGTCGCCGCGGACACGCCCGGTGATCTCCAGATAGGCCTGGTTGGCCTCGACGAGGACGAGGTCCGGGTTCAGCACCGCCAGGGG
>NZ_JAJFAU010000060.1:26699-26997 GCF_022614595.1 Streptomyces sp. CNQ085
CCGCGGCGGCCCCGGAACCCTCCCCCCTGTTCCGGGGCCGCCGTTCCGCGTTCCCCGGCCGCTCCCGCTCCCGGCGGTGCTCCTGGCGGTGGTCCTCCCCCTGCTGCTCTTCGCCGCGGCCGCCTGGCAGGTGGCCGCGGAAGGGCCGCTGGCGGAGGAGGACGAGCGCCTGGCGCGCCGGGTGCGGGATGACGCCCCGCCGACCGCTCTCGCCGAGTTCCTCGCCGACCTGGGCAACGTCGAGGTCGCGCTGCCCGTACTGGTCGCGGCGCTGGCGTACGTGTGGGTGCGCGGGCGC
>NZ_JAJFAU010000007.1:0-34690 GCF_022614595.1 Streptomyces sp. CNQ085
GCCGCGCCGCGCGGCGGAGCCCGGCGCCTCCCCGCCGGCCCTCGGCGGCGAGGGCTCCGGGAAGGACAGGGGCCGTGAGAAGCGACCGGCGGGGGCGACCGACACGGACGACTTCTCGGACATCGAAGCGATTCTGAAGAAACACGGCATCTGAATCCGGTGAACCGTACGCGCGCGATGGTGTGTTGAACCGCGCTCCGCTCCGCGCCATCATCGCGGCGAGATGCGCGACACCACCGACACACCGGAGGGCTCCGCTCCCGGCGCCCCGCGCGAGGCCGGGCCCGGTACTCGGCCCGGCGGACCCGCCGCCGAACCGTCCGAGCCTCGCGGCTGCCTGTTCGCCTTCTCCCAGCCGCCGCTGGCGCTCTTCCTGGCCGTCGTCGGCGCGCTGGTCTTCCTGGCGGCGGTGCACGACCTGTTTCTGCTCTGACCGCCGCGTCCCGGCCCCGGGCAACCGCCTGCACGTGCCCGCCCCCCGGTCAGCTCTCGGAGGCCTCGCGCCGCCGCGCCCGGTAGGCGGCCACGTGCAGGCGGTTGCCGCAGGTGCGGCTGTCGCAGTAGCGGCGCGAGCGGTTGCGGGACAGGTCCACGAAGGCGCGCCGGCAGTCGGGGGCGGCGCATCGGCGCAGCCGCTCGCGCTCCCCGGCGACGATCAGGAAGGCCAGGGCCATGCCGCCGTCCGCGGCGAGGTGGTCGGCGAGGGAGGCGCCGGGGGCGAAGTAGTGGATGTGCCAGTCGTAGCCGTCGTGGTCGGTGAGCCGGGGCGTGGTGCCGGCGGCGGCGACCAGTGTGTTCACGAGCTCGGCCGCACGGTGTGCGCCGGAGGCGGCGAAGACCCGCCCGAACTCCTCGCGCACGTCCCTTACGGCGGCCAGATCCGCCCCGTCCAGCTCGCCCACGTCGCTGACGGCGTTGCGCTCGACGAAGGCGCGCAGCGCGCCGACATCGGTGAGCATGTCGGGGGAGTGCTCGTCGGGCGCGGTGTTCAGGAGGTCGACGACGATGTCGAGAGCGCACCGGGTGTCATGGTTGATCAGCACGGTCGTCGCTCCCTGGCCGGTTCCTCATCGGCAGCCCTGCGGGCCTTGCTGCGGTGAGACTCTAGCCTCTCCCGGACACGGCGACGCCGCCACCACGGTGGTACGTGGCGGCGGCGTCGCCGTCGCTGGGCGGGAGGGGCCGGGTCCCGAGCCGTCGCCCCGAGTCGGACGGCAGCGGGAGACCGGTGTCTGTCAGCTCTCCGCGAGGATGTGGGAGAGCTCGGTGTCGAGGTCGAAGTGCCGGTACTCGGTGCCGGGGGGGACGGCGGCGTCCGTTCGCTTGAGGAAGGATTCCAGGGCTCGCGCGGGGGCCTCCAGCAGCGCCTCGCCCTCCGGCGAGCTGAGGGCGATGCAGACGACGCCCTGGCCGTGGCTGCGGGACGGCCAGACACGGACATCGCCGGTGCCTGTGGGACGGTGCAGGCCTTCGGCCAGGAGATCGCGGGCGAAGACCCACTCGACGGTCTCCTCGGCGCCGGTGTGGAAGGTGGCGTGCACGGCGTAGGGATCGGCCGTGTCGTACCGCAGGCCCGCGGGTACAGGCAGGGAGGACTCGCTCGATACAACGAGGCGCAGGTGCAGCTCGCAGCTGACCGTGGTGTTCATAAGCGCCAGGGCCTTTCGCTCAGTGTGCGCTCGGGGATTCGCACGTCGGCGAAATCGACATGCCACCCACAGGAGAGGTGTAAACCCCTCTGCCCCTTTTGTTTCCCTTCACATCGTTCGGATGGAGGAATGGGGATTTAGTCGGTGGCCTGTTCGAGTGAACGATGTGGGAGCCTCGGGTAATCTGGGGCGGGTGGAAACCGAGAGTAAGGAACGGGCCCTCGGTTCACGGGCGCCGCACTTCATCAAGGCGTCCCGGGCACTCCATCTGAGCTGGCAGGTGGGGGTCTTCCTGGTCGGGCTCGCCATCGTGTTCGCAGGAGTGCTGATGCTGGCGCTGCCGGGGCCGGGTTGGCTGGTGATCTTCACGGGGCTGGCGGTCTGGGCCACGGAGTTCGTCTGGGCTCAGATCGTCCTGCGGTGGACGCGGCGGAAGGTCTCCGAGGCGGCCAGGCGCGCACTCGACCCGAAGGTGCGGCGTCGCAACGTGACGCTCACGGCGCTCGGCGTGGCCGTCGCCGCGGTCCTGGTGGGCCTGTACCTGGCGCGGTACGGGATGGCGATGCCGTGGGACATCGCGAACTGAGCCGGCGGGAGGCCCGGCGGCGGACGTGAGGGGTGTCACGGGCAGTCGCTGACATGCGGTAATGTTGTCGCCGCGCCCGGGCGATTAGCTCAGCGGGAGAGCGCTTCGTTCACACCGAAGAGGTCACTGGTTCGATCCCAGTATCGCCCACCGAAGGCCGGTTTCCTGACAGGCTGCGAGTCTGTCGGGACGCCGGCCTCTCCGTGTCCGCCCGCACACGCTCCGGATGCCCGCCGGTGAATTCCGTCCGGACCGTTGACGCCTCTGCCGTGCGTCCCGGGGTTAACCCGGCAAGCGCTTGCCTAAAACGTCCCGAACAACCGGGGTGGCGAGACGAACCCGCCCGGGAGGGGCGTTTCGATGAGTTCTCGACGGAGTGGGGCCACGGGTCTGCGGGTCCCGGGAGCCGGCCTGGCCGCGCTGGGGCTGCTCGCTCGCCTCCGGATGCGGCGGCGACGGAGGTGCGGACGGCAAGGTGGCCATCCGCACCTCCTGGTGGGGTGCGCAGGACCGGGCCGACCTGATCAACAGGATCATGGACCTGTCCGAGAAGGGGAGTCCCGGCATCGAGGCCAAGACCGACTTCCAGGAGCGGTGACGGGGAGCGGCCGGGTCGGTGGGCGGGGGTCCGGCACGCGCGGGCCGCGCCGTCCGCCGGGCAGGGTTCGCAGGGGGCGCGGATGAGGAGTTTGGATGAACACCCGCGATCCCTGTATGGTTCTCGTCGTGCCGCAGGCACCGCAAGGGCGATTAGCTCAGCGGGAGAGCGCTTCGTTCACACCGAAGAGGTCACTGGTTCGATCCCAGTATCGCCCACCGCCCGGAGGCCGGTTCCGTTCGTCGGAACCGGCCTCCCGCGTTTCGCGCCGGCATTCCCGGCCCGTCCCTCCCGACAGCCCCGGCCCGTCCTCAGACCGCGGTCGGGACCTCCGTCCGCAGCGGCCACGCCGGGTCGACCCTCTCGTCGGATCCGTTACGGGCGAACCACGCCTGCAGACCGCGCGCCTGGGCCGCGTGCCAGACCGACTGAAGGGTGTGCAGCTCGGCCGGCGTCAGCGAGGACAGCCGCTGCGCGTGGCGGCGCCCCACCTCCCGCACGACCTCGAGCGCGGCCGTGGCGTCGGCGGCGGCGTCGTGGGCCCCGGCCAGTTCCACGCCATAGTGCTCGCACAGCGCGGCCAGGGTGCGGCGGCCCTTGCGGTAGCGGTCCAGATACTTGTCCAGCACCCGCGGGTCCAGTACGTACAGCGGGAGGGAGGCGACGGCCTCGGTCAGCGCGGTGCCGTGGTGCCGCCGCAACTCCCGGTCCAGGAGCGTCAGATCGAACGGCGCGTTCATCACCACCAGCGGCAGCGCCTCGGACGCGCGCTCCGCCAGGGCTCTCGCGACCTCACCGACCGCGTCCGCCGGGCGTCGGCCGTGCTCGCGCAGGTACTCCCCGGTCAGCCCGTGCACCGCCGCCGCCCCCTCGGGCACCGGCACCCCCGGATCCACCAGCCAGCGCACGGCGCGCACCGGCGCCCCCGGCGCGTCCTGCACCACCAGCGCGGCCGAGACGATCCGGTCACGCTCCGGGTCCACCCCCGTGGTCTCGGTGTCGAATGCGGCGAGCGGCCCCTCGTACCACACCGTCATGCTCTGCTTCCCCTCCGTGTCGAGACCGGGACCGTCCCGGCGGACGGGCGCGTACGGCGGCGCGTACGCCCGTCGCCCGTCTTGATACCTCGCCCGGCTCGCGGCCAACCCCGGTGGCCCTGGACCGGGCCGTAACCGTTTCGCGGCCGGGGCGTCCGGCTCGGTACGATTCACGGTGCGCGGCGATCGTCCGCGCTTCGGGCCGATCCCGAGACGGGGAGACCCGAGACGACAGCAGTCAGGAGAGACCGGTGACGGACGTCCGTGTGATCATCCAACGCGATTCCGAGCGGGAAGAACGCGTGGTGACCACGGGCACCACGGCCGCCGAACTCTTCTCCGGCGACCGCTCGATCGTCGCCGCCCGCGTCGGCGGGCAGCTGAAGGACCTGGCGTACGCCGTCGCCGACGGTGACGAGGTCGAGCCCGTGGAGATCTCCTCCGAGGACGGGCTGAACATCCTGCGGCACTCCACCGCGCACGTCATGGCCCAGGCCGTGCAGGACCTCTTCCCCGAGGCCAAGCTCGGTATCGGCCCGCCGATCAAGGATGGCTTCTACTACGACTTCGACGTCGCCGAGCCGTTCACCCCGGACGACCTCAAGCGCATCGAGAAGCGGATGCAGGAGATCGTCAAGCGCGGCCAGCGTTTCTCCCGCCGCGTGACCGGTGACGAGGAAGCCCGCGAGGAACTGGCCGGCGAGCCGTACAAGCTGGAGCTGATCGGACTCAAGGGCAACGCGGCCGAGGCCGCCGAGGGTGCCTCGGCCGAGGTCGGCGCGGGTGAGCTGACCATCTACGACAACCTCGACGCCAAGACCGGCGAGCTGTGCTGGAAGGACCTGTGCCGCGGTCCGCACCTGCCCACCACCCGCACCGTTGCGGCGTTCAAACTGATGCGGTCGGCCGCCGCGTACTGGCGGGGCAGTGAGAAGAACCCGCAGCTCCAGCGGATCTACGGCACCGCCTGGCCCTCGAAGGACGAACTGAAGGCGTACCTGGAGTTCCTGGCCGAGGCGGAGAAGCGCGACCACCGCAGGCTCGGCGCGGAGCTGGACCTGTTCTCCGTCCCGGAGGACATCGGCTCCGGTCTGGCTGTCTTCCACCCCAGGGGCGGCATCATCCGCCGCACCATGGAGGACTACTCGCGCAGGCGGCACGAGGAGGCGGGCTACGAGTTCGTCTACACCCCGCACGCCACCAAGGGGAAGCTGTTCGAGAAGTCGGGCCACCTGGACTGGTACGCCGACGGCATGTACCCGCCCATGCAGCTCGACGAGGGCGTGGACTACTACCTCAAGCCCATGAACTGCCCCATGCACAACCTGATCTTCGACGCGCGGGGACGCTCCTACCGCGAGCTGCCGCTGCGGCTGTTCGAGTTCGGCACGGTCTACCGCTACGAGAAGTCGGGCGTCGTCCACGGCCTGACCCGGGCCCGGGGCTTCACTCAGGACGACGCGCACATCTACTGCACCAAGGAGCAGATGGCTGACGAGCTCGACTCGCTGCTCACCTTCGTGCTGAACCTGCTGCGCGACTACGGTCTGGAGGACTTCTACCTGGAGCTGTCCACCAAGGACCCGGAGAAGTTCATCGGGACGGACGAGAACTGGGAGGAGGCCACCGAGACCCTGCGCCGGGCCGCCGGGAAGCAGGGGCTGGAGCTGGTCATGGACCCGGGGGGCGCCGCCTTCTACGGCCCGAAGATCTCGGTGCAGGCGCGTGACGCCATCGGCCGGACCTGGCAGATGTCGACCATCCAGGTCGACTTCAACCTTCCCGAGCGCTTCGACCTGGAGTACACCGCCCCCGACGGCTCCCGGCAGCGGCCGGTGATGATCCACCGCGCGCTGTTCGGCTCCATCGAGCGGTTCTTCGCCGTGCTGCTGGAGCACTACGCGGGCGCCTTTCCGGCCTGGCTGGCCCCGGTCCAGGCGGTCGGCATCCCGATCGGCGACACCCATGTGCCCTACCTGGAGGAGTTCGCGGCCCGGGCGAGGGCGAAGGGGCTCCGGGTGGAGGTGGACTCCTCCTCGGACCGGATGCAGAAGAAGATCAGGAACGCGCAGAAGGGCAAGGTGCCGTTCATGGTCATCGCCGGTGACGACGACATGGTGGCGGGCGCGGTCAGCTTCCGTTACCGCGACGGCTCGCAGAAGAACGGCGTGCCGGTCGACGAGGCGATCGCGGAGATCGCCAAGGCCGTCGAGGACCGTGTCCAGGTCTGACCGCCGGACGAGGGCGTGCCCGCGCAGCGGTGTGCTCCGCGGGCACGCCCTCGTCGTCCGGCCCCACCGGCCCGTCGAGGTGCGGTGAAGTCCTATGCTGGCCCGCATGAGCAGCGAGCCGGAGCAGCAGATCGGAGTGGGGTCGCCGGACGCCTTCCAGCGTCTGTGGACGCCCCACCGGATGGCCTACATCCAGGGGGAGAACAAGCCGAGCGGCCCGGGCGCCGGTGACGGCTGCCCGTTCTGCACGATCCCGGCCAAGTCCGACGAGGACGGGCTGGTGATCGCCCGCGGCGAGCTGGTGTACGCGGTGCTCAACCTCTACCCGTACAACGGCGGCCATCTGATGGTGGTGCCCTTCCGGCACGTCGCCGGCTACACCGACCTCACCGCTCAGGAGACGGTGGAGCTGGGCGACTACACCAAGCGGGCCATGAAGGCGCTGCGCGCGGCCTCCGGGGCACAGGGGTTCAACATCGGCATGAACCAGGGCGAGGTCGCGGGCGCCGGGATCGCTGCCCACCTCCACCAGCACATCGTGCCGCGCTGGGGAGGCGACACCAACTTCATGCCGGTGGTGGGCCACACCAAGGTGCTGCCGCAACTGCTGGCCGACACCCGGCGGATGCTGGCCGAGAAGTGGCCCGCGGGTGCCTGAGCCCCCTGAACCCGAGCCGCCGCCCGCGGGGCGCGGGCGGCGGCTCGGGTTCAGGGGGCGTTGTACACGTCGGCGTTGCCCGGCTCGGCCGCCTGCACCTGACCGCTGAGGTTCAGGGAACGGGCACCGAACTTCTCGATGTCCACGTTGTTCTCCTTCAGTACCTTCAGGGTCGCCGCGTGCACCACCCGCAGCACCGGGGTGGCCGCCCGCAGGGTGTCGTCGGCCATGAAACGGTGGCGCCAGGGCCTGTCGGCCCACACGTGCCGCAGCCCGAAGGGCTCGGGAAGGCTCAGCTTGCCGCCCAGGAAGTCCAGCACCGGGGGGAACCACGTCAGCGGCGCGCGCACCGCCAGCCGCACCACCTCAGCGGACTGGATCAGCGGCAGCTCGATGTCCTTGGTCTCCCAGAACCGGATGGACTTGGAGACCGTCTTCTTCCTCGGCGACGGCTTGGAGAAGAACACCGAGCTGATCGGCCCGAGCGCGTGGCCGGTGACCTCGATGCGCAGGGTGTGGTGCAGCACGGTGACGCTGATCAGCATGTTCAGCACGAGCTGGCCGTCCCACAGCACGAACTGGACGCCGAGGTAGTGGCGGTTGCCGCTGTCGAACTGCTGCTCGTTGCAGATCCGCTGGACCTCGAACTCCTTGTAGCTGTACGCCTCGACGTTCTGCCCCTCGGGCCGGGAGACCCCCGAGGCGCCCTCCCCGACATGGACGGCCACCCAGTGCCGGACGGAGGGCTTGGGGAAACCGCCGGTGTGCAGCGGGGTGCGCTCCAGCATCCGCAGCTGGTCGTGGATCGCGCGCGCCACGTCCCAGCTGCGGAAGGGGTTGATCTCGGTGCCGGGGGAGGCCGGCACCAGCTCCTCGGCGAGCTGCCAGCTGCCCCAGCGCGGGCCCATGCCGAGTATTCCCCTGGGGCCGGCGTAGAAGACTATGTTGCTGCGCTGCTCGGCCGCCAGCTTGGCCAGATTCAACCTTATGCTCTCCGCGCCGGCGTCGCCGGGGGCGTACGGCACCGCCTCGGGGATCTTGGCGCCGACGCCGCCGCCCGACAGCAGGCCCTCCCAGCGGGAGCGCAGGTCCTTGGCATAGCGCTCGCAGATCTGCTTGGCCAGCAGCCAGCCCACGACCGGGGCGACCAGCATCACGCGCAGGTAGATCGCCCAGAAACCGGTGAACGGCAGCCGCAGCACGAAGACCGCCGCCAGCACGCCGAGTGCGACGATCACGCCCATGCCCAGCGCCCCGGCCCGGCGGTCCTGCGAGCCCGCCAGGGTGCGGCGCAGCTGGAAGCCCCCGAGCCACAGCAGGACACCGGGCAGGAAGAGCACTCCGAAGAGCACCATCACCGCCGTCAGCCGGGCGTCGCGCTCCCGGCGGATGCGGTCGGCCGCCAGGCAGTGCTCGACCACGACCTGCGGCTCGCAGCCGAAGGACTGGATCATCGCCTTGCGGGCGCCGCCGAGCATCCGTGTCCGGACCGCGTGGGAGAACGCCTCGCCCAGATTCGGCTCGAACAGCGAGAAGCGGGGCGCCGAGGCCTTGGCGCCCTCGTTCGCCGCGAGCAGGTCCGTCACCGGGCCGTCGCGATAGGCGGCCGAGGCCAGCGCCTGGGTGGGGGCGGTCTGCCCGCCGCCCGAACCGGTCAACGGGACCTGCGCGCCGGGACTGAAGTCGTACGCGCCGCTCCCGTCATCGAAGCCCGCCACTGGTGCCCCCACTCCGCTCGCGCCGTCCGACGTCAGGCTCGTACCGACCGTTCCCAACCACGGGCCGCCGCACACCTGTCGGCGCCCGTCTGTGCCGGGCCCGACGTCGCAGCGTTCAGCGTACCGTCACCGGGGTGTCACGCCACGCGGCTTTCGGCCTGCCCGCGGATTCGCTCGGCGACCTGCCGCGGCACCGGTTCGTGGCGCAGGGGGGAGCGGGAGAAGCGGCCCGTGCCGTGCGAGAGGGAGCGCAGGTCCACCGCGTAGCGGCCGATCTCCGACCGGGGGACCTCCGCGCGCACCAGGGCGCCGCCGCCGGAGATCTGCTCGGTGCCCACCACCCGGCCGCGCCGCCCCGACAGATCGCTCATCACCGGGCCCACGTACTCGTCGGCGACCGTCACCCGCACCTCGTCGACCGGCTCCAGCAGGTGGATGCGCGCGCCCGCGGCGGCCTCCCGCAGGGCCAGGGCGCCAGCCGTCTGGAAGGCCGCGTCGGAGGAGTCCACCGAGTGCGCCTTGCCGTCGACGAGAGTGACGCGCACGTCCACCAGCGGATGCCCGGTGGCCACCCCGCGCGCGGCCTGGGTCCGCACCCCCTTCTCCACCGAAGGGATGAACTGGCGCGGCACCGCGCCTCCCACCACCTTGTCGGCGAACTCCACGCCCGAGCCGGCCGGCAGCGGCTCCACGGTGATCTCGCAGACGGCGTACTGGCCGTGACCGCCGGACTGCTTGACGTGCCGTCCCCGCGCGGTGGCCCGCTCGGCGAAGGTCTCGCGCAGGGCCACCCTGTGGGGCACGGCGTCGACCCGGACGCCGTAGCGGGCGCGCAGCCGCTCCAGCGCCACGTCCCGGTGAGCCTCGCCCATGCACCACAGCACCAGCTGACGGGTGTCGGGGTTCTGCTCCAGGAGCAGGGTGGGGTCCTCGGCGGTCAACCGGGCCAGTCCCTGGGAGAGCCTGTCCTCGTCGCTCCTGGCATGGGCCTGGACGGCCACCGGCAGCAGCGGGTCGGGCATCACCCACGGCTCCATCACCAGTGGGTCGCCCTTGTCCGACAGGGTATCGCCGGTCTCCGCGCGGGAGAGTTTGGCGACACAGGCCAGATCGCCCGCCACGGCCAGCGGCAGGTGCCGTTGCTGCCCGCCGAAGGGGCTGGTCAGGGTGCCGACGCGCTCATCCGCGTCGTGGGGCCGCCCGGTGGGGGTGCCGTCGTGGCCGGTCAGACCGTGGCCGCACACGTGCACGGGTATGTCCGGGCGCAGAGTGCCGGAGAAGACCCGTACCAGCGACATCCGCCCGACGTAGGGGTCGGAGGACGTCCTGATCACCTCGGCCGCCAGCGGGCCGTCGGGGTCGCACTCCAGCGGGGGGCGGGGCCTGCCGTCGGGGGTCGTGACCGGGGGGACCTCACGTTCCCCGGGAGTGGGGAAGCCGCGGGTGACCAGTTCCAGCAGCTCCACCGTGCCCAGCCCCTGCCGGGCCCCCTCCACGCCGGGGGCCGCGGCCAGGACGGGGTGGAACACACCGCGGGCGACGGCCTTCTCCAGGTCCCGCACCAGCGTTCCCACCTCGACGTCCGCGCCGCCGAGGTAGCGCTCCATCAGCGTCTCGTCCTCGCTCTCGGCGATGATGCCCTCGATCAGCCGGGCCCGGGCGCCGGCGATCAGCGGAAGGTGCCCGGGGTCCGGGTCGCGCTCGGCCCGCTCGCCGGCGGAGTAGTCGCAGACCCGCCGCGACAGCAGCCCGACCAGCCCGGCGACCGGTGCGTGCCCGTCGGGTCCCGGCTCCCCGCGCAGGGGCAGGTACAGCGGGAGTACCGCGTCGGGGTCGTCGCCGCCGAAGACCCGTCGGCAGACGTCGGTCATCTCCCCGAAGTCGGCGCGCGACGCCTCCAGACGGGTGACGACGATGGCGCGCGGCATCCCGACCGCGGCGCACTCCTCCCACACCAGCCGGGTCGATCCGTCCACGCCGTCGGCGGCCGAGACGACGAAGAGGGCCGCATCCGCCGCCCGCAGACCGGCCCGCAGCTCCCCGGTGAAGTCGGCGTAGCCGGGGGTGTCCAGGAGGTTCACCTTGACGCCGTCCCATTCCACGGGGACCAGGGAGAGCTGGACCGAGCGCTGCTGCCGGTGCTCGGTTTCGTCGTGGTCGGAGACGGTGGTGCCGTCCTCGACCCGGCCCGCGCGTCCTAGCGCGCCCGAGGCCTGGGCGAGTGCCTCGACCAGGGTCGTCTTCCCAGCGCCGCTGTGGCCGACCAGCACCACGTTCCGTATGGAGCCGGGCCGGTCGGCCACCGGCGCCCTCCCCGCGGCCCCGTTGTGCGTACTCGTCCTGTCGCCCATGTCGTCCGCCTCCCGGTCCGTGCGGCTGGGTGGGATGGTCGTGTGCCGGATCGCACAAGACGTGCTCCTCCGAGCTTTCCACCGCCACCGGGGTCCGTCCATACGTGGCATTCACGACTTTCGGGAACAAGCTCGTGTGAGGAGTTCATTTACTGGCGAAGCCGTTCCGACGGGGCGGAAGCGACCTTCTCTGCCAGCTCATCGGTACCCGCGGTCGCGGGCACCGTGACGCACCGGCGGCGCCCCGGGTGCGGCTGGCTACGATGGGCGCGCCGACGGCCCCCCGGCCGCCGGCCCACCTCGACTTCCGGGAAGGCCATGCTGAACAAGTACGCGCGTGCGTTCTTCACGCGTGTTCTCACGCCGTTCGCCGCTCTGCTCCTCCGGCTGGGAGTCAGCCCCGACACGGTCACGCTCATCGGCACCGGCGGAGTCATGGCGGGGGCGCTGGCCTTCTTCCCCCGCGGCGAGTTCTTCTGGGGCACCGTCGTCATCACCCTGTTCGTCTTCTCCGACCTGGTCGACGGCACCATGGCGCGGCAGTCGGGCCGCTCCAGCCGCTGGGGTGCGTTCCTCGACTCCACCCTGGACCGCGTCGCCGACGCGGCCGTCTTCGGCGGCATCGCGCTCTGGTACGCGGGCCGGGGCGACGACCCGGTGCTGTGCGCGGTGGCGATCTTCTGCCTGGCGAGCGGCCAGGTCGTGTCGTACACCAAGGCGCGAGGCGAGAGCATCGGCCTGCCGGTGAACGTCAACGGCCTGGTCGAGCGCGCCGAGCGGCTGGTGATCACCCTGGTGTGCGCCGGGCTCGCCGGGTTCGAGACGACTTTCGGCGTCCCGTACATCGGGGTCCTGCTGCCCGTGGCCCTGTGGGCGGTGGCCGCGGGCAGCCTGGTGACGATCCTGCAGCGGATGGTGACGGTCCGGCGGGAGGCGGCCGAAGCCGACGCCGGCCGGGACGTGGGAGGGACCACGGGGCCGGGCCGGGACGGAGCCGCCGCGACCGGGCAGGGGGGCGGCAGCTCATGAGGGAGCGGACGACGGACGCCCTGTACGGGCTCGGCTGGGGTGCGGTCAAGCGACTCCCCGAGCCCGCCGCCGCGGCCTTGGGCCGCGTCATCGCCGACGCGGCCTGGCGGCGCCGCGGTCAGGGCGTGCTGCGTCTGGAGGCCAACTACGCCCGGGTGGTTCCCGGGGCGGGACCCGAGCGGCTGGCGGAGCTGTCCCGCGCGGGCATGCGCTCGTACCTGCGCTACTGGATGGAGTCCTTCCGGCTGCCGGCGTGGGAGGAGGCGCGCGTCCGCGACGGAGTCGAGGTCACCGACCTGCACCGGCTCACCGGCACGCTCGGATCGGGCCGCGGCGTGATCCTGGCGCTGCCGCACATGGCCAACTGGGACCTGGCCGGCGCCTACCTCACCACCGGCCTGGGTATCCCGTTCACCACCGTCGCCGAGCGCCTCAAGCCCGAGAGCCTGTACGACCGCTTCGTCGCCTACCGCGAGGGCCTGGGCATGGAGGTGCTGCCGCACACCGGCGGCGCGGCCTTCGGCACCCTGGCCCGGCGGCTGCGGGCGGGCGGGCTGGTGGCCCTGGTGGCCGACCGGGACCTGTCCTCCTCCGGCGTCGAGGTCGACTTCTTCGGGGAACCGGCCCGGATGCCGGCCGGCCCCGCCATGCTGGCGCTGCAGACCGGGGCCGCGCTGCTGCCGGCGCACCTGTGGTTCGACGAGACGCCCGTGATGAAGGGGCGCGTCCTGCCGCCGGTGGAAGCGCCCGCCGAGGGCACCCGCCGGGAGAAGGCCGCGGCCATGACCCAGGCGGTGGCGGACGGCTTCGCGGCCGGTATCGCCGAGCACCCCGAGGACTGGCACATGCTGCAGAGACTGTGGTCGGCCGATCTCGTGCCGCGGACCGGAACGGACGCGGGGCCGGATCCGGCTGGCCGGGAGGCGGGGGAGCGGTGAGGATCGGCATCGTCTGTCCCTACTCCTGGGACGTCCCCGGCGGCGTCCAGTTCCACATCCGGGACCTGGCCCAGCACCTCACCGGCCTCGGGCACGAGGTGTCGGTCCTCGCCCCGGCCGAGGAGGGGACACCCCTGCCGCCGTACGTCGTGCCGGCCGGGCGGGCCGTCCCCGTCCCGTACAACGGCTCGGTCGCCCGGCTGAACTTCGGCTTCCTGTCGGCGGCGAGGGTGCGCCGCTGGGTGCACGAGGGCGCCTTCGACGTGCTGCACATCCACGAGCCCGCCACTCCCTCGCTCTCCCTGCTGGCCTGCTGGGCGGCGCAGGGACCGATCGTGGCCACCTTCCACACCTCCAATCCGCGCTCGCGGGCGATGATCGCCGCCTATCCGATCCTGCAGCCCGCGCTGGAGAAGATCAGCGCACGGATCGCCGTCAGCGAGTACGCCCGCCGCACCCTGGTCGAGCACCTGGGCGGGGACGCGGTCGTCATCCCCAACGGCGTGGACGTGGACTTCTTCGCCGGCGCCGAGCCCAAGGCCGAGTGGCAGGGCCGCGACGGAGAGAACACCATCGGCTTCATAGGGCGCATCGACGAGCCACGCAAGGGCCTGCCCGTGCTGATGCGGGCGCTTCCGCGCATCCTCGCGGAGCGCCCCGGCACCCGGCTGCTGGTGGCCGGGCGCGGCGACGAGGAGGAGGCCGTCGCCGGCCTGCCGGGCGAGCTGCGCGACCGCGTGGAGTTCCTGGGCATGGTCAGCGACGAGGACAAGGCGCGGCTGCTGCGCAGCGTGGACCTGTACATCGCCCCCAACACCGGCGGCGAGTCCTTCGGCATCATCCTGGTGGAGGCGATGTCGGCCGGGGCCCCGGTGCTCGCCAGCGATCTGGACGCCTTCGCCCAGGTGCTGGACGGGGGAGAGGCCGGCGAGCTGTACGCCAACGAGGACGCCGACGGGCTGGCCGCCACCGCGGTGCGCCTGCTGAGCGCCCCGGAGTGGCGCGCGGAGCTGCGCGGGCGCGGCAGCCGCCACGTGCGCCGCTTCGACTGGTCCACCGTCGGCGCGGACATCCTCGCTGTCTACGAGACCGTCGCCGACGGCGCCGCCTCGGTCGCGCCGGACGAGCGGACGGGGTTGCGCGCCCGGCTGGGCCTGGCACGTGACTGAACCCGGGGGGACCTTCCGACCGTGACCACGATCGTCTGGATCGCGGCGGCGCTGCTGCTCGTCGCCGTCTACCTGAGCTGGACCGCCGGACGTCTGGACCGGCTGCACGCCCGTCTCGACGCGGCCCGCGCGGCCCTGGACGCGCAGTTGCTGCGGCGTGCCTCCGTCGCCCAGGAGCTGGCCACCGCGGGGGTGCTGGACCCGGCCGCCTCCATCGTCCTGTACCAGGCCGCCCATGACGCCCGACAGGCCGAGGAGGAGCACCGGGAGGTCGCCGAGAGCGAGCTCAGCCAGGCCCTGCGCGCGGTGTTCGCCGAGAGCACGCAGCTGGAGGCGGTACGGGCGGCGCCCGGGGGCGAGGCGACCGCCGAGGAGCTGGCCGCCGCGGTGCGCCGGGTGCCCATGGCGCGGCGTTTCCACAACGACGCGGTACGGGCCGCCCGCGCGCTGCGCCGCCACCGCAAGGTGCGCTGGTTCCGGCTGGCCGGGCATGCGCCCTTCCCGCTGGCCTTCGAGATGGACGACGAGCCGCCGGCGGTCCTGGCGGACCGGACAGGCCTCCCGAGAGAAGGCCACTGACTTCCGATTGGCCCTTTTCATGCGGGCCGCTCGCCCCGTTTCATCGGTTCTGTAGCAGGGATCACCGTGAACTGGACCGGATGGCGGATCCGATGGGGAATCGAACGGGCCTACGATGGGTTCACCGTACGGCTACCGCGCACATCGGCGTGGGCCTTCCGGCCGTACGCGATCCGGCGCCGTCCGGCGCCCCTGCCGTCCCGACCCGTCCCAAAAACGCTGTTCACCGTCGCCGAGTGAGGTCGCACCTTGTCCACCACGCCTTCCAGCACGTCCGAAACCGCCTCCGTACCGACGCCCGAGACCGGCACCGCGCGCGTCAAGCGCGGCATGGCCGAACAGCTCAAGGGCGGTGTGATCATGGACGTGGTCACGCCGGAGCAGGCGAAGATCGCCGAGGACGCCGGAGCCGTCGCGGTCATGGCCCTGGAGAGGGTGCCCGCCGACATCCGCAAGGACGGCGGGGTCGCCCGCATGTCCGACCCGGACATGATCGAGGGGATCATCGACGCCGTCTCCATCCCGGTGATGGCCAAGTCCCGCATCGGCCACTTCGTCGAGGCCCAGGTGCTCCAGGCGCTCGGTGTGGACTACATCGACGAGTCCGAGGTCCTCACCCCCGCCGACGAGGTCAACCACAGCGACAAGTGGGCCTTCACCACGCCCTTCGTCTGCGGCGCCACCAACCTGGGCGAGGCCCTGCGCCGGATCGCCGAGGGCGCGGCCATGATCCGCTCCAAGGGCGAGGCCGGCACCGGCAATGTCGTCGAGGCCGTCCGTCATCTGCGCCAGATCAAGAACGAGATCGCCCGCCTGCGCGGCTACGACAACAACGAGCTGTACGCCGCCGCCAAGGAGCTGCGCGCCCCCTACGAGCTGGTCCGCGAGGTCGCCGAGCTGGGCAAGCTGCCGGTGGTGCTGTTCTCCGCCGGCGGCGTGGCCACCCCGGCCGACGCCGCGCTGATGCGCCAGCTCGGCGCCGAGGGCGTCTTCGTCGGCTCGGGCATCTTCAAGTCCGGCGACCCGGTCAGGCGCGCCGCCGCCATCGTGAAGGCCACCACCTTCTTCGACGACCCCAAGGCCGTCGCGGACGCCTCCCGCGGCCTGGGTGAGGCCATGGTCGGCATCAACTGCGACACCCTGACCGAGGCCGAGAGGTTCGCCGGCCGCGGCTGGTGAGCCGCGGCGCACACCGCGCCTCCCATCACCCGGGCGGCCCGCACACCGCGGGCCGCCCCGGCCGTCCCCTCCTTCCCCCACGCCGTCCCGTACGTGTTCCCCGAAGAGGTGCGCCCCGTGACCACCCCCGCCATCGGAGTCCTCGCCCTCCAGGGCGATGTCCGCGAACACCTCGCCGCGCTGGAGGCGGCCGGCGCCGAGGCCCGCGCCGTCCGCCGCCCCGGGGAGCTCGCCGAGGCCGACGGCCTGGTGATCCCCGGCGGCGAGTCCACCACCATCTCCAAGCTGGCCATCGCCTTCGGGCTGATGGAGCCGCTGCGCGAGCGCGTCCGCTCGGGCATGCCCGCCTACGGGTCCTGCGCGGGCATGATCATGCTCGCCGACAAGATCCTCGATCCCCGGTCCGGCCAGGAGACGGTCGGCGGGATCGACATGATCGTGCGCCGCAACGCCTTCGGACGGCAGAACGAGTCCTTCGAGGCGTCCGTGGACGTGGCCGGGGTCGAGGGCGGGCCGGTCGAGGGCGTCTTCATCCGCGCGCCCTGGGTGGAGTCCACCGGCGCGGACGTGGAGGTGCTGGCGGCCTTCGACGGCCATCCCGTCGCCGTGCGCCAGGGAGCCCTGCTGGCGACCGCCTTCCACCCCGAACTCACCGGAGACCATCGCGTCCACCGGCTCTTCACCGCGATGGTGGGCTCGGCCGCACGGTGATCCGCCGGTGTCACCGGCTGTAGTATCGGCCCGTTGATTCCCCCGTTGGCGACATGAAGGAGCGAGGCTGTGTCCGGCCATTCCAAGTGGGCGACCACCAAGCACAAGAAGGCCGTGATCGATGCCAAGCGCGGCAAGCTCTTCGCCAAGCTGATCAAGAACATCGAGGTCGCGGCCCGGATGGGCGGTGCCGACCCCGACGGCAACCCCACCCTCTACGACGCCATCCAGAAGGCGAAGAAGAGTTCCGTCCCCAACAACAACATCGACCGCGCGGTCAAGCGGGGCGCGGGCCTGGAGGCGGGCGGCGCCGACTACCAGACGATCATGTACGAGGGCTACGGTCCCAACGGCGTCGCGGTCCTGATCGAGTGCCTCACCGACAACCGCAACCGCGCGGCCTCCGACGTGCGCGTCGCCATGACCCGCAACGGCGGCTCCATGGCCGACCCGGGATCGGTGTCCTACCTGTTCAACCGCAAGGGCGTCGTGATCGTCCCCAAGGGCGACCTGACCGAGGACGACGTGCTGGCCGCCGTTCTGGAGGCGGGTGCCGAGGAGGTCAACGACCTCGGCGAGTCCTTCGAGGTCATCAGCGAGGCGAGTGATCTGGTCGAGGTGCGCACCGCGCTGCAGAAGGCGGGCGTCGACTACGACTCGGCGGACGCGAACTTCGTCCCCACCATGCAGGTGGAGCTGGACGAGGAGGGCGCCCGCAAGATCTTCAAGCTGATCGACGCGCTGGAGGACAGCGACGACGTGCAGAACGTCTTCGCCAACTTCGACGTGTCCGACGACGTCATGACCAAGGTCGAGGGCTGATCCCCGGGGCATCCGAACCGGAGCGCGTTCCGACGCCCGGTGCGAGGCCCGGCGCCGACCCTCTTCCGCGGCGCCCTCCGGCGTTGTCGGTGGCAGCCGATAGCCTGCGGGAACAGGCGATCGAACGATCAGTGGACGGAAGGGGGCCGCGGTGCGCGTACTCGGCGTGGACCCGGGGCTGACCCGCTGCGGCATCGGCGTGGTGGAGGGGGTGGCCGGCCGGCCGCTGCGGATGGACGGGGTCGGCGTCGTGCGGACCTCCGCCGATGCCGAGGTCCCCGAGCGGCTGGTGCTCGTCGAGCGCGGCTTGGAGGAGTGGCTGGAGGAGTACCGGCCCGATGTCGTCGCTGTCGAGCGCGTGTTCAGCCAGCACAACGTCCGCACCGTGATGGGCACCGCGCAGGCCAGCGCGGTCGCCATGCTCTGCGCGGCCCGGCGCGGCCTTCCGGTCGTCCTGCACACCCCCAGTGAGGTCAAGGCCGCCGTCACCGGCACCGGCCGGGCGGACAAGGCCCAGGTGGGTGCGATGGTCACCAGACTGCTGCGGCTGGACGCCCCGCCCAAGCCCGCCGACGCCGCCGACGCCCTGGCACTGGCCATCTGCCACATCTGGCGCGCCCCCGCCCAGGACCGGCTCCGGCGGGCCAGGCTCCAGCAGGCCCACCACCGGCAGGCCGGGCACCAGCAGATCCACCACCGCCAGGCCCGCGCCGCCCCGGTCGCGTCCGCGGCGGTTGGAGCGGAGCCGGTCCCGGTGCCCGCGCCGGAGGCCGCGCCCGCCCGGAGAACCCGGCGCACCTCGGAGGACAGCCGATGATCGCCTTCGTATCCGGACCGGTCGCCGCCCTCTCCCCGGACACCGCTGTGATCGAGGTCGGCGGCGTCGGCATGGCGCTCCACTGCACCCCCGCCACCCTCGCCGGCCTGCGCGTCGGCGAACACACCAGGCTGGCCGCCTCGCTGGTGGTCCGTGAGGACTCCCTGACGCTCTACGGCTTCGCCGCCGACGACGAGCGACAGGTTTTCGAACTGCTCCAGACCGCCAGCGGTGTCGGCCCGCGGCTGGCTCAGGCCATGCTCGCCGTCCACAGCCCCGACGCACTGCGGCTGGCGGTCTCCACCGGGGACGAGAAGGCGCTCACCACCGTCCCCGGTATCGGGAAGAAGGGCGCGCAGAAGCTCCTGCTGGAGCTGAAGGACAGGCTCGGTGAGCCGGCGGCCGTCACGGGCGCGGCGGCCGGCCGCGGCTCCGGCCCGGCGGCGGACGAGCCCGGCTGGCGTGAGCAGCTGCACGCCGCCCTGGTGGGCCTGGGCTACGCCCCCCGCCAGGCCGAGGACGCGGTCACCGCCGTCACCCCGCAGGCCGAGGCGGTGCTGGCCGAGGGCGGCCGGCCGCCGGTGCCCCAGCTCCTCCGCTCCGCCCTGCAGACACTCAACCGCGCACGCTGAGACGCCGGTCCGTACCGCCCCGGCGGCACGGACCGGCGACGGACCGATGAGAGACCGACCATGACGCCGCACCCCCCGCCCCGCCCCGCGGACCGGACCCACGGCCGGCCCGCCGCCCCGATCGCCGGGCCGGCCACCGCCTCGGCAGTCAGCCCGAGGAGGCCGTCATGACCTGGGAGGACCACCACGGCCACGCCGAAGGAAGCGCCGAGCGCCTGGTGGGAGCGGCCGCCGACGGCGAGGACACCGCCGTCGAGGCCGCGCTGCGCCCCAAGGACCTGGCGGAGTTCGTCGGGCAGTCCAAGGTGCGCGAGCAGCTCGATCTGGTGCTGCGCGCCGCCCGCGCCCGCGGCGGCACCGCCGACCACGTGCTGCTCTCCGGCGCCCCGGGCCTGGGCAAGACCACCCTGTCCATGATCATCGCGGCGGAGATGGGCGCCCCCATCCGCATCACCTCCGGACCGGCCATCCAGCACGCCGGGGACCTGGCCGCGATCCTCTCCTCCCTCACCGAGGGCGAGGTCCTCTTCCTCGACGAGATTCACCGCATGTCGCGGCCCGCCGAGGAGATGCTCTACATGGCGATGGAGGACTTCCGCGTCGACGTCATCGTCGGCAAGGGCCCGGGCGCCACCGCCATCCCGCTGGAACTGCCGCCCTTCACCCTGGTCGGCGCCACCACCCGGGCCGGCCTGCTGCCTCCGCCGCTGCGCGACCGCTTCGGCTTCACCGCCCACATGGAGTTCTACGAGCCGGCCGAGCTGGAGCGGGTCATCCACCGCTCCGCCCGGCTGCTGGACGTGGAGATGGACGCCGAGGGCGCCGCCGAGATCGCCGGCCGCTCCCGGGGCACCCCCCGCATCGCCAACCGGCTGCTGCGCCGGGTGCGCGACTACGCCCAGGTCAGGGCCGACGGCCTGATCACCAGGGAGATCGCCGGGCAGGCCCTGGCGGTCTACGAGGTGGACGCCCGCGGCCTGGACCGCCTGGACCGCGGAGTACTGGACGCCCTGCTCAGGCTGTTCGGCGGCGGCCCGGTAGGTCTGTCCACACTGGCCGTCGCGGTGGGGGAGGAGCGCGAGACGGTGGAGGAGGTCGCGGAGCCGTTCCTCGTCCGGGAGGGGCTGCTGGCCCGTACCCCCCGGGGCCGGATCGCCACTCCCGCCGCCTGGGAGCACATGGGGCTCACCCCGCCCCGACAGCCACCGGCGTCCGCCCCGGGCGGGCCGGGCCAGCCCGGTCTGTTCGGATCGTGACGGCGTGCGAACTCGCCCTTCGCGGAACCTCAGTGCGATGCTTGACGTTGTTCCCCAGGCGCGGGCTCGCTTAGACTCCGCCGATGCCCTCCGCCCCGGAGGGCATGACCACCCCCGAATACCAGGCCGCTTCCCAGCGGTCGTGTGAAGGAAACCTTCCGCCGTGGATATTGGACTTCTCCTCCCCTTCATCATCCTCATCGGGGCCATGCTCCTGATGACGCGCTCGGCCAAGAAGAAGCAGCAGCAGGCCGTGCAGATGCGCGACCGGATGGAGCCAGGCACCGGCATCCGTACTATCGGTGGCATGTACGCGTTGGTGAAGGAGGTCCACTCCGACACGGTTCTCCTGGAGGTCGCGCCGGGCGTACACGCGATCTACGCCAAGAACGCCGTCGGCGCGGTGCTGGAGGCCGACGAGTACGAGCGCATCGTCAACGGCGATCCGGAGCACGACGCGGACGCCCCCGTCGTCCCGGACGACGCCTCCTCGCTGGTCTCCGACGGTGGCGCGGACAAGACCGACCTGAGCAAGACGGACTCCTCCGCCGACGAGGCGGAGACCGGGGACGCCGAGCGGAAGGGCGACGCCGACTCCAAGTGAGTCGCTCCGCCGCCGGCCCCGGCGACGGGCCCGGCGCCGCATGTCCTTACGACCACTTCGCGCGCCGCGCGGCGACCATTCGAGCGCGGGCGGTTGGACAGGGAGATACGAGAAGGTGGCAGCACCGAAGAAAGGTCGCAGATCACCGGGCGCCCAGGGACGGCCGTGGCGCTCCCTGGCGCTCATCCTGGTGGCGATGGTGGCGCTCACTGGAGGCATGTTCCTCTCCGGGCACACCACGCCCCGCCTGGGCATCGACCTCGCCGGCGGTACGAGCATCACGCTCACGGCCAAGGCGCAGCCCGGTAAGGAGGAGGCGATCAACGAGACCAACATGAACACCGCCGTCTCCATCATCGAGCGACGGGTCAACGGTCTGGGCGTCGCCGAGGCCGAGGTGCGGACGCAGGGCGCCGAGAACATCGTCATCAACATCCCGCGCGGCACCGACGAGAAGCAGGCCCGCGAGCAGGTCGGTACCACCGCCCAGCTCGCGTTCCGCCCGGTCCTGACCGTCGCGTCCGGGGCCCCGCCCCCCCAGCCGGACCCCTCGGCGAGCCCGTCCGGCGCCAACGGTGAGAAGGCCGAGGAGGCGCAGGACGCCGAGAAGTCCGGCGACTCCTCCTCGGCACCCTCGCCCGGAGCCTCCACCCAGGGCCGCGCCGTCACCGATGACCTGCTGGCCGACGACTCCCGGTCGCCCACCCCCTCGGCCTCCGTCTCCGGGGACGAGGAGGCCGAGGAGCCCGCCGCCCCCGAAGCCTCGCAGCCCGCCCCGGCGCCGGACGCCGGCATCCCGGCCGGTCTGCGGGAGAAGCTCGACGCGCTGGACTGCGCCACCGACAAGGGCCGCGCCGAGGCCCGCCTGGCCGCCGCCCAGGCGGAGAACTCCGAGACCGTCGTCTCCTGTGACGAGAGCGGGCTGTACAAGTACGGGCTCGGCCCCGTCGCCGTCCCCGGCACCGACGTCACCGACGCCGCCGCCCTCTTCGACGACCAGCGTGCCCAGGGCTGGATCGTCACCATGGAGTTCGACTCCGACGGCGCCGAGAAGTTCGCCGACATCACCGAGGAGCTCTCCACCCAGGCCGAGCCGCGCAACCAGTTCGCGATCGTGCTGGACGGCGAGGTCGTCTCCGCCCCCCGTGTCTCCGAGCGGCTCGGCGGCGGCAGCGCCGAGATCTCCGGCAGCTTCGACCAGCAGTCCGCCGAGGAACTGGCCAACATCCTCTCCTACGGCGCCCTCCCGCTCTCCTTCGAGGAGAGCAACGTGACCACCATCTCGCCCACGCTCGGCTCCGAGCAGCTCAAGGCGGGCCTGATCGCCGGAGCCATCGGCCTGGTGCTGGTCGTCGCCTACCTGCTCTTCTACTACCGGGTGCTGGCGCTGGTGGCGATCTCCAGCCTGGTGGCCGCGGCCGTCCTCACCTACGTCATCATGGCCCTGCTCGGTCCGGCCATCGGCTTCGCGCTGAGCCTGCCGGCCATCTGTGGCGCCATCGTGGCCATCGGTATCACCACGGACTCCTTCATCGTCTACTTCGAGAGGATCCGCG
Source organism: Streptomyces sp. CNQ085 (assembly GCF_022614595.1). Classification (GTDB taxonomy): domain Bacteria; phylum Actinomycetota; class Actinomycetes; order Streptomycetales; family Streptomycetaceae; genus Streptomyces. The sequence goes on from NZ_JAJFAU010000007.1 coordinate 22,121, forward strand.
ACGAGATCCGCGAGGGCCGCTCCATCCGGGCCGCCTTCGAGCGAGCCTGGCCGAGCGCCCGGCGGACCATCCTGGTCTCCGACGTGGTGTCGATCATCGCCGCCATCGTGCTGTTCATCGTCTCGATCGGCTCCGTCCAGGGCTTCGCCTTCGTGCTCGGCCTGACGACGGCGCTGGACCTGGCCATCGTCTTCCTGCTCACCAAGCCGATGATGACGATCATGGCCGGCCGGAAGTTCTTCACCAGCGGTCACCCGTGGTCCGGACTCGACCCGAAGCGGCTCGGGGTCACCCCGCCGCTGCACCGGGGCCGCCGCGCCGCGGTCGCCGCCCCCGCCGAACCGAAGGAGGCCTGAGATGTCACGATTCGGTGATCTCGGCGGCAAGCTGTACCGCGGCGAGGCCAGCTACGACTTCGTCGGAAAGCGGAAGCTCTGGTACGGCGTCACGCTGCTGCTGATGCTGATCTCCCTGGTGGGCCTGGGAGCCCGCGGCCTGTACATGGGCATCGAGTTCCAGGGCGGGGCCGTCTTCACCACCCCGCCCACCCAGATGTCGATCGAGGACGCCCGCGAGACGGCTCAGGAGGTCTCCGGGACCGAGCCCCGCATCCAGGAGCTGGGCAGTGGCGCGCTGCGCATCCAGGTCACCGGGCTGGACAACGAGCAGTCGGAGAAGACCCGCGCGGCCCTCGCCGACCAGCTCGGCCTGGAGACCCAGGAGCTGGACACCGAGCTGGTCGGCCCGAGCTGGGGCGACCAGATGAGCAGCAAGGCGATCCAGGGCCTGGTCGTCTTCCTGATCCTGGTCAGCGTCTACCTGGCCATCGCCTTCGAGTGGCGGATGGCGGTGGGCGCCATGGGCGCCCTGGTGCACGACCTGGTCGTCACCATCGGCGTCTACGCCATCGTGGGCTTCGAGGTGACCCCGGGCACGGTGGTCGGCGTCCTGACGATCCTCAGTTACTCGCTGTACGACACGGTGGTGGTCTTCGACAAGGTCAAGGAGAAGACCCGCGGCCTGCTCAAGCAGAACCGCCACACCTACGGCGAGCTGGCCAACCTCGGCATCAACGCCACCGTGGTCCGTTCCGTCAACACCTCGGTGGTCGCCCTGTTGCCGGTGGCCGGACTGCTGTTCATCGGCACCGGCCTGCTCGGCGGCGGCATGCTCAAGGACATCTCGCTGTCGCTGTTCATCGGCCTCACCGCCGGTACGTTCTCCTCCATCTTCATCGCCACCCCGATCGTGGTGGACTTCAATCTCCGCTCGCCGGAGATCAAGGCCCACGACCGGCGGACGCTGGCCAAGCGGGCCAAGGGCGGCGACGGGGCCGAGGACACCGAGGAGGCGGGCGAGAACGCGGGCGCCGCCGCACGGCGGCGGGCCACCGGGGCCGCCGCGACGGCCGGATCCGTCGGCGGGCCCCGCTCGCCGGAGCCCGGCAGCCGCGGGCGCGCCTCCGGACGGGGGCGGTGATCCGGTGATCTCCGTCACCGCCGACTTCGAGAGGCTGCGCGGCCTGCTGCTCAGCAGAATCCGTGACGTGCCCGACTACCCCAAGCCGGGAGTGCTGTTCAAGGACATCACCCCGCTCCTGGCCGACCCCGAGGCCTTCACCGCCCTCACCGACGCGCTGGCCGGCCTCGCCCGGGAGCGCGGCGCCACCAAGGTGGTGGGCCTGGAGGCGCGCGGCTTCATCCTGGCCGCCCCGGCCGCGGTGCGGGCGGGCGTCGGCTTCATCCCGGTGCGCAAGGCGGGCAAGCTGCCCGGCGCCACCCTGTCGCAGGCGTACGAGCTGGAGTACGGCAGCGCCGAGATCGAGATTCACGCCGAGGACCTCACCCCCGGGGACCGGGTGCTGGTGATCGACGACGTGCTGGCCACCGGTGGCACCGCCGAGGCGTCGCTGCGCCTGATCCGCCGTTCCGGGGCGCAGGTCGCCGGGGTCGCGGTCCTGATGGAGCTGGGCTTCCTGCCCGGCCGGACCAGGCTGGAGGCCGCGCTGGAAGGTGCTCCGCTGGATGTGGTGATCACCGTCTGAGAGCAGCCGGTGCCGTGGTGGCACCGACCTCGCGGAGGGGACGGCCCGGAGCGCTCCGGGCCGTTCCCTCCGTCACGTCCGGCCCTCTGCCTGTGACACCCTCGAAGACGTCCGACGCCACCCCGCACCTGTGCCCGGATCGTTCGGGGCCGGGGTGGCTACCATGGCAGTCCGGCCCGTTCCCGGCCGGAACAGCCCTCCGCGCGCCGTGGCCGGCGAGGAGGGGCCCACCGAGGAGTTGCCCTTGCCAGACGAGGCCAAGCCGCTCACCGCAGCGCAGCAGCAGGACGCCGGCAGGCCGGCGAAGTCCTCGGCGGCGGGCGCCACCGCGGCAGGGAAGCGCGGCGGTGCCCCCAAGCCGTCTCCGTCCACCGTTTCGCCGACAGGCGGGAAACGCGACGACGCGGCCTCCCGGGACAAGGTCTCGGCCACTCGCGCTGTCTCGGGCGTCTCCGGGCGCTCGGGTTCCTCCAACAGGGTCCGTGCCCGTCTGGCCCGTCTGGGCGTCCAGCGCTCCAGTCCCTACAACCCCGTGCTGGAACCGCTGCTGCGGATCGTCCGGAGCAACGACCCCAAGGCCGACACCGCCACGCTGCGACAGATCGAGCGCGCCTACCAGGTCGCCGAGCGGTGGCACCGGGGGCAGAAGCGCAAGAGCGGCGACCCGTACATCACCCACCCGCTGGCCGTCACCACCATCCTCGCCGAGCTGGGCATGGACCCGGCCACCCTGATGGCGGGGCTGCTGCACGACACGGTCGAGGACACCGAGTACGGCCTGGACACCCTGCGTCGCGACTTCGGCGACCAGGTGGCACTGCTGGTGGACGGCGTCACCAAGCTGGACAAGGTCAAGTTCGGCGAGGCAGCCCAGGCCGAGACGGTCCGCAAGATGGTCGTCGCCATGGCCAAGGACCCCCGGGTACTGGTCATCAAGCTCGCCGACCGTCTGCACAACATGCGCACCATGCGCTACCTCAAGCGGGAGAAGCAGGAGCAGAAGGCCCGCGAGACGCTGGAGATCTACGCTCCTCTCGCCCACCGCCTGGGCATGAACACCATCAAGTGGGAGCTGGAGGACCTCGCCTTCGCGATCCTCTACCCCAAGATGTACGACGAGATCGTCCGCCTGGTCGCCGAGCGCGCGCCCAAGCGCGACGAGTACCTGGCGACCGTCATCGACGAGGTCCAGGCCGATCTGCGCGGCGCCCGCATCAAGGCGACCGTCACCGGCCGCCCCAAGCACTACTACAGCGTCTACCAGAAGATGATCGTGCGGGGCCGCGACTTCGCCGAGATCTACGACCTGGTGGGCATCCGCGTCCTGGTCGACACCGTCCGCGACTGCTACGCGGCGCTGGGGACCGTCCACGCCCGGTGGAACCCGGTGCCGGGGCGGTTCAAGGACTACATCGCGATGCCCAAGTTCAACATGTACCAGTCGCTGCACACGACGGTCATCGGGCCGGGTGGCAAGCCGGTCGAGCTGCAGATCCGCACCTATGACATGCACCGCCGCGCCGAGTACGGCATCGCCGCGCACTGGAAGTACAAGCAGGAGGCCGTCGCCGGCGCCTCCAAGGTCCGCACCGACGCGCCCGCGAGGAAGGGTGACGCCGTCAACGACATGGCGTGGCTGCGGCAACTGCTGGACTGGCAGAAGGAGACCGAGGACCCGGGTGAGTTCCTGGAATCGCTGCGCTTCGACCTCTCGCGCAACGAGGTCTTCGTCTTCACGCCCAAGGGCGACGTCATAGCGCTCCCGGCGGGCGCCACCCCGGTGGACTTCTCCTACGCCGTCCACACCGAGGTCGGCCACCGCACCATCGGCGCCCGCGTCAACGGGCGCCTGGTGCCGCTGGAGTCCACCCTGGACAACGGCGACCTGGTGGAGGTCTTCACCTCCAAGTCGCCCGGGGCGGGCCCCTCCCGCGACTGGCTGAATTTCGTCAAGTCGCCGCGCGCCCGCAACAAGATCCGCGCCTGGTTCTCCAAGGAACGCCGTGAGGAGGCCATCGAGCAGGGCAAGGACGCCATCGTGCGGGCCATGCGCAAGCAGAACCTGCCGATCCAGCGCATCCTCACCGGCGACTCCCTGGTCACCCAGGCGCACGAGATGCGCTACCCGGACATCTCGGCGCTCTACGCCGCGATTGGCGAGGGCCACGTCTCCGCGCAGAACGTCGTCCAGAAGCTGATCCAGGCCATCGGCGGCGAGGAGGCCGCCAACGAGGACATCGCCGAGACCGCCCCGCCCATGCGCCGTCGCGCCAAGCGGCGCTCCAGCGCGGACCCGGGCGTGATCGTCAAGGGTGTGGAGGACGTGTGGGTCAAACTGGCCCGCTGCTGCACCCCCGTGCCCGGCGACCCGATCCTCGGGTTCGTCACCCGCGGCAACGGAGTCTCCGTCCACCGCGCCGACTGCGTCAACGTCGACTCGCTCTCGCGCGAGCCGGAGCGGATGCTGGAGGTTGAGTGGGCGCCGACCCAGTCCTCGGTCTTCCTGGTCGCCATCCAGGTCGAGGCGCTGGACCGCTCCCGGCTGCTGTCGGATGTCACCCGGGTGCTGTCCGACCAGCACGTCAACATCCTCTCCGCAGCCGTCCAGACCTCCCGGGACCGAGTGGCCATCTCCCGTTTCACCTTCGAGATGGGCGACCCCAAGCACCTGGGCCACGTGCTGAAGGCGGTGCGCGGGGTGGAGGGCGTCTACGACGTCTACCGCGTCACCTCGGCCCGCCGGTCGTAGCCCGGCGCGCACACCGGTGCGGCCCCGGCGTCTTCGCTTCAGAAGGCGCCGGGGCCGCACCGCGCGACCGATCCCTCAGCCGCTGAACTCCCGCAGCCCCTTGAGGGCCTGGTCCAGCAGGGCCTGGCGGCCCTCAAGCTCCCGCTCCAGCTTCTGAGCCCTGGCGGTGTTGCCGGCCGCGCGGGCCTTCTCGATCTGCGCGCGGAGCTTGTCCACGGCGTCCTGGAGCTGGCCGGTCAGTCCCTCCGCCCGCGCCCGGGCCTCGGGGTTGGTACGGCGCCACTCGGCCTCCTCGGCCTCCTGGATCGCCCGCTCCACCGCGTGCATCCGGCCCTCGATTCCGGCCCGGGAGTCCCGGGGGACATGGCCGATGGCGTCCCAGCGCTCGTTGACGGCGCGGAAGGCCGCACGGGCCGCCTTCAGATCGGTGACCGGGAGCAGCTTCTCCGCCTCGGCGGCCAGTTCCTCCTTGCGGGCGAGGTTCTCCCGCTGCTCGGCGTCCCGCTCGGCGAAGACCTCGCCGCGGGCGGCGAAGAAGACATCCTGGGCGCCGCGGAAGCGCTGCCACAGCTTGTCCTCGTGCTCACGCTGGGCCCGGCCCGCTGCCTTCCAGTCCTGCATCAGCTCGCGGTAGCGGGCGGCGGTCGGCCCCCAGTCCGTCGAGCCGGACAGGGACTCGGCCTCGGCGACCAGCTTCTCCTTGCGTCGCCTGGCCTCCTCGCGCTGTGCGTCCAGCGACGCGAAGTGGGCCTTGCGCCGCTTGGAGAAGGCCGAGCGGGCGTGCGAGAAGCGGTGCCACAGCTCGTCGTCGGACTTGCGGTCCAGCCGGGGCAGGCCCTTCCAGGTGTCCACCAGGGCGCGCAGCCGCTCCCCGGCGGCCCGCCACTGGTCGCTGGCGGCGAGTTCCTCGGCCTCGGCGACCAGCGCCTCCTTGGCGCCGCGCGCCTCGTCGGCCTGCCGCGCCCGGGCGGCCCTGCGCTCCTCCCGGCGGGTCTCGATCAGCTCGGTGAGCTGGTCCAGCCGCCTGCCCAGGGCTTCCAGATCGCCCACCGCGTGCGCTTCCCCGACCTGCTGCCGCAGGTGCCCGACGGCGGTCAGGGCGTCCTTGGCCGACAGGTCGGTGGTCTTCACCCGGCGCTCAAGGAGGTCGATCTCCACGACCAGGCCGTCGTACTTGCGCTCGAAGTAGGCCAGGGCCTCCTCGGGGGCTCCGGCCTGCCACGAGCCGACGACCTTCTCGCCGTCGGCGGTACGCACGTAAACGGTCCCCGTCTCATCGACGCGGCCCCACGGGTCGCTGCTCACAGCGCCTCCTCCACATGATGCCGACGGGAGGCGTGGGCTCCCCGGCATCGTCCACAGTTGTCATACGGCCGGCAGCCGGATGGGAACGGCGCCCGGCCGAGAGGTTCGCCCGGCCGTCGGCGCGGGCACCCCGTACAACGCCCAACATAGGCGACCGGTGCCCGCCCTGTCCGCATCCAGGGCGACTGAAATCCGGGCGCTGGGCAGCCCGGGAGCGGCCGCCCGGCACGGGCGCGGCACCGGTCGCCGGGGGTCACCGCTTCCGTACCGTCGCCTTGTCGATCACCACGGTCGCGTTCGGCTTGGTGTTGCCCGTCTGCGGGTCCGGTGTCATACCGGCGTCGGCGATCTTCTGCAGCACGTCCATGCCCTTGGTGACGGTGCCGAAGGGGGTGTAGTCCGGGGGCAGCTGGCTGTCCTCGTAGACCAGGAAGAACTGGCTGCCGCCGCTGTCCCGGTTCTCCTCGGTCTGGGCGTTGTACCGGTTGGCCATGGCGACCGTGCCCGCCGGGTAGGTGCCCTCCTTCACCTTCGGGTCGTCGAGGTTCTCGTCCGGGATGGTGTAGCCGGGCTGCTGGATCCCGCCGTCCTCGGACATGCCGGTGCCGGTGCCGGTCGGGTCGCCGCACTGGAGCACGTGGATGCCCTGGTTGACCAGGCGGTGGCACGGGGAGTGGTCGAGGTAGCCCTCGCCGGCCAGGAACTCGAAGGAGTTCACGGTGCGGGGCGTCTTGGCGGCGTCCATCTCGATCTCGATGTCGCCGCAGGTGGTCTCCAGCTTCATCGTGTAGGTGGCCGAGGTGTCGATCGACATCTTCGGCTCCTTCTCCCAGTGCTTCCCGCTCGGTTCACCCTCCGCGGGCTTCTCGCACGGGTCCGGGGCCTTGCTGGTGGGCGGGGCGGAGGGCTCGGGGGAGGCGTTGTCGGTCTTCTCGTCGTCCGCGGCCAGGCCGCCCGCGGCCGCGTAGGCGCCGCCGGCCGCCAGGACCAGGGCCAGGCCGCCCGCGATGGAGGCGTTGCGGATCCGTCCCTTGCGCCGTGCCTCGGCCCGCCTCTGCTGCTGACGCAGGTACTTCTCGCGGGCGAGCTGTTTGCGCCGCTGCTCACTGCTGACCACGGGTCGTCTCCTTCGAATCCTACGGGGCGTCTGTACGAGGCGTGCGTACGCACACGTGTGCCACAGCTTGGGCCGTACGGTATACGGGATACGGGTTCGCGGGCTCCGTCCCGTCGCCGGTAGGCTCTGTAACCGCTGCCGGAGGCCGGTTTCGACGGCCGCGGCATCCCTGCCGGACGACCGAAGGACGATCGTGCTCATTGCCGGGTTCCCCGCCGGGGCCTGGGGGACCAACTGCTATCTGGTCGCCCCCGCCGCGGGCGAGGAGTGCGTGATCATCGACCCGGGCCACCAGGCCGCCGAAGGCGTCGAGGAGGCCATAGCCAAACACCGCCTCAAGCCGGTCGCCGTCGTCCTCACCCACGGCCACATCGACCACGTGGCCTCCGTGGTCCCGGTGTGCGGCGCGCACGACGTGCCCGCCTGGATCCACCCGGAGGACCGGGAGATGATGAGCGACCCCGAGAAGTGGCTGGGCCGCTCCATCGGGCAGCCGCTGATGGGCGAGCTCTCCGTGGGGGAGCCGGACGACGTGGAGGAACTGGCCGACGGCGCCGTGCTGTCCCTGGCCGGGCTGGAGCTGACCGTCTCGCACGCGCCGGGCCATACCAGGGGGTCGGTGACCTTCCGGATGCCCGAGCGGGCCGACGTACCGCCGGTGCTGTTCTCGGGCGACCTGCTGTTCGCCGGCTCCATCGGACGCACCGACCTGCCCGGCGGCGACCACGCCGAGATCCTGCGGTCGCTGGCACGCGTGTGCCTGCCCCTGGACGACTCGACCGTGGTGCTGTCCGGCCATGGTCCCCAGACCACCATCGGCCGCGAACGCGCCGCCAACCCGTTCCTGCGGGAGGTGGCCGCCGGCGGCCCGTTCGGCACAGGGGGCGCCACCGCCCCCCGACGAGGAATGTGACGACGAAGAAGACGTGAGCACCTTCTCCGCCCCCAAGGGCACCTACGACCTGACCCCTCCGGAGTCGGCCGACTACCTGGCGGTGCGCGAGGCGATCGCCGCGCCGCTGAAGCGCGCCGGCTACGGCTACATCGAGACCCCCGGCTTCGAGAACGTCGAGCTGTTCGCCCGCGGTGTCGGGGAGTCCACCGACATCGTGACCAAGGAGATGTACACCCTCACCACCAAGGGCGGCAGCCGCCTGGCGCTGCGCCCCGAGGGCACCGCGCCGGTCGTCCGCGCCGTGCTGGAGCACAACCTGCACCGCGGCGCGCTGCCGGTGAAGGTCTGGTACTCAGGCTCGCAGTACCGCTACGAGCGCCCCCAGGCCGGTCGCTACCGGCACTTCTCCCAGGTCGGCGCCGAGGCCCTGGGCGCCGAGGACCCGGCCCTGGACGCCGAGCTGATCATCCTGGCCGTGGACGCGTACCGCTCGCTGGGGCTGAGGAACTTCCGGCTGCTGCTGAACTCCCTGGGCGACCGCGAGTGCCGCCCGGTCTACCGCGCGGCCCTCCAGGACTTCCTGCGCGGACTCGAACTGGACGAGGACACCCGCGCCCGTGTCGAGATCAACCCGCTGCGCGTGCTGGACGACAAGCGCGAGGCCGTGCGGAAGCAGCTCACCGGCGCGCCGATGATGCCCGACCACCTGTGCGAGGCGTGCAAGGAGTACCACGAGCAGGTGCGCGGGCTGCTGGCGGCGGCCGGAGTGGAGTTCGAGGACGACCAGAAGCTGGTGCGCGGCCTGGACTACTACACCCGCACCACCTTCGAGTTCGTCCACGACGGGCTCGGCTCGCAGTCCGCCGTCGGCGGCGGCGGCCGCTACGACGGCCTGTCGGAGATGATCGGCGGCCCGCCGCTGCCGTCGGTGGGCTGGGCGCTGGGCGTGGACCGCACGGTCCTGGCCCTGCGGGCCGAGGGTGTGGAGCTCCCGCGGCCCTCACGCACCCAGGTCTTCGCCGTCCCGCTGGGGGAGGAGGCCCGGCGCGCGCTGTTCGGGGTGGTCACCGAGCTGCGCCGACAGGGGATCGCCACGGACTTCGCCCACGGCGGCCGCGGTCTCAAGAACGGCATGAAGTCGGCCAACCGCTCGGGGGCTGCGTACGCCGTCGTGGCCGGGGAGCGGGATCTGGCCGAGGGGATCGTCCAGGTCAAGGACCTCGGCAGTGGCGAGCAGGTCCCGGTGCCGCTGGACGGTGTGGTGGCGGAACTGCGACGGAATCTCGTCTGACTCGTTGTGCGTTGTGCACAATGAAGAACCCCACCTGAGACGACGGGATGACTCGACCATGACAATGACCACGGCACCCCGGGACGAAGCGGCCCGTACCGGTGACGACGGCGGCGGGCCGCCCGCACGGGGTGCCGTGGGCGCGGGGCGCGCCTACGCCCTGCTGCTGGTGATCACCGGTCTGGCCGGGGTGCTCGCCGCCTGGGTGATCACGGTCGACAAGTTCAGGCTGCTGGAGGCCGAACTCGCCGGGGACACGCTGGACATGGCGTGCGACCTGAACCCGATCGTCTCCTGTGGCAGCGTGATGGAGAGCCCGCAGGCCGAGGTGTTCGGCTTTCCCAACCCGGTGCTGGGCCTGGTCGCCTACGGCATGATCGTCGCCGTCGGCATGAGCCTGCTGGCCGGGGCGCGCTTCCCCCGCTGGTACTGGCTGACCATGAACGCCGGCATGCTCTTCGGTGTCGGCTTCTGCACCTGGCTGATGTATCAGTCGCTGTACAACATCGGCGCGCTGTGCCTGTGGTGCAACCTGGCCTGGGTCGCCACCCTGCTGATGTTCTGGTACACGACCTTCCGCGGCATCCACAACGGCTTCCTGCCCGCCCCGGCCTGGCTGCGCGAGGGTGTGCGGGAGTTCCACTGGGTGATCCCGGCGGTCCACGTCGGCATCATCGGCATGCTGATCCTGACCCGCTGGTGGGACTTCTGGACGAGCTGAGCCGCTGTCGGCCCTGACGGCCGTACCCGCCCCGGGCGTCCCGGCGCGACTGTCGGCGGTGTGACCTAGGGTTGCGTTCCGTGGAACCGGATCTGTTCACCGCCGCGGCCGAGGAGCGCCAGGAGAGGGACCCGTCCGCCTCCCCCCTGGCGGTCCGGATGCGTCCGCGCACCCTCGACGAGGTCGTCGGCCAGCAGCACCTGCTGCGCCCCGGCTCCCCGCTGCGCCGTCTGGTCGGCGAGGGCGGGAAGGGGCCCGCGGGGCCGTCCTCGGTGATCCTGTGGGGGCCGCCGGGCACCGGCAAGACGACCCTGGCCCACGTCGTCAGCAAGGCCACCGACAAGGGCTTCACGGAGCTGTCGGCCATCACCGCCGGGGTCAAGGAGGTCCGGGCCGTCATCGACGGCGCGCGGCGCTCCTCGGGCGCCTACGGCAGGGACACCGTGCTGTTCCTGGACGAGATCCACCGCTTCAGCAAGGCGCAGCAGGACTCGCTGCTGCCGGCCGTGGAGAACCGCTGGGTCACTCTCATCGCCGCGACGACGGAGAACCCGTACTTCTCGGTGATCTCCCCGCTGCTGTCGCGCTCGCTGCTGCTCACCCTGGAACCGCTGACCGACGAGGACCTGCGCGGGCTGCTGTGCCGCGCGGTCGCCGACGAACGCGGGCTGGGCGGGTCGGTGGAGCTGCCGGAGGACGCCGAGGCGCATCTGCTGCGGATGGCCGACGGGGACGCGCGCCGCGCGCTCACCGCGCTGGAGGCGGGAGCCGGCGCGGCCCTGGCCAAGGGCGAGCGCGAGATCACCCTGGCGACGCTGGAGGAGGCCGTCGACCGGGCCGCGGTGAAGTACGACCGCGACGGCGACCAGCACTACGACGTGGCCAGCGCGCTCATCAAGTCCATCCGCGGCTCGGACGCGGACGCGGCCCTGCACTACCTGGCCCGGATGATCGAGGCGGGAGAGGACCCGCGGTTCATCGCCCGGCGGCTGATGATCTCCGCCAGCGAGGACATCGGCCTGGCCGACCCCACCGCCCTGCAGACCGCCGTGGCCGCGGCCCAGGCGGTGGCGATGATCGGCCTCCCCGAGGCGCGGATCACGCTCGCCCAGGCGACCGTGGCCCTGGCCCTCGCCCCGAAGTCCAACGCCGCCTACCTGGCGATCGACGCGGCCCTGGCGGACGTACGGGCGGGCCTGGCCGGCCCCGTGCCGCTGCATCTGCGCGACGGCCACTACCAGGGCGCGCGGAAGATGGGCCACGGCGAGGGGTACCGGTACCCGCACGACCTGCCCGGCGGCATCGCCGCGCAGCAGTACGCCCCGGACGGCGTCCACGGCAGGCGCTACTACGAGCCGACGCGGTACGGGGCGGAGGCCCGGTACGCCGAGGTGGCGGAGCGGGTGCGGGCCCGGCTGCGGGGGGAGGGCGCGCCGCCGGAGAAGCCCTGAGGGCCCGTCGGCACCTGAGGCCCCGCAGCCACGCCGGCCCTCGCGGTTTCCACGCCGGCCCGGTTCGGTCAGGACGCGGAGCCCGCCTCGAACAGGGCCCGGATCGCCCGGCGCAGCCCGGAGACGTCCCGCACCGGCCGGGGGAAGTCGAAGAGCGCGTCGAAGATCCGCCCGCCCGTGCGGAACCGGACCCGAAGCCCGAAGCGGTCCAGAGCCACGGGCACCACCGCCTCCCGGACTTCGCACGCCCGCCCGCGCTCGTCCGGAAACGAGCACAGCCCGCGCAGCAGGTCATCGTGGGCGGCGGCGAGGTGCTGCAGGAGTTCGGCCTCGTGGCGCGCCAGGGGGTCGGGGGACGCGGCGGCGAACTCGTCCGGTTCGACGTGTCCCTCGCCCCGCAGGTCGCCGATCCACCCCTCGCCGACCTCCAGCCGCAGCGGTGTCCACGCGGGGCCCGGGAGAGGCCCGGAGGGGTGCCGTTCGGCCCGCAGCCGGGTACGGGCCGCCCACTCCCCGCCGGACACGGGGGTGAGCCAGCCCGTCACCCTGGCCCGGCCGCGGACGCGGTGGGGCACCGCGACGGGCGCCACATCGGTGATCTCCATCACGGCGGCCAGGTCGCCGTCCCGGGCATGGGCCGCGGCCCGGGCGGCCGGAGAGGCGGCCGGGACCAGCAGGAGCACATCCCCCTCGGGGGTGACGACGCGGGCCTCGCAGCAGCCCTGGCCCGGCCAGTCCGGACCGGCCGGGTCCGCGCCGGGAATGACCAGGACGGCCGAGGCGTTCGACTCGACGAGGGTACGCATCCGCTCGGCGGCTCCCGGCCGCCGTTCGTCGGGCTCAGCCTCGGGACGCGGCTGACCCCTCCCCGCGCTCTCCGCTCCGGCGGCGGCCGGGTACGACCTGCTGGCCGACGTCCTGGCCGTCATCCCCGCCAGCGAGCCGAAGGTGTGGTCCGAGACGGTGGTGGAGCGCCTGGGCGAACTGCGGCCGGAGG
>NZ_JAJFAU010000007.1:34700-40138 GCF_022614595.1 Streptomyces sp. CNQ085
GCCCCGGCACTGCCGCCGGGGCCGCCGCCGTGCGCGGAACCGGTGCCGGGCAGGGGGCTCCCAGGTCGAAACATGCGTTCTCCTCCGCTAAGGTTAGGCTCACCTAAATTACACGGAGGTCCGTTCAACGTGAACCAGTCGCGTCCCAAGGTCAAGAAGTCGCGTGCGCTCGGCATCGCGCTGACCCCGAAGGCCGTGAAGTACTTCGAGCAGCGCCCGTACCCGCCGGGCGAGCACGGCCGGGGCCGCAAGCAGAACAGCGACTACAAGGTCCGGCTGCTGGAGAAGCAGCGGCTGCGCGCCCAGTACGACATCAGCGAGCGCCAGATGGTCCGCGCCTACGACCGCGCCCGCAAGGCCGAGGGCAAGACGGGCGAGGCCCTGGTCGTCGAGCTGGAGCGCCGCCTGGACGCGCTCGTCCTGCGCTCGGGCATCGCCCGCACCGTCTACCAGGCCCGCCAGATGGTCGTGCACGGCCACATCGAGGTCAACGGCCGCAAGGTCGACAAGCCCTCCTTCCGCGTCCGTCCGGACGATGTGGTCTCCGTCCGCGAGCGCAGCCGTGCCAAACACCCCTTCCTGGTGGCGCGCGAGGGCGGCTACGCGCCCGACGGCGAGACCCCGCGCTACCTGCAGGTCAATCTCCAGTCGCTCGCCTTCCGCCTGGACCGCGACCCGAACCGCAAGGAGATCCCGGTCGTCTGCGACGAGCAGCTCGTCGTCGAGTACTACGCCCGCTGATCCTCCGGCATGCCCGTACCGTCCGCTCCCGGTGGCACGGACACCCGGGCCTCCCGGTCCCCGGCCCTCCTGGCGCATCGCGCGGCAGGGGGGCCGCGGTGTGCCCCGGCGCGGCGCGGCGCGCGGGAGCGGGCGCGGACGCCACCCCGCCCGCCGGGCCGGAGGGAATGCGGTACGGGCGACGGCCCGCGGCGCGATAAGGTCGGTATCCGCCGTCGCACCCGTGAGATCGGTGGGCAGGTACCCCACGAACCGCAGGACGCGGCGGCCGAACCCATACGACCCGAGGGAAGCGGTGCAGCGTGTCCGGTGGAGAGGTGGCCGGCCTCCTGGTGGCCGTCTTCTGGGCGATCCTGGTGTCGTTCCTCGCAGTGGTGCTGGTGAGGCTCGCGCGGACGCTCAAGGCGGCGACCGGACTGGTGACGGACGTGACCGAGCGTGCGGTTCCCCTCCTTGCCGAGGCGTCCGAGACCGTCCGCTCGGCGCAGAGCCAGCTCAGCCGGGTGGACGCCATCGCCTCCGACGTCCAGGAGGTCACCGCCAACGCCTCGGCGCTCTCCTCCACCGTCTCCACCGCCTTCGGCGGCCCACTGGTGAAGGTGGCCGCGTTCGGGTACGGAGTGCGCCGAGCCCTTGGCCGCAAGAGCGACCCGCCGCCGCCGAAGCGCCCTGTCGTCGTGGGCCGGTCCGTACCGGCCGCGCGCCGGGGGGCCGGCCGGCGCCGCGACGGAAAGGACTGATCCCACCGTGTTCCGCCGCGCCTTCTGGTTCGGTGCCGGCGCCGCCACCGGCGTCTGGGCCACCACCAAGGTCAACCGCAAGCTGCGCAGTCTCGCGCCCGACAGCCTCGCCGTACGGGCGGCGGACCAGGCCCTGGCGGCCGGGCACCGGCTGAAGGACTTCGCACTCGATGTCCGCGCCGGAATGGCGCAGCGGGAGATCGAGTTGAACGACGCACTGGGACTGACGGCCTCCACCGACCCCGGGGCCGCGGGCCAGGCGGAAGACCGCCGGGGGCTCGCCGGGCGGGCCCCGCACCGCACCGCCCTCGGAGCCACCCACCCGTACGACCGGAATGAGGACCACTGATGGAGTCGGCTGAAATCCGCCGCCGCTGGCTGCGCTTCTTCGAGGAGCGGGGGCACACCGTCGTGCCGTCGGCGTCGCTGATCGCGGACGACCCGACGCTGCTGCTGGTCCCCGCGGGCATGGTGCCCTTCAAGCCGTACTTCCTGGGCGAGGCCACCCCGCCGTACGAGCGCGCCGTCAGCGTGCAGAAGTGCGTGCGCACCCCGGACATCGAAGAGGTCGGCAAGACCACCCGGCACGGCACCTTCTTCCAGATGTGCGGCAACTTCTCCTTCGGCGACTACTTCAAGAAGGGCGCCGCCGAGCTCGCCTGGGAACTGCTCACCACCCGCCAGGACAGGGGCGGCTACGGGCTGGACCCGGAGAGGCTGTGGATCACCGTCTACGAGGGGGACGACGAGGCCGAGCGCATCTGGCGCGACGTCGTCGGCGTCCCCGCCGAGCGGATCCAGCGCCTGGGCAAGAAGGAGAACTACTGGGACATGGGCGTGCCGGGTCCCTGCGGCCCCTGTTCCGAGATCAACTACGACCGCGGCCCGGAGTTCGGCGCCGAGGGCGGCCCGGCCGTCAACGACGAGCGCTACGTGGAGATCTGGAACCTGGTCTTCATGCAGTACGAGCGCGGGCCGGGCCAGGGCAAGGACTACCCGATCCTCGGTGAGCTGCCCAGCAAGAACATCGACACCGGCCTCGGTCTGGAGCGCCTGGCGATGATCCTGCAGGGCGTGCACAACATGTACGAGACCGACACCCTGCGCGCGGTCATCGACAAGGCCGGCGAGCTGACCGGGGTGCGCTACGGCGCCGCCGAGGACACCGACGTCTCCCTGCGCGTGGTCGCCGACCACATGCGCACCTCCGTGATGCTCATCGGCGACGGCGTCACCCCCGGCAACGAGGGGCGCGGTTACGTGCTGCGCCGCATCATGCGCCGCGCCATCCGCAACATGCGCATCCTGGGTGCCGGCAAGCCGGTCGTCGGCGAACTGGTCGACACCGTGATCGGCACGATGGGACAGCAGTACCCCGAGCTGACCACCGACCGGCAGCGCATCGAGACCGTCGCGCTCGCCGAGGAGGCCGCCTTCCTGAAGACCCTCAAGGCCGGCACCAACATCCTCGACACCGCCGTCACCGAGACCAGGGCCGCCGGTGGGGCTGTCCTGCCCGGCGAGAAGGCCTTCCTGCTCCACGACACCTGGGGCTTTCCCATCGACCTCACCCTGGAGATGGCCGCCGAGCAGGGCCTGTCCGTGGACGAGGAGGGCTTCCGCCGCCTGATGAAGGAGCAGCGGGAGCGTGCCAAGGCCGACGCCAGGGCCAAGAAGACCGGCCACGCCGACCTCAGCTCCTACCGCGAGGTCGCCGACACCGTCGGGGCCACCGTCTTCACCGGCTACACCGACACCGAGAGCGAGACCTCCGTGGTCGGACTGCTGGTGAACGGCCTGCCCTCGCCGGCCGCCTCCGAGGGCGACGACGTGGAGGTCGTACTCGACCGCACCCCGTTCTACGCGGAGGGCGGCGGGCAGCAGCCCGACACCGGCCGCATCCGCCTGGGCTCCGGTGCCGTCATCGAGGTCCGCGACGTCCAACAGCCGGTGCCCGGCGTCACCGTGCACAAGGGCACCGTCCAGGTCGGCGAGGTCACCGTCGGCGCCCCGGCCTACGCCGTCATCGACGTCACGCGCCGCCGGGCCATCGCCCGCGCCCACAGTGCCACCCACCTCACCCACCAGGCGCTGCGCGACGCACTCGGCCCCACGGCCGCCCAGGCCGGCTCCGAGAACGCCCCGGGCCGCTTCCGCTTCGACTTCGGCTCGCCGACCGCCGTGCCCGGCACCGTCCTCACCGACGTCGAGCAGAAGATCAACGAGGTCCTCGCCCGTGAACTCGACGTCCTGGCCGAGGTGATGAGCATGGAGGAGGCCAGGAAGCAGGGCGCCATCGCCGAGTTCGGCGAGAAGTACGGCGACCGGGTGCGCGTGGTGACCATCGGCGACTTCTCCAAGGAGCTGTGCGGCGGTACACATGTCCACAACACCGCCCAGCTCGGGCTGGTGAAGCTGCTGGGCGAGTCCTCCATCGGCTCCGGCGTACGCCGTGTGGAGGCCCTGGTCGGTGTGGACGCCTACAACTTCCTCGCCCGTGAACACACCGTGGTCTCCCAGCTCACCGATCTGCTCAAGGGCCGTCCAGAGGAGCTGCCGGAGAAGATCTCCGGGATGCTCGCCAAGCTCAAGGACGCCGAGAAGGAGATCGAGCGTTTCCGCGCCGAGAAGGTCCTGGCCGCCGCCGCGGGCCTGGCCTCCTCCGCCCGTGACATCGACGGGACCGCCTTCGTCGGGGCCCGGGTCCCCGACGGCACGACCGCCGACGGCCTGCGCAAGCTCGTCCTCGACGTGCGCGGCCGCCTCCAGGGCGGGCGTCCGGCCGTGGTCGCCCTGTTCTCGGTGGCGAACGGCCGTCCGCTGACCGTCATCGCCACCAACGAGGCCGCCCGCGACCGCGGTCTGAGGGCCGGCGACCTCGTCCGCGCCGCCGCCAAGGCCCTCGGCGGCGGAGGCGGCGGCAAGCCGGACCTCGCCCAGGGCGGCGGCCAGGACCCCCAGGCGGTCGACAAGGCCGTCACCGCCGTCGAGCGTCTGGTGGCGGCCGCCTGATGCGGCGCGGCAGGCGGCTTGCCGTCGACGTCGGAGACGCCCGGATCGGAGTCGCCTCCTGCGACCCCGACGGGCTCCTGGCCACGCCGGTGGAGACCGTGCCGGGGCGAGACGTCCCGGCCGCCCGCCGCCGGCTGGCCGAGCTCGTCGCGGAGTACGAGCCGCTGGAGGTCGTGGTCGGGCTCCCCCGCTCCCTCAACGGGCGCGAGGGCCCGGCCGCGGCCCGGGTGCGGGCCTTCGCCCGGGAGCTGGCCCGGGCCGTCGCCCCGGTGGTGGTACGCCTGGTGGACGAGCGGATGAGCACCGTCGCCGCGGCCCGGGACATGCGTGCCTCGGGCATCTCGTCGAAGAAGGGGCGCGGCCGGATCGACCAGGCCGCGGCCGTGGTGATCCTGCAGAGTGCCCTGGAGACCGAGCGGGTGTCCGGCCGGGCCCCGGGGGAGTACGTCGAGGCGGCCGCCCGATAGCGGTACGGTAACGTTCCATTCCGGACGGCGCCGTTCGAACACCAAGCCGTACACCGGAGACGGCTGTTCGGGCAGCGGTGTCCGCGCGTACCGCAACCGGCTGCCGTCCGACGGCTCTAGGGGATCGATGACTGAGTATGGCCGGGGCACCGGCTCCGAACCGTGGCACCCCGACGACCCGCTCTACGGGGACCAGGGGTGGAACGGCGGAGCCCACCACGGACCCCAGCAGGAGGCCCAGCACGGCGACTGGGACACCTACGGCGGACAGCAGCAGTACGGCGATCCGTACGGCGGGCAGCGGCACGGGGATCCCTACGGCCAGCAGGGACAGCAGGACTGGGGCACCCAGGGCGGACAGCAGCAGTACGGCGATCCGTACGGCGGGCAGCGGCACGGGGATCCCTACGGCCAGCAGGGGCAGCAGGACTGGGGCACCCAGGGCGGACAGCAGCAGTACGGCGATCCGTACGGCGGG
>NZ_JAJFAU010000007.1:40236-67072 GCF_022614595.1 Streptomyces sp. CNQ085
GGCAGCGGCACGGGGATCCCTACGGCCAGCAGGGGCAGCACCGGGACGACCTCCACGGTCACCAGCAGCAGTACGGGGATCACACCGGTCACCCCGGAGCCCAGGACGCCCACTCGCAGCACCCCGAGCAGCACGGGCACCCCGAGGAGTACGGACAGCAGTCCCCGCGCTCCCCGCGGGGGCGGCGCCGCGAGGAGTCGGACCCCGGCCCCGGGCCCGACGAGGAGACGGGCTGGGACCCGGGTCCGGACCAGGGCGAGCACGCCTTCTTCTCGGACGACGGCGGTGGCGACGAGGAGGGCGACGACGAGGACGGCGGACGGTCGGGCCGCAGGAACAAGGGCAAGGGCCGGGGTGGCAGGAACGGCATCGCCTGTCTGACCGTCGCGCTCGTCCTGGTCGGCGGCGTCGGCACGGCCGGCTACTTCGCCTACGACTTCTACCAGAGCCACTTCGCCGCCGCGCCCGACTTCTCCGGCCAGGGCGAGGGCGACACCCAGGTGGAGATTCCCGAGGGAAGCAGCCTGGCGCAGATGGGCGCCATCCTGGAGAAGGCCGGTGTGGTCAAGAGCCGGCAGGGATTCATCGAGGCGTCCAACGCCAACTCCAGGGCGAAGACCATCCAGTCCGGCGTCTACATGCTACGCAAGGAGATGTCCTCGGCCGCGGCCATCGAGATGATGCTCGACCCCTCCAGCCAGAGCGCCCTGATCATCGCCGAGGGCAAGCGGGCCTCGGAGGTCTACGCGCTGATCGACGAGAAGCTCGGACTGGCGGAGGGCGCCACGGAGAAGGCCGCCGAGAAGGCGGACCTCGGTCTGCCCGAGTGGGCGGAGGGCAACCCCGAGGGCTTCCTCTTCCCGGCCAAGTACACCGTGGGCGACAAGACCGAGCCCGAGGACCTGCTCAGAAAGATGGTGGAGCGGGCCGACCGTGAGTTCGAGAAGGCGGACCTCAAGGGTCACGCGGAGCGGCTCGGTCTGGAGTCGCCGCTCCAGGTGCTCACCGTCGCCAGCCTGGTGCAGGCGGAGGGCAAGTACAAGCACGACTTCGTGAAGGTCTCCCGCGTGGTCTACAACCGGCTGAAGCCGGACAACACCGAGACCAACGGCTACCTGCAGTTCGACTCCACCTACAACTTCGCCAAGAACCAGTACACGCTGGACGTGCCCTCGCCCAGCGCGATGGCCAAGTTCGACCACTCCTACAACACCTACGCCAAGAAGGGCCTGCCGCCCGGCCCGATCAACAGCCCGGGTGCCGAGGCGCTGCACGCGGCGGTGGAGCCGGCCGAGGGGAGCTGGTACTACTTCGTGTCGATCACGGAGGACAACACGGTGTTCTCCGACACCTACGAGGAGCACAGCCGGCACGTGGAGAAGTTCAACGCGGAACAGGAGAAGAACGGGGAGGGCCGGTGAGGCCGGCCGGAAGGCGGGCGGCGGTCCTGGGAGCGCCCATCGCCCACTCCCTCTCCCCGGTGCTCCACCGGGCCGCCTACCGGGAGATGGGCCTGACCGGCTGGTCGTACGACCGTTTCGAGGTGGACGAGGACGGCATCGCGCCGTTCCTGGAGAAACTCTCCGCGAGCGGCGAGGACTGGGCCGGGCTGTCGCTGACCATGCCGCTCAAGCGGGCCGTCATCCCCCTGCTGGACGGGGTCGGCGACACCGCGGTCTCGGTCGGGGCCGTCAACACCGTGGTCCTCGCCGCGGACGGCCGCCGTCTCGGCGAGAACACCGACATCCCCGGCATGATCGCCGCGCTGCGCGAACGCGGTGTGGGCAGCGTCCCGCACGCCGCGGTGCTGGGCGCCGGGGCCACGGCCTCCTCCGCGCTCGCGGCGCTCGCCCGGATCTGCGCAGGAGAGGTCACCGCGTACGTCCGCAGCCGGGAACGAGCCGAGGAGATGCGCGGCTGGGGTGAGCGGCTGGGAGTGGCGGTGAGGACCGCCGGCTGGGCGGACGCGCCGCGGGCGCTGACCGCGCCGCTGGTGATCGCCACCACCCCGGCGGGCGCCACCGACGCCCTGGCGGCGGCCGTGCCCGAGCGTCCCGGCACCCTCTTCGATGTCCTCTACGAGCCCTGGCCGACCCCGCTGGCCGCGGCCTGGTCCGCTGTCGGCGGGCAGGTCCTCGGCGGCCTCGACCTCCTGGTGCACCAGGCGGTCCTCCAGGTCGAGCTGATGACCGGCCGCTCCCCGGCCCCGCTGGCCGTGATGCGCGCGGCGGGCGAGGCCGCGCTGGCGGCGCGTACGGCCTGAGGCACCGGGGCGGGAGCCCGGTAGCCGAGACGGGCGTCCCGCCTGCCGGACGGCCGGCCGGTTCCGCGGTGCGATCGTGAAAAGATCGGTGGCACGCACGGGCCTGGACTACTGAGGAGCACCGTTGAGCAGGTTGCGCTGGCTGACCGCGGGGGAGTCGCACGGCCCCGCACTGGTGGCGACGCTGGAGGGGCTGCCCTGCGGCGTGCCGGTCACCACGGAGATGGTGGCGGAGGAGCTGGCGCGGCGGCGTCTGGGTTACGGTCGGGGCGCGCGGATGAGGTTCGAGCGTGACGAGGTCACCTTCCTGGGCGGTGTGCGGCACGGGCTGACGCTGGGCTCGCCGGTCGCGGTCATGATCGGCAACACCGAGTGGCCCAAGTGGGAGAGGGTGATGTCGGCCGATCCGGTGGACGAGGCGGAGCTGGCGGAGCTGGCCCGTAACGCGCCGTTGACCCGGCCCCGCCCCGGCCACGCCGACCTGGCCGGGATGCAGAAGTACGGGGTGGGTGATGCCCGGCCGATCCTGGAGCGGGCCTCGGCGCGGGAGACCGCGGCCCGGGTGGCGCTGGGTGCGGTCGCCCGGTCGTACCTGAAGGAGACGGCCGGTATCGGGATCGTCTCCCATGTGGTGGCGCTGGGCGGTGCGGAGGCTCCGGCCGGGGTGCTGCCGGAGCCGGGGGACGTGGCGCGGCTGGACGCCGATCCGGTGCGGTGTCTGGATCCGGAGGCGAGCCGGGCGATGGTGGAGGTGATCGACGCGGCCCACAAGGACGGTGACACTCTCGGCGGTGTCGTCGAGGTCGTGGCCCACGGGGTGCCGGTCGGGCTGGGCTCTCATGTGCACTGGGACCGGCGGCTGGACGCCCGGCTGGCCGGAGCGTTGATGGGGATCCAGGCCATCAAGGGGGTGGAGGTCGGTGACGGGTTCGGGCTGGCCCGGGTGCCCGGCTCGAAGGCGCACGACGAGATCGTGCCGACCGAGGACGGGGTGCGACGGGCCTCGGGTCGCTCCGGCGGGACCGAGGGCGGGCTGTCCACCGGTGAGGTGCTGCGGGTGCGGGCGGCGATGAAGCCGATCGCCACCGTGCCGCGGGCGCTGGCCACCGTGGACGTGGCCACCGGCGAGGCCACCCGGGCCCACCATCAGCGCTCGGACGTGTGCGCGGTCCCGGCCGCCGGAATCGTGGCGGAGGCGATGGTGGCGCTGGTGCTGGCCGACGCGGTGGCGGAGAAGTTCGGCGGCGACTCGGTCGCCGAGACCCGCCGCAACGTGACCGGCTTCCTGGACAATCTGGAGATCCGGTGAGCGCGGGCGGGGCGGGGGAGAGTACGGCCACCGGTCCGGTGGTGGTGCTGGTGGGCCCGCCCGGCGCGGGCAAGACCACCGTGGGCGCGGTGCTGGCCCGCCGGCTGGGGGTGGCGCTGCGCGACACCGACGCGGACATCGAGGCGGCCGCGGGCAAGGCCATCCCCGAGATCTTCGTCGACGACGGGGAGCCGCGCTTCCGTGAGCTGGAGCGGGAGGCGGTGCGCGCGGCCCTGGCCGGGCACGGTGGAGTGCTTTCGCTGGGCGGCGGCGCCGTCATGGACGCGGGCACCCGCGGGCTGCTGGCCGGGCTGCCGGTGGTCTTCTTGGACGTGGCGCTGGCCGACGCCGTCAAACGCGTCGGGCTGGACACCCCGCGTCCTTTGCTGGCGGTCAATCCCCGCAAGCAGTGGCGCACGCTGATGGAGCGGCGCCGGCCGCTGTACACCGAGGTGGCCCGCGTGGTCGTCGGTACCGCCGGCCGTGACCCGGAGGAGACCGCCCAGGCGGTCCTGGACGCACTCGAGTTGAAGGACACATGACCACCACACCCCCCACCCGCATCACCGTCGGCGGCACCGAGGGCGCCGCACCCTACGACGTCCTCGTCGGACAGCGGCTCCTGGACGAACTGCCGCCCCTGATCGGCCCCGAGGCCCGCCGGGTGGCCGTGATCCATCCCGAGGCACTGGCCGAGACCGGCGAGGTGCTGCGCGAGGACCTCGCGGGCCAGGGATACGAGGCCGTCGCCATCCAGGTGCCCAACGCCGAGGAGGCCAAGACCGCCGAGGTCGCCGCGTACTGCTGGAAGGCGCTGGGGACCTCCGGCTTCACCCGCACCGATGTCGTCGTCGGCGTCGGCGGGGGAGCGACCACCGACCTGGCGGGCTTCGTCGCGGCGACCTGGCTGCGCGGGGTCCGCTGGATCGCGGTGCCCACCACCGTGCTGGGCATGGTGGACGCCGCCGTCGGCGGCAAGACCGGGGTCAACACCGCCGAGGGCAAGAACCTGGTGGGCGCCTTCCACCCGCCGGCCGGGGTGCTGTGCGATCTGGCGGCGCTGGAGTCGCTGCCGGTCCACGACTACGTCAGCGGCCTGGCCGAGATCATCAAGGCGGGCTTCATCGCCGATCCGGTGATCCTGGACCTGATCGAGTCCGACCCCGAGGCCGCCCGCACCCCGGCCGGCCCGCACACCTCCGAGCTGATCGAACGCTCCGTCCGGGTCAAGGCCGAGGTGGTCTCCTCCGATCCGAAGGAGGCGGGGCTGCGGGAGATCCTCAACTACGGGCACACCCTGGCCCATGCCATCGAGAAGAACGAGCGCTACGACTGGCGGCACGGCGCGGCCGTCGCCGTCGGCATGGTCTTCGCCGCCGAGCTGGGGCGCATCGCGGGCCGGCTGGACGACGCCACGGCGGACCGGCACCGGGAGATCCTCACCGCGGTCGGGCTGCCGGTCACCTACCGGGGCGACCAGTGGCCCAGGCTGCTTCAGACGATGAAGGTCGACAAGAAGACCCGCGGTGACCGGCTGCGCTTCATCGTCCTGGACGGCCTGGCCCGGCCCGCCGTGCTGGAGGGGCCGGACCCGGCGATGCTGCTCGCCGCCCACGCGGAGATCGCCGCGTGAGCGGCGCCGCGCCCCGCAGAGTCCTCGTCCTCAACGGCCCCAACCTCGGCCGCCTGGGCTCCCGCGAGCCCGACGTCTACGGTTCGACCTCCTATGCCGGGCTCGTCGAGCGGTGCACGCGGCTGGGCGGGGAGCTGGGCCTGGACGTGGAGGTCCGCGAGACCAACGACGAGGGCGAGATGATCCGCTGGCTCCACGAGGCCGCCGACGCCTCCCTCCCGGTCGTCCTCAACCCCGCCGCGTTCACCCACTACTCGTACGGGATGCGCGACGCCGCCGCCCAGCGCACCGCCCCGCTGATCGAGGTGCACATCTCCAACCCCCACGCCCGTGAGGAGTTCCGCCACACCTCGGTCGTGTCGGCCGTGGCCTCCGGCACCATCGCGGGCTTCGGCATCGGTTCCTACGAGCTGGCCCTGCGCGCCCTGGCCGGCGACCGGCCGCCGGGCTGAGACGGGCCGGGACGGGGCGGGGCGCGGGCACCGCTTCGGACCGCCGATCGTTCACACGGCACCGGCCCGGGAGGGTACCGTTCGGTGCCGGACGGACGAGGTGACATCCGGCCGGGCTCACCGCGCCCGGCCGGCGCACCGGACGGAAACGGAGTTGGGACCGGATGCAGCAGTACGGGACGCAGCGGCCCGTCCCGCCCTCGGGCTCACCCCAGGGCCATTCCCAGGGACACCCATCGAACCCCCACGCGCACCCGCAGCCCGCCGTTCGCCCCGGCTGGAACGCCCCCCACCGGGTTCCCCCGCCGCCTCCTCCGCCCCCGGCCCCTCCCGCCGCACCGCCTGCCGGGCCGCTCCCGGCCTCCGCTCCCGGCCCCGCGCCCCCGGCCCCGGACGCCACCGGCCACCTCCGGCTGCCACCCGGCGGTCCGGTGCAGATATCGGGCACGGCGGACCCGGCTGCCGGGCCCGTCACGGTGGAGGCCGCGCACACCGCCGCCGTCGCCGTCCTGCTGATCGGCCCGGCCGGCGCCGGCAAGACCACCGTCGCCCGGTACTGGGCGGAAACCCGTCGTGTACCCACCGCACACATCAGCCTCGACGATGTCCGCGAATGGGTGCGCTCCGGCTTCGCGGACCCCCGGTCGGGCTGGAACGAGCACTCCGAGGCGCAGTACCGCCTCGCCCGCCGCACCTGTGGCTTCGCCGCCCGCAACTTCCTGGCCAACGGTATCTCCTGCATCCTGGACGACGCCGTCTTCCCCGACCGGCCCGTCGTCGGCCTCGGCGGCTGGAAGCGTCATGTGGGCCCCGGCCTGATCCCGGTGGTGCTCCTGCCCGGCCTGGAGGTCGTCCTGGAGCGCAACGCCGAGCGCACCGGCAACCGCAGGCTGTCGGACGAGGAGGTCGCCCGTATCCACGGGCGGATGGCCGGCTGGTACGGCTCGGGGCTGCCGATCATCGACAACTCCCGGCAGGACGTGGACACCACCGCCCGGCTGCTGGACGAGGCCGTGGCCCGCGCGCTCACCAGCCCGCCGAGCTGGTAGCGCGCGGCGGGCCCCGCGGTCCGGACGGTGCCACCGTCCGGACGTGTCGGGACGCCGCCGCGCGCCGCCTTGCGTACGCTCGGGGCATGTCCGAGGTGTACGTGGCCCGCCGCAGCCGACTGCGCGACCGCTGGACGGCGGAGGGCGGCGAGGCCGCCATGGTCTCCCGGCCCGCCAACGTCCGCTATCTGACCGGCCGGTCCGTCCCCGGGGCGGTCCTGCTGCTCGGAGCGGACGGCCGTGACACCCTGCTGAGCCCGGCCGAGCCCACCACCGACGGCCGTGCCGAGCCACCGCGCACCGCGGGCGGCCTGCGCTGCACAGTCCTGCCCGGGGACGCGCCCGATCCGGCCGTCGCCGCCGCCGAACTCGCGGCGGCGGCCGGGCCCGGCACCGTGCTGCTGGCGGTGGAGGAGCACGACCTCACCGTGGCCCGGCACCGGGCCCTGGCCGCGGCCGCGCCCCGGCTGCGCCTGACCGACCTGGGCCGTGCCGTGGAGCGGCAGCGTCTGGTCAAGGACGAGGAGGAGCTCGCGGCCCTGCGCGTCGCGGCGGAGATCACCGACCACGCGCTCGGCGAACTGCTGGAGTCCATCCTGGTGGGCCGCACCGAACGCCATCTGGCGCTGGAACTGGAGAGACGCCTGGTGGACCACGGCGCCGACGGGCCCGCCTTCCCCACCTGCGTCGGCACCGGCCGCAACTCCGGCCTGCCCGGCCATCCGCCCGGGGAACGGCGGGTGGAGGAGGGCGACTTCCTGAGCGTACGGCTGGGCGCCCGCTACCGCGGCTACCGCTGCCAGATCGGCCGCACCTTCGTGATCGGCCCAGCCCCGGCCGACTGGCAGATCGAGCTGTACGAGCTGGTCTTCGCCGCCCAGCGCGCCGGGAGGGAAGCACTGCTGCCGGGGACGGAGTACCGTGAGGTGGACCGGGCCGCCCGCCATCCACTGGAGGCGGCCGGGCACGGTGACGCCCTGGAACCGGGCACCGGGCACGGCGTGGGGCTGGAAATCGGTGAGGACCCTCAGTTGTCGCCGACGGCCATGGGTAAACTGGACGCTTGTGTGCCGGTCACCGTCGAACCGGGGGTCCACCTCCCGGGACGGGGCGGCGTCCGGATCGACGACACGCTCGTCGTCCGCCCGCGGGCGGACGGCGGACCGGAGCTACTCACCATCACGACCAAGGAACTGCTCGCCCTGTGATACGGGGGCGCGGTCCTTCGGTCTTCCGCAGCAGCAGTCTCAGGAGATTCCGCGACCGTGGCCACCACGAACGACCTCAAGAACGGCATGGTGCTCAAGCTCGAAGGGGGCCAGCTCTGGTCCGTTGTCGAGTTCCAGCACGTCAAGCCCGGCAAGGGCGGCGCCTTCGTCCGCACCAAGCTCAAGAACGTGCTCTCCGGCAAGGTGGTCGACAAGACCTTCAACGCCGGCACCAAGGTCGAGACGGCCACCGTGGACAGGCGCGGCATGCAGTTCTCCTACAAGGACGGCGCCGACTTCGTCTTCATGGACACCCAGACCTACGACCAGATGCCCATCACCCCCGAGGTCGTCGGCGACGCCGCCAACTACCTGCTGGAGGGCCAGGAGTGCACGGTCGCCGTGTACGAGGGCAACCCGCTGTTCATCGAACTGCCCGCCGCCGTCGAGCTGGTCATCGAGTACACCGAGCCGGGCGTCCAGGGTGACCGCTCCACCGGTGGCACCAAGCCCGCCCGGCTGGAGACCGGCTACGAGATCGGCGTTCCGCTCTTCATCACCACCGGTGAGAAGATCAAGGTCGACACCCGTTCCGGCGAGTACCTCGGCCGGGTGAACAGCTAACCGTGGCCGCCCGCACCAAGGCACGTAAACGGGCCTTCCAGATCCTGTTCGAGGCCGACCAGCGTGACAGCGCCGTGACGGCCGTGCTGGCGGACTGGATCCGGCACGCGCGGACCGACGAGCGGCAGCCGCCGGTCGGCGAGTACACGATGCAGCTCGTCGAGGGGTACGCGGAGCACGCGGACCGGATCGACGAGCTGATCGCCACCTACGCGGTCGGCTGGACGCTGGACCGGATGCCGTCGGTGGACCGCAATCTCCTGCGGCTCGGCGCGTACGAACTGATCTGGGAGGACGACGTACCCGACGCGGTGGTGATCGACGAGGCGGTGCAGCTCGCCAAGGAGTTCTCCACCGATGACTCCCCGGCCTTCGTCAACGGCCTGCTGGGCCGACTGAAGGAACTCAAGCCGACGCTCAGGCGCGTCTGAGCGGCTCCCGGCCCGAGCGCGGCCCGGGGCCGTACCGAAGAAGCGGTGAGGGGCCCGGGACACCCGGAGGGGTGTCCCGGGCCCCTCACCGTCGAGCCCCGGGGGGGCAGCGCGGAGCACGGCCTCCACCGGGGGCGGAACCCTCGTTCGAGGGCCCGCCCGACGACGGCGGCACCGCGGGAGGTGCCTCAGGCATCCTCGTGCTGGACCGCGCGACGGGCGTCGGCGTCCAGCACACCCCAGCCGATGAGCTGCTCGGTCAGCACCGAGGGCGACTGGTCGTAGATGACGGCGAGGGTGCGCAGGTCGTCCTGGCGGATCGACAGCACCTTGCCGTTGTAGTCGCCGCGCTGGCTCTGGATCGTCGCGGCGTACCGCTGCAGCGGGCCCGCCTTCTCGGAAGGCACGTGGGCCAGCCGCTCCAGGTCCAGAACGAGCTTCGGCGGCGGCTCGGCGGCTCCGCCCGGCGTGCTGCCCGGCAGCAGTTCCTGCACCGGGACGCCGTAGAAGTCCGCCAGCTCGGCCAGCCGCTGGACGGTCACGGCACGGTCGCCGCGCTCGTACGAGCCGACCACCACCGCCTTCCAGCGGCCCTGGGACTTCTCCTCGACACCGTGGAGGGAGAGCCCCTGCTGGGTGCGGATGGCGCGGAGCTTGGCTCCGAGCTGTTTGGCGTATTCGCTGGACATATGGCTCCCCGGAGGACGTCTTCGTAACTCACTGTGATGTTACGCAGCGTAATGTACGGCGTCAAGCCGGGCCGGTCCATACCGGGGGTGCGCGGGCGGCGCGGCACGTGAATCCGGGTGCGGAACGGCCCTTGCGCACCCCCGGATCCCGCGCGGACAAGCCTCCCGGACACTCCCCCCGAACAGGCTGGTACCGTTGACGGCGCACCATCCGACGTCCTTTAAGGCCCGTCCCGTGAGGCGGGGAAGGAGGTCCGTTTACCGTGGACACATCCATGGGAGAACCGGACGGCAACACACCCGGCCCGATCCGCCCCGTGCTGGAGGCACCGGACATCGCGCGGGTCCTCACCCGTATCGCCCACGAGATCGTCGAACGCGCCAAGGGCGCCGACGACGTGGTGCTCCTGGGCATCCCCACCCGCGGCGCGCACCTGGCCAGACGGCTGGGGGCCAAGCTGGAGGAGATCACCGGCCGCCCGCTGCCGGTCGGCTCCCTCGACATCACCATGTACCGCGACGACCTGCGGATGCGCCCCGCCCGCACCCTGGCCCGCACCGAGATCCCGGCCGAGGGCGTCGACGGTCGCCTGGTCGTCCTCGTCGACGACGTACTCTTCTCCGGCCGCACCATCCGGGCCGCGCTCGACGCGCTCGGCGACATCGGCCGCCCCCGTGCCGTGCAGCTCGCGGTCCTGGTCGACCGCGGCCACCGCGAACTGCCGATCCGCGCCGACTACGTCGGCAAGAACCTCCCCACGTCGCTGCGGGAGACGGTCAGGGTCAGGCTCACCGAGGAGGACGGCCGCGACGGCGTTCTCCTGGGCGTACGAGAGGCCGCCCCGTCCGGCGGGCGGTAGCGCTCCGCGCCCCCTCTCCGCGCCCCTGAGCCGCTTCCGGTCTTCCCCGGGCCCGTCGGCAGCCCCGCGGCCACGTCCGCGCGTCCGCACGCCTTGAAACCTCCACACACCGGAGCACATCCAGATGCCGCTCTTCCCCGGGGGCAACCCCCGGACCTCCGGCCACCTGATCTCGGCCGCCGACCTCACCCGCGACGACGCCGTGCGCATCCTCGACACCGCCGAGGAGATGGCGCGCCTGGCCGACCGTCCGATCAAGAAGCTGCCCGCGCTGCGCGGCCGCACGATCGTCAACCTCTTCTTCGAGGACTCCACCCGCACCCGCATCTCGTTCGAGGCCGCCGAGAAGCGTCTGTCCGCCGACGTCATCAACTTCGCGGCCAAGGGATCCTCGGTCTCCAAGGGCGAGTCCCTCAAGGACACCGCGCAGACCCTGGAGGCGATGGGCGTGGACGCCGTCGTCATCCGGCACGGAGCCTCCGGGGCCCCCTACCGCCTGGCCACCTCCGGCTGGATCGACGCCGCCGTGGTCAACGCCGGTGACGGCACCCACCAGCACCCCACTCAGGCGTTGCTCGACGCGTTCACCATGCGCCGCCGCCTGATCGGCCCGGACGCCGGAATCGGCCGGGACCTCGACGGCCGGCGGATCACGGTCGTCGGCGACATCCTGCACAGCCGGGTCGCACGCTCCAACGTGGACCTGCTGAACACTCTGGGCGCCCAGGTCACCCTGGTCGCCCCGCCCACCCTGCTGCCGGTCGGCGTCGAGGGGTGGCCCTGCGAGGTCTCCTACGACCTGGACGCGGTGCTGCCGAAGTCCGACGCGGTGATGATGCTGCGCGTCCAGCGCGAGCGGATGAACGCCGCCTTCTTCCCCACCGAGCGCGAGTACTCCCGCCGTTACGGCCTCGGCGTGCAGCGCATGGAGCGGATGCCCGAGCACGCCGTCGTGATGCACCCCGGGCCCATGGTCCGGGGCATGGAGATCACCGCCGAGGTCGCCGACTCCGGCCGCTGCACCGTCACCGAGCAGGTCGCCAACGGCGTCTCGATCCGCATGGCCGTCCTGTACCTGCTGCTCGGCGGCTCCGGGCACGCGGGCAGCAACACCGGCGCCCCCGGCACCGGCACCCCCGACACCACCGCCCGTACCGAGGAGAAGTGACCCCCATGAGCAAGACCTTGATCCGCGGCGCGAAGGTGCTGGGCGGCCAGGCGCTGGACGTCCTGATCGACGGCGAGACCGTCGCGGCCGTCGGCGCCGGCCTGGACGCGGGCGGCGCCCGCGTGGTCGAGGCCGGCGGGCAGATCCTGCTGCCGGGCCTGGTGGACCTGCACACCCATCTGCGCGAGCCGGGCCGCGAGGACTCCGAGACCGTGCTGACCGGCACCCGGGCCGCGGCCTCCGGCGGCTACACCGCCGTGCACGCCATGGCCAACACCTTCCCCGTGGCCGACACCGCCGGCGTCGTCGAGCAGGTCTGGCGGCTGGGACGGGAGTCCGGCCACTGCGACGTGCAGCCGGTCGGCGCCGTCACCGTCGGCCTGGAGGGCAAGCAGCTCGCCGAGCTGGGCGCGATGCACGAGTCGGCCGCCTCGGTGCGGGTCTTCTCCGACGACGGCAAGTGCGTGGACGACGCGGTGATCATGCGCAGGGCGCTGGAGTACGTCAAAGCCTTCGACGGCGTCATCGCCCAGCACGCCCAGGAGCCCCGTCTGACCGAGGGCGCCCAGATGAACGAGGGCGCCGTCTCCGCCGAACTGGGCCTGGGAGGCTGGCCGGCCGTCGCCGAGGAGTCGGTCATCGCCCGCGACGTGCTGCTGGCCGCGCACGTCGGCTCCCGAGTGCACATCTGCCACCTGTCCACCGCCGGATCGGTGGAGATAGTGCGCTGGGCCAAGTCCAAGGGCTGGAACGTCACCGCCGAGGTCACCCCGCACCACCTGCTGCTCACCGACGAACTGGTGCGCTCCTACGACCCGGTCTACAAGGTCAACCCGCCGCTGCGCACCGAGGCCGACGTCACCGCCCTGCGCGAGGCGCTGGCCGACGGCACCATCGACTGCGTCGCCACCGACCACGCCCCCCACCCCCACGAGGACAAGGACTGCGAGTGGGGCGCGGCCGCCATGGGCATGGTCGGCCTGGAGACCGCGCTGTCCGTCGTCCAGCACACGATGGTGGAGACCGGACTGCTGGACTGGGCGGGCGTCGCCGACCGCATGTCCTCCCGCCCCGCGGCCATCGGGCGCCTGGCCGGTCACGGACGGCCCGTCTCGGCTGGTGAGCCCGCCAACCTCGTCCTGGTCGATCCGGCCTACCGTGGAGCGGTGGATTCCGCACGTTTCGCCTCCCGCAGCCGCAACACCCCCTACCAGGGACGCGAGCTGCCGGGCCGTGTCACGCACACGTTCCTGCGGGGCAGGGCGACAGTCATGGACGGAAAGCTCGTATGAACCTCTCCCCGGTACCAACCGCCCTCCGTCACGTCGCGGCGCCAGAGTCGCAGCAGGTCACGGACTGGGCGCCCCGGATCGCCTGGGTGATCGGCCTCCTGCTGGTCGTCGCCCTGGTGTACTGGCTGATGAGGGAGGGCTGGAAGTGGCGCTCGACGCTCCAGTCCGACCTCCCCGAACCGCCCCGGGTCCCCGCCGACCCCGGTGAGCCGAAGCTGATCATGACCGGCCGCTACCACGGCTCCACCGCGGCCGGCCAGTGGCTGGAGCGGATCGTCGCCCACGGCCTGGGATCCCGCAGTCGCGCCGAGCTCACCCTCACCGAGCAGGGCGTGACCGTGGCGCGGCCCGGAGCGAACGACTTCTTCATTCCCGCCGACAGGCTGCGCGGTGCGCGGCTCGACAAGGGCATCGCCGGCAAGGTCCTCACCGAGGACGGCCTGCTGGTGATCACCTGGGAGCACGGCGACCGCCTGCTGGACTCCGGCTTCCGCTCCGACCGCGCCGCCCAGCACGCCGCCTGGCTGGAGGAGCTCCGGGCCGTCTCCGGCGACGGCCCCGGAACGGTCGGCGCCCCCGGCGCCGCAGACAAACCCCACGGCACCACCGACGCTGCCGCCACCACGCACCACGAGGAAGGCGCACGATGACGACCTCCGCCCGCAAAGCCTCCAGGGTGCCCGCCGTACTCGTCCTGGAGGACGGCCGCGTCTTCCGCGGCCGCGCCTACGGGGCCGTGGGCGAGACCCTCGGCGAGGCGGTGTTCTCCACCGGCATGACCGGCTACCAGGAGACCCTGACCGACCCCTCCTACCACCGTCAGGTGGTGGTGATGACCGCCCCGCACATCGGCAACACCGGAGTCAACGACGAGGACCCGGAGTCGAAGCGGATCTGGGTGGCCGGCTACGTGGTGCGCGATCCCGCCCGCGTACCCTCCAGCTGGCGTTCGGTGCGTACCCTGGACGAGGAGCTGACCGCCCAGGGCGTCGTCGGTATCAGCGGTGTCGACACCCGGGCGCTCACCCGCCATCTGCGCGAGCGCGGCGCGATGCGGGTCGGCATCTTCTCCGGCGACGCCATCGCCGAGGAGGCCGCGATGCTGGCCAGGGTGAAGGCCGCACCCGAGATGACCGGCGCCGACCTGGCCGCCGAGGTCGCCACCACCGAGGCGTACACCGTCCCGGCGATCGGGGCCAGGCGGCTGACCGTCGCGGCCGTCGACCTGGGCATCAAGGGCATGACGCCGCACCGGATGGCCGAGCGCGGCATCGAGGTCCACGTCCTGCCCGCCACGGCCACGATCGAGGACGTCTACGCCGTGGACCCGGACGGGGTGTTCTTCTCCAACGGCCCCGGCGACCCCGCGACCGCCGGCCACCCGGTGGACCTCATGCGGGGGGTGCTGGAGCGCTCCACCCCGCTGTTCGGCATCTGCTTCGGCAACCAGATCCTCGGGCGTGCCCTGGGGTTTGGCACCTACAAGCTCAAGTACGGCCACCGGGGCATCAACCAGCCCGTGCAGGACCGCCTCACCGGCAAGGTCGAGGTCACCGCGCACAACCACGGCTTCGCCGTGGACGCTCCCGTGGACGCGCCCGGCGACACCCCCTACGGCCGCGCCGAGGTCTCCCACGTCTGCCTCAACGACGGCGTGGTCGAGGGCCTGCGTCTGCTGGACCGCCCCGCGTTCAGTGTCCAGTACCACCCCGAGGCGGCGGCCGGGCCGCACGACGCCGCACACCTGTTCGACCGCTTCGTCTCCCTGATGGAGGGCCAGCGTGCCTAAGCGCACCGATATCCGTTGCGTCCTGGTGATCGGCTCCGGCCCGATCGTCATCGGGCAGGCGGCCGAGTTCGACTACTCCGGCACGCAGGCGTGCCGGGTGCTGAAGGCCGAGGGCCTGAGGGTGGTCCTGGTCAACTCCAACCCGGCCACGATCATGACCGATCCGGAGATCGCCGACGCCACCTACGTCGAGCCGATCACCCCGGAGTTCGTCGAGAAGATCATCGCCAAGGAGCGCCCCGACGCCCTGCTGCCCACCCTGGGCGGCCAGACCGCCCTGAACACCGCCATCTCCCTGCACGAGGCGGGCACCCTGGACAAGTACGGGGTGGAGCTGATCGGCGCCAACGTCGAGGCCATCCGCAAGGGCGAGGACCGCGACCAGTTCAAGGAGGTCGTGGAGGCGGTGCGGGGGAAGACCGGGCACGGCGAGTCCGCCCGCTCGGTCATCTGCCACTCCATGGAGGAGGTCCTGGCCGGCGTCGAGGAGCTCGGCGGCTACCCGGTCGTGGTGCGGCCCTCCTTCACCATGGGCGGTGCCGGCTCCGGCTTCGCCCACGACGAGGACGAGCTGCGCCGCATCGCCGGTCAGGGGCTGACGCTCTCCCCGACCACCGAGGTGCTGCTGGAGGAGTCCATCCTTGGCTGGAAGGAGTACGAGCTGGAGCTGATGCGCGACCGCAACGACAACGTCGTGGTCGTCTGCTCCATCGAGAACTTCGACCCGATGGGCGTGCACACCGGGGACTCCATCACCGTCGCCCCGGCGATGACGCTCACCGACCGCGAGTACCAGACCCTGCGGGATGTCGGTATCGCCGTCATCCGCGAGGTCGGCGTCGACACCGGCGGCTGCAACATCCAGTTCGCCGTCAACCCCGCCGACGGCCGGGTCATCGTCATCGAGATGAACCCGCGTGTCTCGCGTTCCTCGGCGCTGGCCTCCAAGGCCACCGGCTTCCCGATCGCCAAGATCGCCGCCAAGCTGGCCGTGGGCTACACCCTGGATGAGATCCCCAACGACATCACCGAGCAGACCCCGGCCTCCTTCGAGCCCACGCTCGACTACGTGGTGGTCAAGGTCCCGCGTTTCGCCTTCGAGAAGTTCCCGGCCGCCGACTCCACCCTCACCACCACCATGAAGTCGGTGGGCGAGGCGATGGCCATCGGCCGGAACTTCCCCGAGGCGCTGAACAAGGCGCTGCGATCGCTGGAGAAGAAGGGCAGCCAGTTCGACTTCGCCACACCGGCGGCCGGCCCCGGGGGCAAGGACGAACTGCTGGCCGCCGCCCGGCGCCCCACCGACGGCCGGATCAACACCGTCATGGCCGCCATCCGGGCCGGCGCGAGCCCGGGGGAGGTCTTCGAGGCCACGAGGATCGATCCCTGGTTCACCGACCAGCTCTTCCTTCTCAAGGAGATCGCCGACGAGCTGGCCGAGGCCGGCCGCCTGGACCCCGAACTGCTGGCCGAGGCCAAGCGGTACGGCTTCTCCGACGCCCAGATCGCCGCGATCCGGGGCCTGCGCGAGGACGTCGTCCGCGAGGTCCGCCACACCCTGGGGGTGCGCCCGGTCTACAAGACGGTCGACACCTGCGCCGCCGAGTTCGCCGCGAGGACCCCGTACTTCTACTCCTCCTACGACCAGGAGAGCGAGGTCGCCCCGCGCGAGAAGCCCGCGGTGATCATCCTCGGTTCGGGGCCCAACCGCATCGGCCAGGGCATCGAGTTCGACTACTCCTGCGTCCACGCCTCCTTCGCGCTGCGCGACGCCGGCTTCGAGACCGTGATGGTCAACTGCAACCCCGAGACCGTCTCCACCGACTACGACACCTCCGACCGGCTGTACTTCGAGCCGCTCACCCTGGAGGACGTCCTGGAGATCGTCCACGCCGAGCGGCAGGCCGGCCCCGTGGCGGGCGTCATCGTCCAGCTCGGCGGCCAGACCCCGCTGGGGCTGGCCCAGGCGCTCAAGGACAACGGCGTCCCCGTGGTGGGCACCTCCCCGGAGGCCATCCATCTCGCCGAGGACCGCGGCTCCTTCGGCCGGGTACTGGTCGAGGCCGGACTGCCCGCCCCCAAGTACGGCACCGCCTTCTCCTTCGCCGAGGCCAAGGAGATCGCCGCGGGGATCGGCTACCCGGTCATGGTCCGCCCCTCCTACGTGCTGGGCGGGCGCGGCATGGAGATCGTCTACGACGAGGCCTCGCTGGGGGACTACCTCACTCGCCACGCCGGCCTGATCTCCGAGCACCCGGTGCTGATCGACCGATTCCTCGACGACGCCATCGAGATCGACGTCGACGCGCTCTACGACGGCGCCGAGCTCTACCTCGGCGGGGTGATGGAGCACATCGAGGAGGCCGGCATCCACTCCGGCGACTCCGCCTGCGCCCTGCCGCCGATCACCCTGGGCGGCCACGACATCAAGCGGCTGCGGGCCTCCACCGAGGCCATCGCGCGCGGCGTCGGGGTGCGCGGGCTGATCAACATCCAGTTCGCGCTGGCCGGGGACATCCTCTACGTCCTGGAGGCCAACCCGCGCGCCTCGCGCACCGTCCCCTTCACCTCCAAGGCCACCGCCGTGCCCCTGGCCAAGGCCGCCGCCCGGATCTCGCTGGGCGCCACCATCGCCGAACTGCGGGCCGAGGGCCTGCTGCCGGCGAGCGGCGACGGCGGCACCCTGCCGCTGGACGCGCCGATCTCGGTGAAGGAGGCCGTGCTGCCCTGGAGCCGCTTCCGCGACGTCCACGGCCGCGGCGTGGACACCGTGCTCGGCCCGGAGATGCGTTCCACCGGCGAGGTCATGGGCATCGACTCGGTCTTCGGCACCGCCTACGCCAAGTCCCAGGCGGGCGCGTACGGCGCGCTGCCCACCAAGGGCCGGGCCTTCGTCTCGGTGGCCAACCGCGACAAACGCTCGATGATCTTCCCCGCCCGGGAGCTGGTCGCCATGGGCTTCGAACTGCTGGCCACCTCCGGCACCGCCGAGGTGCTGCGCCGCAACGGCATCGAGGCCACCGTGGTGCGCAAGCACAGCGAGGGCGAGGGGCCGGGCGGGGAGCGGACCATCGTCCAGCTCATCCACGACGGCGAGGTCGACCTCATCGTCAACACCCCCTACGGCACGGGGAGCCGCCTGGACGGCTACGACATCCGCACCGCCGCGGTCGCCCGCTCCGTACCCTGCCTGACCACGGTCCAGGCACTGGCCGCCGCCGTCCAGGGCATCGAGGCCACCTCGCGCGGGGAGGTCGGGGTCCGCTCCCTGCAGGAACACGCACAACACCTGACAGCTGCCCGCGGGAAGTGACCAGGGGTGAGGGGGGCGCCGGCAGCGGCGTCCCCCTCACCGCGAGAGCACCCCGTCACCGGATCCCGTACCGCCCGCCGCACGGAAGACCCGCATGTACCCCCTGCTGTTCCACCTGATCCTCAAGCGCCTTGACCCCGAGCGGGCGCATCACCTGGCGTTCGCCCTGATCCGGCTGGCCGCCCGCGTCCCCGGCCTGCGCGCCCTGGTCGCGGCCGTCGCGTCTCCGGGCCGGGCACAGCGCGGCGCCCTGGCCACCGAGGCGTTCGGTCTGCGGATGCGCGGCCCCTTCGGACTGGCCGCCGGCTTCGACAAGAACGCGGTCGGCATCGACGGGCTCACCATGCTCGGCTTCGACCACGTCGAGATCGGCACCGTCACCGCCCACCCCCAGCCCGGCAACCCCGCACCTCGGCTGTTCCGTCTGGTCGCCGACCGGGCCCTGGTCAACCGCATGGGCTTCAACAACGACGGCTCCGCCGCCGTGGCCGCCCGCCTGGCGGGTCGCCGGGCCGTCCTCCCCGCCACCGTCGGCGTCAACATCGGCAAGACCAAGCTCACCCCGGAGAGCGAGGCCGCCGGTGACTACGCGCTCTCCGCCTCCCGGCTGGCCCCGTACGCCCACTACCTCGTCGTCAACGTCTCCTCGCCCAACACCCCCGGCCTGCGGAACCTCCAGGCAACCGAGCACCTGCGCCCGCTGCTGGCGGCCGTGCGCTCGGCCGCCGACGACGCGGTGCCCGGCCGCCGCGTCCCCCTGCTGGTCAAGATCGCCCCCGACCTGGCGGACGAGGATGTCGACGCGGTCGCCGACCTCGCCGTGGAGCTGGACCTGGACGGCATCATCGCCACCAACACCACCATCGCCCGCGACGGTCTGGGCCTGGCCACCGATCACGCGCGGATCGGGTCCGTCGGCGCGGGCGGCCTGTCCGGCGCGCCGCTGAAGGACCGGTCCCTGACCGTGCTGCGGCGCCTGTACGCGCGCGTCGGCGACCGCGTCACGCTCGTGGGCGTCGGCGGGGTGCGGACCGCCGACGACGTCTGGGAGCGCGTCCTGGCCGGGGCCACCCTCGTCCAGGGCTACAGCGCCTTCGTCTACGAGGGCCCGCTGTGGTGCCGCCGCGTCCACCGCGGCCTGGCCGCGCGCCTGGCCGCGAGTCCGTACGCCACTCTCGCCGAGGCCGTCGGTGCCGACACCCGGAAGGTGACCTCCTGATGACCGCTCCCGAGAGCGCACAGCCCTCAGAGGCCCCGCAGCCCCCGCGGGCCCCCGCATCCCCCGGGCCGTTCGGCGCCCGGCTGCGCCGGGCCCTGGACGACCGCGGCCCGCTGTGCGTCGGCGTCGACCCGCACGCCGCGCTGCTGGCGGCCTGGGGCCTGGACGACGACGTGGCGGGCCTGGAGCGGTTCGCCCGCACGGTGGTGGACGCCCTCGCCGACCGGGTCGCCGTCCTCAAGCCGCAGTCGGCCTTCTTCGAGCGCTTCGGCTCGCGCGGCATCGCCGTCCTGGAGCGGGCGATCGCCGACGCGCGCTCGGCCGGCGCCCTGGTGCTCACCGATGCCAAGCGCGGCGACATCGGCTCCACGATGGCCGCCTACGCCGCCGCCTACCTGGACCCGGGCAGCCCGCTGTTCTCCGACGCCGTCACCGTCAGCCCCTACCTGGGCTTCGGCTCGCTGCGTCCCGCCCTGGACGCGGCGCGGGCGGCGGGTTCGGGTGTCTTCGTCCTCGCCCTGACCTCCAACCCGGAGGGCGCCGAGGTGCAGCGCGCCACCGCCGGGGACGGCGCGTCGGTCGCCCAGACGGTACTGGACCACATCGCGAGGGAGAACGCCGGGGCCCGTCCGCTCGGCCCGGTCGGCGCGGTGGTCGGGGCGACGCTGGGGGAGACCGGCGCGGACCTGGCGGTCAACGGACCGCTGCTGGCGCCGGGGCTCGGAGCCCAGGGCGCCACCGCGGCCGACCTGCCGAGGGTCTTCGGCGACGCGGTGCGCAACGTGGTGCCCAGCATCAGCCGGGGCGTCCTGGGCCGGGGACCCTCGCCGCGGGCCCTGCGGGAGGCCGCGGCCAGGGAGGCCGACGCCCTGCGGGAGGTCCTGGGCTGAGGCGCCAGGGCGGAACCGGGGGATCCGGAAAACCGGGGAACCCTGCGGAATCAGTCCGTCAGGTTCAACCCTTTGTCAGGGAATGTCCAGGTCGACTCAAGTCTGACCTGGACTTTTCCCCTGTTCTCGCTGACTCGGGCGCGATGGGCCGCTACTCTCCGACGAGAGCACCGCGAATTCCGGGGTCCTCGCAGGTCCGGAGGGCGCCGGGGTACGTGTTGCTCGTTGCTCCGCAGGTGCGGGGCCACTAGGTTCCTCACCGACCAATATCCGACCAGTTCTACATCCGAGGTGACGTAGGCGTGGCTCTTCCGCCCCTTACCCCTGAACAGCGCGCAGCCGCGCTCGAGAAGGCCGCCGCGGCTCGCCGGGAGCGCGCCGAGGTCAAGAACCGACTGAAGCACTCCGGCGCCTCGCTCCACGAGGTCATCAAGCAGGGCCAGGAGAACGACGTCATCGGCAAGATGAAGGTCTCCGCCCTCCTGGAGTCCCTGCCCGGCGTCGGCAAGGTCCGGGCCCGCCAGATCATGGAGCGGCTCGGCATCTCCGAGAGCCGCCGGGTGCGCGGTCTGGGATCCAACCAGATCGCCTCTCTGGAGCGCGAGTTCGGCGGCGGTTCCGCCTGACGTTTCCAGGTTCACCTGGGAACCGGGATAATCGCCGTATGAGTGAACGTCCGCGGTTGACCGTGCTCTCCGGCCCCTCCGGGGTCGGCAAGAGCACGGTCGTCGCCCATCTGCGCAAGGTCCATCCGGAGATCTGGCTCTCGGTGTCCGCCACCACCCGCAGGCCGCGCCCCGGCGAGCAGCACGGTGTCCAGTACTTCTTCGTGGACGACGAGGAGTTCGACAAGCTGATCGCCAACGGCGAGCTGCTGGAGTGGGCCGAATTCGCGGGCAACCGCTACGGCACTCCGCGGCGGGCGGTGCTGGAGCGGCTGGAGGCGGGCGAGCCGGTGCTCCTGGAGATCGACCTCCAGGGCGCGCGGCTGGTCCGCGAGTCGATGCCCGAGGCACGGCTCGTCTTCCTGGCCCCGCCCAGCTGGGAGGAGCTGGTCCGCCGCCTGACCGGCCGTGGCACCGAGTCCCCCGAGGTCATCGAGCGGCGGCTGGCCGCGGCCGGGGTCGAGCTGGCCGCCGAGTCGGAGTTCGACGTGACCCTGGTCAACACCTCCGTCGAGGCCGTCAGCCGCGAGCTGCTAGCCTTGACGAAAGTTTCGTGATCGTCGCCGGAATCGTCACCGGAGGGCCGGGCAGGACAGCCGCCGGAATCCGGGACACCGGCAGGAGGCCTCCCACACCGAGGCCCGGCCGGATCACTGCCCGTCTTATCCACCGCAGCGGAAGGTAGAGCGTGTCCTCTCCCATCAACACGCCCGAGGGCATCATCAACCCGCCGATCGATGAGCTGCTCGAAGCCACCGACTCGAAGTACAGCCTGGTGATCTACGCCGCCAAGCGCGCGCGCCAGATCAACGCCTACTACTCGCAGCTCGGCGAGGGCCTGCTGGAGTACGTCGGCCCGCTGGTGGACACCCACGTCCACGAGAAGCCGCTGTCGATCGCGCTCCGCGAGATCAACGCGGGTCTGCTGACCTCCGAGGCCGTCGACAACCCGACGCAGTGAGGTTCCGGCCGCCCGCGGGCGGCCGGCCGTACGACGGTGCCGTCATCACCACCACGGGCCCGGCAGCCGCGCTGCCGGGCCCGTGGTGTGTCATGGGTACCGGCGGAAGCGCCCCCGGGGCGCCCGCCGCCGACGCGCGACAGTGAGCGAGTGAGCGGCCCACGGGCCGCCGAGCCGGGGAGAGGCGAGGGATGGACAGGTCCGACAAGCCCAGGGTGGTCCTGGGGGTCAGCGGGGGCATCGCCGCCTACAAGGCGTGCGAGCTGCTGCGGAGGCTGACGGAGTCCGGCCACGACGTACGGGTGGTGCCGACCGGGTCGGCGCTGAGGTTCGTCGGCGAACCCACCTGGGCGGCTCTGTCGGGCAACCCCGTGACCACGGGAGTGTGGGAGAACGTCCACGAGGTCCCGCACGTGCGCATCGGGCAGGAGGCCGATCTGGTCGTCGTCGCGCCCGCCACCGCCGACACCCTCGCCCGGGCGGCCCGCGGAATCGCCGACGATCTGCTGACCAACACCCTGCTCACCGCCCGCTGCCCGGTGGTCTTCGCGCCCGCCATGCACACCGAGATGTGGGAGCACCCGGCCACCGCCGAGAACGTGGCCACTCTGCGCCGCCGCGGCGCGGTCGTCGTCGAGCCCGCGGTCGGCCGGCTGACCGGCAAGGACACCGGCAAGGGGCGGCTGCCCGACCCCGGCGAGATCTTCGAGGTCTGCCGCCGACTGCTCGCCCGCGGCGCCGCGCCCGGGCGCGACCTGGCCGGACGGCACGTCGTGGTCAGCGCGGGCGGTACC
This sequence comes from Streptomyces sp. CNQ085, assembly GCF_022614595.1. Lineage (GTDB taxonomy): Bacteria > Actinomycetota > Actinomycetes > Streptomycetales > Streptomycetaceae > Streptomyces. Next base: position 62,846 of record NZ_JAJFAU010000007.1, read on the forward strand.
CGCGAGCCGCTGGACCCGGTCCGCTTCCTGGGCAACCGCTCCTCGGGCCGGCAGGGGTACGCCCTGGCCCGCACCGCGGTGGCACGCGGCGCGCGGGTGACCCTGGTGGCCGCCAACACCTCCCTGCCCGATCCCGCGGGCGCGGACGTGGTGACGGTGGGCACCGCCGTGCAGCTGCGGGAGGCCGTGCTGAAGGCCGCAAAGGACGCGGACGCGGTGGTCATGGCGGCGGCGGTGGCCGACTTCCGGCCCGCCCACTACGCACAGGGGAAGATCAAGAAGCGGGAGGGGCGACAACCGGAACCGGTCGCACTGGTCCGCAACCCCGACGTCCTCGCCGAACTCTCGGCTGCCCGCCCCCGTCCCGGGCAGGTGGTCGTCGGCTTCGCGGCCGAGACCGACGACGTCCTGGCCAACGGCCGGGCCAAGCTCGCGCGCAAGGGGTGTGATCTGCTGGTCGTCAACGAGGTGGGGGAGGACAGGACCTTCGGCGCGGAGGAGAACGAGGCCGTCGTCCTGGGCGCGGACGGCAGCGAGGCATCTGTGCCGCACGGCCCCAAGGAGGCCCTGGCCGACACGGTGTGGGACAAGGTCGTCCGCATGCTGAACGCCGGGTGATCCGGAGGCGAGGAGTCCGAATGGTCCCGCCGCCAGGGCCGCAGCCTCCATCCGGACACGGCCTCTCCCCTTCGCGGGAACGGTGTGGCACGTTGGTCCTGTGTCGGAGTGCGAGACGTCCTGGCGGATCCGCGGTGAGCTGCGGATAAACTGACGGCGGACCGCACTCGGGCCAACCCGACGACCGGATCCGCACACCAAGTCAGCCAGCAGCCGCTGCAAACCCAGGGAGCGATGTGTCCCGCCGCCTGTTCACCTCGGAGTCCGTGACCGAGGGTCACCCCGACAAGATCGCCGATCAGATCAGCGACACCATTCTCGACGCCCTGCTGGAGCAGGACCCGGCCTCCCGGGTGGCGGTGGAGACGCTGATCACCACCGGTCTGGTGCACGTGGCCGGGGAGGTGACCACCGCCGCGTACGCCGACATCCCCACCCTGGTGCGCAGCAAGATCCTGGCCATCGGCTACGACTCCTCCAAGAAGGGCTTCGACGGGGCCTCGTGCGGGGTGTCGGTGTCCATCGGGGCGCAGTCCCCCGACATCGCCCAGGGCGTGGACGCCGCCTACGAGACCCGGGTGGAGGGCGATGAGGACGAGCTGGACCGGCAGGGCGCCGGCGACCAGGGTCTGATGTTCGGCTACGCGTGCGACGAGACCCCGGAGCTGATGCCGCTGCCGGTCCATCTGGCCCACCGCCTCTCCCGGCGGCTGAGCGAGGTGCGCAAGAACGGCACCATCCCCTATCTGCGCCCGGACGGCAAGACGCAGGTGACCATCGAGTACGCCGGTGACAAGGCGGTGCGGCTGGACACGGTGGTGGTCTCCTCCCAGCACGCTTCCGACATCGATCTGGACTCGCTGCTGGCCCCCGACATCCGCGAGTTCGTCGTCGAGCACGTGCTGGGCGAGCTGGTGGCCGACGGGATCAAACTGGACACCGGCGGCTACCGGCTGCTGGTCAACCCCACGGGCCGGTTCGAGATCGGCGGTCCGATGGGGGACGCGGGCCTGACCGGCCGGAAGATCATCATCGACACCTACGGGGGGATGGCCCGCCACGGCGGCGGGGCGTTCTCCGGCAAGGACCCCTCCAAGGTGGACCGCTCGGCCGCGTACGCGATGCGGTGGGTGGCCAAGAACGTGGTGGCCGCCGGACTGGCGTCCCGGTGCGAGGTGCAGGTGGCCTACGCGATCGGCAAGGCCGAGCCGGTGGGTCTGTTCGTGGAGACCTTCGGCACGCACACGGTCGATCCCGAGCGGATCGAGCAGGCCGTCTCCGAGGTGTTCGACCTGCGCCCGGCCGCGATCATCCGCGATCTGGACCTGCTGCGCCCGATCTACGCGCAGACCGCGGCCTACGGCCACTTCGGCCGCGAGCTGCCGGACTTCACCTGGGAGCGCACCGACCGCACCGAAGCCCTCCGCACCGCCGCCGGGCTGTAGAGCACCACGCGGTGCCACCCGCCCGCGTCCACCGGCACGGGCCCGGTCCCGCGACTCCCCGCCGGGAGCCGCGGGACCGGGCCGTGTCAGTGGCCTCTGGTAGGACTGAGGGCTGTGAGCAGCGAGAACGGGCGACCGGACAGGCCCCCGGCACAGGACCCGCCGGGAGGCGAGCAGCTCGCGCTGATCCGCGAGACCGTCCGCCGGGCCACCCCCCCCCGCGCCCGGCCGCGCACCTGGCGCGGCGCCGAACTCGCCGAGCGTGACCCCGTCGCCCGCGTCCTGGTCGACAAGGGGCTGCTCCACCTCGACCGGCTCTTCGACTACGCCGTTCCCGCCGCCATGGACGCCGAGGCCCGGCCGGGGGCGCGGGTGCGGGTGCGCTTCGGCGCGGGGGAGCGGGGCGGACGCCGCGAGGGCGGCGGGCTGGTCAACGGCTTCGTCGTCGAGCGCCGTGCGGAATCCGACTTCCCCGGCGTCCTCGCCCCCATCGCCCAGGTCCTCTCCCCGGAGCCCGTTCTGGGCCCCGGGCTGCTGCGGCTGTGCCGGGCCGTCGCCGACCGCTACGCCGGGGCCCTGGCCGACGTCGTCCAGCTCGCCGTGCCCCCGCGAATGGCCCGTGCGGAGAAGACGTCCCCCGGGGGAACCTCCGCCGCACCCCAGCCACCGCCCCCGCCGCCCGAGGTCTCCTCCTGGGCGCGCTACCCGGCCGGTCCCGGCTATCTGCGGGCCCTGGCCGCGGGGGAGTCCCCGCGCGCGGTGTGGACGGCGTTGCCCGGCCCGCACTGGCCCGATGAACTGGCCCGGGCCCTGGCCGCCGCCCTGGCCTCCGGCCGCGGCGCGCTGGCCGTACTGCCCGACGGCCGGGCCGCGGCCCGGGTGGACGACGCCCTCACCGCCCTGGTCGGCGACGGCCGGCACGTTCTGCTCACCGCCGACGCCGGAGCGGAGGCCCGCTACCGCCGATGGCTGGCCGTCAACCGCGGGCAGGTGCGCTGCGTCGTGGGCACCCGTGCCGCGATGTTCGCACCCGTGCACGACCCGGGCCTGGTCGCGATCTGGGACGACGGGGACTCCAGTCACCGCGATCCCCGCGAACCGGCGCCGCACGCCCGCGAGGTGCTGCTGCTGCGCGCGGCCCGGGAGGGGTGCGGCTTTCTGCTGGGCGGGCACGGCAGCACCGTGGAGGCCGCCCAGCTCGTCGAGACCGGCTGGGCCCGACCGCTGGCGGCCGACCGCGACGCGGTGCGGGCGAACGCCCCCCTGGTCCGCACTGTCGGCGACGGCGACGAGGCGCGCGATCCGGCCGCGCGCACCGCCCGGCTGCCCACTCTCGCCTGGAGCACCGTGCGCGAGGCCCTGCGACGCGGCCCGGTGCTGGTGCAGGTGCCGCGGCGCGGCTACCTACCCCGGCTGGCCTGCGACCGCTGTCGCGAGCCCGCCCGCTGTGCCCACTGCTCCGGCCCCCTGGAAACCGTCGGCGGCGACGCCCCGCCCCGCTGCGGCTGGTGCGGACGCGACACGCCCGGCTGGGCGTGCGCGGAGTGCGGCGGAACCCGACTGCGGGGGCGGGTCTTCGGAGCCCGGCGCACCGCCGAGGAGCTGGGCCGTGCCTTCCCGGCCGTGCCCGTCCGCACCTCCGGCCGCGACCACGTCCTGGACTCCGTGCCGGACAGACCCGCCCTGGTGGTCAGCACTCCCGGCGCGGAACCGGTCGCCGAGGGGCCGGGCTACGCGGCGGCCCTGCTGCTGGACGGCTGGGCGCTGCTCTCCCGCCCCGATCTGCGCGCGGGGGAGGATGCGCTGCGCCGCTGGCTGGACGCCGCCGCACTGGTGCGTCCCCACGGCGAGGGCGGCACGGTGGTGGTGATGGCCGAACCGACGCTGCGGCCCGTCCAGGCGCTGGTGCGCTGGGATCCGGCCGGACACGCCCGGCGCGAGCTGGCCGAGCGGGCCGAGCTGGGCTTCCCGCCGGTGTCCCGGGTGGCCGCGGTGACCGGACCGCCCGAAGCCGTCGCCGGACTGCTGGCCACGGCCGGACTGCCGCCCGAGGCCGAGGTCCTGGGGCCGGTTCCGCTGCCTGTGTCCGACGCGGGCCGCCCCCGGCGCCCGGGCGGTCCGCCGCCGGGCGAGCGGTGGGAGCGGGCCCTGGTGAGGGTGCCGC
>NZ_JAJFAU010000061.1 GCF_022614595.1 Streptomyces sp. CNQ085
GCCCGGTGCCGGCGCAGCGGCTCCACCTCCCGGAACGACCCCTCGTCCAGCAGCAGTTCGATCCGCTCACGCGCGGTCAGCTTGCCCTTGGCGTGCTGGGCCTCGGTGGCCCGCTCACCCGGACCGCGCCGAACCTGCTCACGGATGGCGTGCAGCTCCGCCACACGGCCACGGGCGTCACTCGCCGCGGGCGGCGTCTGGGACAGATCGGTCATGTTCAGACCCTACGAAACCGCCGCGCTGTTCGCCGTCGTCGGATTCGTACAGTCTCAGCCCGCGTTTCATGGCCACGCTGGACAGAACCGTATCCCTGACGCCGTCGCACCAGGGAGGATGCCCAGTTTCCTCCGGTGCGGGCTGTGGGGTTCCCACAGCCCGCACCGGAGGGGCGTTCAAGCCTGGGTGGGCGTGTCGTGACAGCCGGTCAGCCCTGGGGCTCCACTCCGGCGCGCAGCAGACCGTATGTGTAGGCGTCGACGAGGGCCTGCCAGGACGCGGCGATGACATTGTCGGCGACTCCGACGGTGGACCACTCGTCGCCACCGTCGCCGGTGGACACCAGCACCCGTGTGGTGGACTCCGTGCCGTGGGTGCCCGCCAGTATGCGGACCTTGTAGTCCACCAGCTCCATCCGGGCGAGTTCGGGGTAGATCTGCTCCAGGGCCAGCCGCAGCGCCCGGTCCAGAGCGTTGACGGGACCGTTCCCCTCTGCGGTGGAGACGGTGCGCTCACCCTTGGCCCACAGCTTCACGGTCGCCTCGTTGGCGTGGGAACCGTCGGGGCGGTTCTCCACGATGGCCCGCCAGGACTCGGTGGTGAAGAAGGGCTGGGGCCGCTCCTCCGTACCGCCCCGCAGCAGTTCCTTCCGCAGCAGCAGCTCGAAGGAGGCGTCGGCGGCCTCGTAGCTGTAGCCGCGCAGCTCGCGCTCCTTGACCCGCTCCACGATCCGGCCGACCAGCTCGCGGTCGCCGCCCAGGTCGATCCCCAGCTCCTGGCCCTTGAGCTCGATGGAGGCGCGGCCGGCCATGTCCGAGACCAGCATCCGCAGGCGGTTACCGACCAGTTCGGGGTCGATGTGCTGGTAGAGGTCGGGATCCACCTTGATGGCGGAGGCATGCAGACCGGCCTTGTGGGCGAACGCGGAGACACCGACGTACGGCTGGTGGGTGGAGGGCGTGAGGTTGACGACCTCGGCGATGGCGTGGGAGATCCGCGTCATCTCGCGCAGTGCGTCCTCGGGCAGGACCTTCATGCCGTACTTGAGCTGGAGTGCGGCTACCACCGAGAAGAGGTTGGCGTTGCCCACGCGCTCACCGTAGCCGTTGGCGGTGCACTGCACATGGGTGGCGCCGGCGTCCACGGCGGCCAGGGTGTTGGCCACCGCGCAGCCGGTGTCGTCCTGGGCGTGGATGCCCAGGCGCGCGCCGGTGTCGGCGCCCACCGTCCGCACCACCGCCTGGATCTGGGCGGGGAGCATGCCACCGTTGGTGTCGCACAGCACGACCACGTCGGCACCGGCCCCGTACGCGGTGCGCACGACCTGCTTGGCGTACTCGGGGCTGGCCAGGTAGCCGTCGAAGAAGTGCTCGCAGTCGACGAAGACCCGCCGGCCCTGCTCCCGCAGGTACTCCACCGTGTCGCGGACCATCGCCAGGTTCTCCTCCAGCGTGGTGCGCAGCGCCAGCTCGACATGGCGGTCGTGCGCCTTGGCGACGATGGTGACCACCGGTGCCCGCGAGTCGACCAGCGCCCGCACCTGCGGGTCGTCGGCCGCGGCGACGCCCGCCCGGCGGGTGGCCCCGAACGCGACGAGTCGGGCGTGGCGGAAGTCGATCTCCTCGCGGGCGCGCCGGAAGAACTCGGTGTCCCGGGGGTTGGCACCGGGCCAGCCGCCCTCGATGAAGCCGACACCGAAGTCGTCCAGGTGACGGGCGACGGTCAGCTTGTCCGCGACGGAGAGGTTGATCCCCTCGCGCTGTGCCCCGTCGCGGAGCGTGGTGTCGAAGACGTGGAACGCGTCGCCGGGGGACGCGTCCCCCGGCTGCCGTGAGGCCGCGGCGTCGGTCATGCTGGTCTGGCTCCTGTCGATGGATGCAGGTCCGGAGTACTTGGCCCTACTTGTCCCCATCATCCCTCACGCCCTCGTTCCGGCCGGGTGGCGCCGAAAACGAAAAGACCCCTCGCGGGTGCGAGAGGTCTGCGCGCGGGTCTGGGACACGGTGTCCGCCGCCGCACCGGATGTGTGCGTGGACGGTCACTGCGGACCGGCGCGCCCGCTGCCGATAATCATGGCGAGGTGAGGCACGGGCACAGTGTTGCACGGATCCGCTCCGCGGATCGGGAGGTCTCACCATGTGGTCACCGCGGTCCACCAGGACGCCCGGCGGGCGGAAGGGGAGCGGAAGGCGGGCGGGCGGGACGGGAGGGCCGGGATGCTCACGGCCCTCCCGTCCCGCCCGGCCCGTCTCAGGCCAGCCTGTGCATCCAGCCGTGTGTGTCCTGCGCGCGGCCGGTCTGGACCGCCAGCAGCGCCTCGCGCAGCTCCATCGTGATCCCGCCCGGCTCGCCGTCGCCCACCGTCCAGTTCCCGGCGGCGGACTTCACCGTGCCGACCGGGGTGATGACGGCCGCGGTACCGCACGCGAAGACCTCGGTGATCGAGCCGTCGGCGTTGCCCTCCCGCCACTCCTCGACGGAGATGAGCCTCTCCTCTGTGCGGTAGCCCAGGTCGGAGGCGATCGTCAGCAGCGAGTCGCGGGTGATGCCCGGCAGCAGGGTACCGGTCAGCCTGGGCGTGACGATGGTGGCGTCCTTGCCCGAGCCGAACACGAAGTACATGTTCATGCCGCCCATCTCCTCGATCCAGCGGCGCTCACCGGCGTCCAGCCAGACCACCTGGTCGCAGCCGTGCTCGGCGGCCTCGGCCTGGGCGACGAGGGAGGCCGCGTAGTTGCCGCCGGTCTTGGCCTCGCCCGTGCCGCCGGAGGCGGCGCGCACGTACTCCTGCGACAGCCAGACCGAGACGGGCTTGACACCGCGCGGGAAGTAGGAGCCCGCGGGTGAGGCGATCACCACGAACAGGTACTCGTCGGCGGGCTTGACGCCGAGTCCGACCTCCGCGGCGAACATGAAGGGACGCAGGTACAGCGACTGCTCGCCCTTGCCGGGCACCCACTCCCTGTCCTGCTGCACCAGCAGGTCGCACGCCTCGACGAATGCCTCCACCGGCAGCTCGGGCATCGCCAGCCGGCGTGCGGAGCGCTGGAAGCGCCGGGCGTTGGCGTCCGGACGGAAGACGGCGACCGAGCCGTCGGACTGGCGGTACGCCTTCAGTCCCTCGAAGATCGTCTGGGCGTAGTGCAGTGTCATGTTCGCCGGATCCATCTGGAACGGGGCGTACGGCTGGAGCTGCGCGTCGTGCCAGCCGCGGCCCTCGGTCCACCGGATGGTGACCATGTGATCGGTGAAGTGCCGGCCGAAACCGGGGTCGGCGAGCACCGCCTCGCGCTCCGCGGCGGACAGCAGCTGCGCGGAGGGCTTGAGGTCGAATTCGATACGGGGCGTCGTCATGTTGAGCGCGTCCTTCACTGGGTGTCGTGGTGGACCGCGCTCCCGTCGCCCCGGTCGGTACTAGGACATCCGAGTTTCCCTGCGTACAGCGGCCCCGTGTCCGATTATCGGGGGCAGCAGACCGCATGGGGTCACGGGTGGGCGGTCCTGGTGGTAGATGTTCGCACCCAACCGCCGAGTAGCCCAGCGGCCGGGCACCTGCGGCCCGGCCGGACGGAGCGTACGGCCGGGCGTCAGCCGGCTACTCGCGTCGCGAGGGCGTCGCCGATCTCGTCGGTGGTGCGGGGCTCGGAGCGCTCCGCGAGGTCGGCCGAGACCGCGTCCTCGATGCGGGCCGCCTCGGGGTCGAGGCCCAGGTGCCGCAGCATCAGCGCGGCGGACAGGATTGTCGCCGTGGGGTCGGCCTTGCCGGTGCCGGCGATGTCGGGCGCGGAGCCGTGGACCGGCTCGAACATCGACGGGAAGGCGCCGGTGGGGTTGATGTTCCCGGAGGCGGCCAGCCCGATGCCGCCGGTGACGGCGGCGGCGAGGTCGGTGAGGATGTCACCGAAGAGGTTGTCGGTGACGATCACGTCGAAGCGCTCCGGCCGGGTGACGAAGAAGATCGTCGCGGCGTCCACGTGCAGATAGTCGGTGGTGACCTCGGGGTACTCCTCGCCCACCCGGTCGAAGGTGCTCTTCCACAGATGGCCTGCGTGCACCAGGACGTTGTTCTTGTGGACCAGCGTGAGCTTCCTGCGCGGCCGGGACTTGGCCCGCTCGTAGGCGTCCCGCACCACGCGCTCCACCCCGTAGGCGGTGTTCACGCTGACCTCGGTGGCGACCTCGGCCGGGGTGCCGGTGCGCAGGGAGCCGCCGTTGCCGGTGTACGGACCCTCAGTGCCCTCCCGGACGACGACGAAGTCGATGTCCGGGCGGCCCGCGAGCGGGGTCGCGGTGTTCGGGAAGAGCCTGGAGGGACGCAGGTTGACGTAGTGGTCGAAGGCGAAACGCAGCTTGAGCAGCAGCCCGCGCTCCAGCACACCGGAGGGGACCGTGGGGTCGCCGATCGCGCCGAGCAGGATGGCGTCGTGGTCCCTGAGCCGCTCCAGCTCCGCGTCCGGCAGGGTCTCCCCCGTTGCGTGCCAGCGCTTCGCGCCGAGGTCGTACTCCCGTGTCCGCAGCTTCGCGTCCTGGGGGAGGACCGCGGACAGGACCTTCAGGCCCTGGGTCACGACTTCCCGGCCGATGCCGTCACCGGGGATCACTGCGAGGTCGATGCTGCGAGACATGGGAGGGACCCTACCGCTCGTCCCAGGAGTTGACACGCGCTGTCCGCGATACGGACCGGACGTTCCTGCTCCGCGCGAGCTCCGCACCAGCGCCGTACGAGCGCCGTACGAGCCGAGGCCGGAATTCTGGGGGTTCCGGGCGGGAACCCGCAGGGCGGTACGGCCCGGGGCGGCCGGACGGCGGGCCGGCCTCAGTGGCCGGTGGCGCCGCCGTTGTCCCGGCGGTCCAGCGCCCGCTGAAGGGCGGCGGCCGCGTTGCGGCGGTCGGCGTTGTCGTGGTGGTCGCGGGCGGTGTGGCGGGGGCGGCGTGCGGTCGCGTCCATGGCGAACTCCCTGAGGGGACGGAGGAACCGGAGAGGGTGGAAGGAGAGGGGTTTCCCAGGTGCCGTAAGGGCGGGGGCGGCGGGTGCGGCAGGGGTCACCTGCGACAGGCACTGCGCCTCATCCGCCATTCGCTGATGAAGCGAGACGTTCGGCTCCTACCAAAGTAAGGGCTGAGAGCTGTGATGTCCCGCCGGTTAGTCGGCCTTCCTACTATCTGAGACGATGCCTTCTCCGACCTGCGGTTCTGCCGCTGTGACGCCGCACACTTCCCTCTTTCGGGCACCGAAGTGTCTCCCACCGACCGCCACCGCCACTGCCACTGCCACCGCCACGTTCAGATCGTCGGCCGTCTGCGCCGTGCCCTCGAGAAGTCCATCGATGACAGCGACCATGCGGCCTACCAGGACATGAACGTCATCCACGGGCTGACGGCCTATGTCCCCGGTCTGTTCGTCGCTCCCGAGGACGACATCGAGCACGTCACCGAGGACGGGCTGGGACTGAGGGGTCCCGTGTGGAGATGGTCGTCGAGGTGGTCTCCCCCGGGGCACCGCGCGACCGAGCGCGACCCGGTCCGCAAGCGCCGCGCGTACGCCCGCACCGGGGTGCCGGTGTACGTCCTGATCGGCGACCACGACGGCCACGGCACCGTCACCGGGCTGACCTCCCCCTCCCCCTCCCTCGCCGCGGCGCCTGACGCCGCCCGCCCCGCGCACGGGCCGCTGAGGGAGGTCAGCCCATGTGGGGGTAGCGGTAGTCGGTTGGCGGGATCAGGTTCTCCTTGATGGAGCGGGTGGATGTCCAGCGCATCAGGTTCTGCTTGGAGCCCGCCTTGTCGTTGGTGCCCGACGCCCGGCCGCCGCCGAAGGGCTGCTGGCCGACGACCGCGCCGGTGGGCTTGTCGTTGATGTAGAAGTTGCCGGCGGCGTAGCGCAGCTTCTCGCAGGCGTGCGCGGCGGCGGCACGGTCCTGGGCGATGACGCAGCCGGTCAGGCCGTACGGAGCGACCGACTCCATCTGCTCCAGCACCGCCTCGTACTCCGCGTCCTCGTAGACGTGGACGGCCAGGACCGGGCCGAAGTACTCCTGCCGGAAGACCTCGCTCGCCGGGTCGGTGCAGGTGATGACGGTGGGGCGGACGAAGTAGCCGACGCTGTCGTCGCAGCTCCCGCCGGCGACGATCTCGCAGTCCGGGTCGGACTGCGCACGCTCGATGGCCGCCTTGTTCTTGGCGAAGGCTCGCTCGTCGATGACGGCGCCCATGAAGTTCGACAGGTCGGTGACGTCGCCCATGGTCAGACCATCGACCTCGGCCGTGAACTCCTCCCTGAAACCGTTCTCCCAGATGGAGCGCGGCACGTAGGCGCGCGAGGCGGCCGAGCACTTCTGGCCCTGGTACTCGAAGGCGCCGCGGGTCAGCGCGGTCCTCAGCACAGCCGGGTCGGCCGAGGGGTGGGCGACGACGAAGTCCTTGCCGCCGGTCTCACCGACCAGGCGCGGGTAGGTCCTGTAGTTCTCGATGTTGTTCCCGACCGTCTTCCACAGGTACTGGAAGGTCTTCGTCGAGCCGGTGAAGTGGATGCCGGCGAGGTCGGGGTGGGCCAGTGCCACCTCCGAGACCTCCTTGCCGTCGCCGGTCAGCAGGTTGATGACGCCGTCCGGCAGCCCCGCCTCCTCCAGCAGGCGCATCAGCAGCACGGCGGCGTGGGTCTGGGTCGGGGACGGCTTCCAGAGGACCGTGTTGCCCATCAGCGCCGGCGCGGTGGGGAGGTTGCCCGCGATGGCGGTGAAGTTGAAGGGCGTGATCGCGTAGACGAAGCCCTCCAGCGGGCGATGGTCCATGCGGTTCCACACGCCCGGGGAGTTGGCGACCGGCTGCTCGGCCAGGATCTGGCGTGCGTAGTGGACGTTGAAGCGCCAGAAGTCGATCAGTTCGCAGGGGGTGTCGATCTCCGCCTGCTGCGCCGTCTTGGACTGGCCGAGCATGGTGGAGGCGGCCATCGTCTCGCGCCAGGGTCCGGCCAGCAGCTCGGCCGCCCGCAGGAAGACCGCGGCGCGGTCGTCGAAGGAGAGCGAGCGCCACATCGGGGCGGCGGCCAGCGCCGCGTCGACGGCCTCCTGCGTGTCCTGCCGGGTGGCGTGGGCGGCGGTGCCCAGCACCGCCTCGTGGTTGTGGGGCTGTACGACGTCGAAGCGCTCGCCGCCGCCGAGACGCCGCTTCCCGCCGATGGTCATCGTCAGGTCGATCGGGTTCTCGGCCAGCTCCTTGAGCCTGGTCTCGAGACGGGCGCGCTCCGGCGTGCCGGGGGCGTAGGTGTGCACCGGCTCGTTCACCGGCGTGGGGACCTGGGTCACAGCGTCCATGAGCCGTGTCTCCTTCGAGGTTCGCATCTGTCGTCGTACGTCGGGGGGCCGCCCGTGCGCGGCCGCGGTCCGTTCAGCCTCTGGTGGCCAGCGAGCGCAGGAAGAAGGCCAGGTTGGCGGGGCGCTCGGCCAGGCGCCGCATGAAGTACCCGTACCAGTCGGTGCCGTACGGGACGTACACGCGCATCCGGTGGCCGGCGGCGGCCAGCCGCTCCTGCTCGGCGGTGCGGATGCCGTACAGCATCTGGAACTCGTACTCGTCCGGCTTGCGGCCGGCGCGGCGGGCCAGTTCCTGGGCGATGGCCACCATCCGCGGGTCGTGGGAGCCGATCATGGGACAGCCCTCGCCCGCCATCAGGATCCGCAGGCAGCGGACGTACGCCCGGTCCACCTCGCGTTTGTCCTGGAGGGCGACGGAGGCGGGCTCCTTGTAGGCGCCCTTGACCAGACGGACCCGGGATCCCTCGCCGGCCAGGGCACGGCAGTCGTCCTCGGTGCGGTACAGGTACGACTGGAGTACCGCGCCCGTGGCGGGAAAGCGTTCGCGCAGCTTCGCCAGGATGGCCAGCGTGGAGTCGACCGTGGTGTGGTCCTCCATGTCCAGGGTGACGGTGGTGCCCGCCTCGGCCGCGGCCTCCACGACCCGCAGGACGCCCTTGTAGGCGATGTCGTCACCGCCCGGGAGGGCCTGTCCGAAGGCGGAGAGCTTCACCGACATCTCGGCCCGCACTCCCAGGCCGGCCTCCCGCAGCGCCTCGGCCAGGACCAGGTAGGCGTCGCGGGCGCGCAGGGCCTCGGTGCGGTCGGTGACGTCCTCGCCCAGGTGGTCGAGGGTGACCTCCAGGCCCCGGCCGGTGAGGGAGCCGACGGTCTCCATGGCCTGGTCGAGGCGCTCTCCGGCGACGAAGCGGTCCACCACGGGGCGGGTGACCGGTGCGGCCGAGACGACGCGGCGAATGCTGTCGCTGCGCGCGGCCGCGAGGAGCACGGGACCCAGCACGGGGCACCTCCACGGGTGGTTCTCTGACGGTGGTCGGGCGGCTGGTGAGCCACCGTCGAAACTAAGGATCGCTCCGCTTTCCCGCCATCGACAGCTGTCACGCTTCCGTGGCCCAGATCTCAGACATTTGTATGACAATGGTGGTGTCCGCGGAGGTTCCGCGGGCGGTGTGCGAAAGGCGGCGCGGAGCGGTGCGCGAGGACTACCAGGTGCTGATCGACGAGGTGACCGCCCTCCTCGGTACTCCCGCGACACTGGAGAACCGCGACTTCGGGCTGATCGCCTTCGGAGTCCACGAGGGGGAGGGCGACGAGGACGGGGAGGACGGCGCTCTCCTGATGGACCCGGTGCGCACCCGCTCGATCCTCCGGCGTCGCTCCACCGCACGGGTGCGGGCGTGGTTCGAGAGTTTCGGCATCACCCGGGCGGTGGAGCCCGTACGGATTCCGCCGGATCCGTCGGCCGGGGTGCTGCGGGGCCGGATCTGCGTGCCGGTGCGGCACGGCGGTGTGGCACTGGGCTACATCTGGCTGCTGGACGACGGTGCGCTGGAGCTGTCCGACCCCCGGCTGGCCGACGTACGGGCCGTCGCGCGCCGCGTCGGCTCACTGCTGGCCGACGAGTCCCGGGCGGGTGCGCGCCGGGGCGAGCTGCTGCGTGCCCTGCTCACCGCGGCGCCGGAGCACCGGGCGGCCGTGGATCTCGCGGAGGCGGAACTGGCCGGTGAGCTGGGGCCGGTGGCGGCGGGGCCGCTGGCGGTGGTGGCCGTGGTGCCGTGGGAGGAGGATGCGGAGGGCCGGTCCGCGGCGGCGCCCGGAATCCCCGGCGCGGTCGCGGTGTGCGCGGTGCCCGGGGCGGAGGGACTGGCCGTGCTGGTGCGGCTGCGCACCTCCGGAGCCCTCGGTCCGGCCCGCACAGCCGCCGAACGGCTGCTGCGCTCGCCGCGCGCCGGGGCGGCGGCGGGAATCGGCGAGCCCTGCACGGGTCTGGGCCCGGTGCCCGGTGCCTGGTGGCAGGCACTGGCCGCGGCGCGGGCGGCGCGGGCGGAGAGCAGGTTCGGGCCGGTGGCGCGGTGGGACCGGATCGGGCCGTACCGGCTGCTGGCCTCGGTCGCTCGCCCCTCCGGCTCGTCGGCGACCGGGGCGCCGGATCCGTCGGTGCGGGTGCTGCTGGAGCCCGGCCGCCGGGAGATGGCCCGTACCGCCGAGGCGTTCCTGGACTGCGCGGGCCAGGCGGGCCGCACCGCGGCGCTGCTGGGCGTCCACCGGCAGACGCTGTACTACCGGCTGTCGCGGGTGGAGCAGCTCACCGGTCTCGACCTGGGGGACGGCGAGGACCGGCTGCTGCTGCACATGGCGCTGAAGACGGCACGGCTGCTGGAGGGCTGAGAGGCCGCCTCCGCGGAAGACGCCCGCCGCGGCTGGGCCGTGGGGCGGTACGACCGTACGACGGACCGCCGCGGCCTCGGCACGGATGTCCGTGCCGAGGCCGCGGCGGTCTCCGGATTCCCTCGGAAGTTCACCTGGGGGAGGGATCTTCGATCAGTCCTCCAGGTTGACGTTGCGGGCCGAGGTAGCGCCGATCTCCTGGGCGATCTCACCCATCACCGGGGCCGGGATGAGGCCGTCCACAGTGAGGGCGACCAGCGCCTCGCCGCCCTCCTCGGCGCGGGAGACCTGCATACCCGCGATGTTGATGCCGGCCTCGCCCAGGACGCGGCCGACGGTGCCGACCACACCGGGGCGGTCGGCGTACCGCAGGAAGGCCATGTGCTCGGCCAGCGCCAGGTCGACGTCGTACTCGCCGACCGCGACGATCTTCTGGACGTGCTTGGGGCCGGAGAGGGTGCCCGAGACCGAGATCTCCTGGCCGTCGGCCAGGGTGCCCCGTACGGTCACCACGTTGCGGTGCTCCGGGGACTCCGAGCTGGTGGTCAGCCGGACCTCAACCCCGCGCTCCTGCGCGAACAGCGGCGCGTTGACGTAGCTGACCGTCTCGTCGACGACGTCCTCGAAGACACCCTTGAGCGCGGAGAGCTCGAGCACCTTGACGTCGTGCTGGGTGATCTCGCCGTAGACCTCGACATCGAGCCGGACGGCGACCTCGCCCGCCAGCGCGGTGAAGATCCGCCCCAGTCGCTCGGCCAGCGGCAGCCCGGGCCGGACGTCCTCGGCGATCACGCCGCCCTGGACGTTGACCGCGTCCGGGACCAGCTCACCGGCGAGCGCCAGCCGCACCGAGCGGGCGACCGCGATGCCCGCCTTCTCCTGCGCCTCGCCGGTGGAGGCGCCCAGATGCGGGGTGCACACGACGTTGTCGAAGGCGAAGAGCGGGGAGTCGGTGCACGGCTCGGTGGCGTACACATCCAGGCCCGCGCCCGCGACCCGGCCCTCCTTCAGGGCCGCCAGCAGCGCCGCCTCGTCCACGATGCCGCCGCGCGCGGCGTTGACGATCCGTACGTCCGGCTTGACCTTGTGGAGCGCCTCGTCGCCGATCAGACCCAGCGTCTCGGGGGTCTTGGGCAGGTGGACGGTGATGAAGTCGGAGGTCTCCAGCAGCTCCTCCAGGGAGAGCAGCCTGACGCCCATCTGCGCGGCCCGGGCGGGCTGCACATAGGGGTCGTAGGCGACGACCTTCATCCCGAAGGCGGACATCCGCTGGGCGACCAGGACACCGATGCGGCCGAGGCCGACGACGCCGAGGGTCTTCTCCGAGAGCTCCACGCCGGTGTACTTGCTGCGCTTCCACTCGCCGTTCTTCAGGGCGGTGCTGGCCTGCGGAATGTTGCGGGCGGTGGCGATGAGCAGACCGCAGGCCAGCTCGGCCGCGGTGACGATGTTGGAGGTCGGCGCGTTGACGACCATCACGCCGGCCTTGGTGGCGGCGGAGACGTCGACGTTGTCCAGGCCGACTCCCGCACGGGCGACGACCTTCAGCCGCCGGGCCGCGGCGATGGCCTCGGCGTCGACCTTGGTGGCACTGCGCACCAGGATCGCGTCGACGTCGGCGACTGCGGCCAGGAGTTCGGCCCGGTCGGCCCCGTCGCAGTGCCGGATCTCGAAGTCCGGGCCGAGGGCGTCGACCGTGGCCGGGGAGAGTTCTTCGGCGATGAGTACTACGGGTTTGCTCACTTCGGTCTTCAGTCCTCACTGGTCCGTGCCGGCGGCCGCGGCCCGACGGCCGAGGGCGGTGGAGGTGGGCAGCCGCGTGGAGACGCACGACGCTGTGAGCCTGTGACGCGCTTGTGCGTGCAGTGTATCGGCGGAGGAGCGGCCCCGGTGGCCGATCACCGGGGCCGCTCCGTCCCGTCGGCGGGCCGCGGCGTCCACCTGCGGGCGGGGTCGGGCGGCGCCGGGCCGTCCGCGACGGCCCGGCGGTCCGCTCAGTTCTCGTCGTCGACCCAGCTCATGAGCTTGCGCAGCTCGCGGCCGGTGGTCTCCAGCAGGTGGTCGCCGTCGGCCTTCTTGTACTCGTTGTACTTGGGCAGGCCGGAGCTGTACTCGGCCATCCAGTTCCTGGCGAAGGTGCCGTCCTGGATCTCGGCCAGGACCTTCTTCATCTCGGCCTTGGTGTTCTCGTTGATGATCCGCGGGCCGGTGACGTAGTCGCCCCACTCGGCGGTCTCGGAGACCGACCAGCGCATCTTCCCCAGGCCGCCCTCGTACATCAGGTCCACGATCAGCTTCAGCTCGTGCAGGCACTCGAAGTACGCGATCTCCGGCTGGTAGCCGGCCTCGACCAGGGTCTCGAAGCCCGCCTTGACCAGGGCCGAGGCACCTCCGCACAGCACGGCCTGCTCACCGAACAGGTCGGTCTCGGTCTCCTCGGTGAAGGTGGTCTTGATGACGCCGGCGCGGGTGCCGCCGATGCCCTTGGCGTAGGACAGTGCCAGATGGAAGGCCCTATCGGTGGCGTCCTGCTCGACGGCCGCGATGCAGGGGACGCCGCGGCCCTCCTCGAACTGGCGGCGGACCAGGTGACCCGGCCCCTTGGGAGCGACCATGCACACGTCCACACCGGCCGGAGGCTTGATGAAGCCGAAGCGGATGTTGAAGCCGTGGCCGAAGAAGAGGGCGTCGCCGTCCTCGAGGTTCGGGGCGATGGACTCCTCGTAGACCTTGGCCTGGATCGGGTCCGGCACCAGCACCATGATCACGTCGGCCTCGGCGGAGGCCTCCGCCGGGGTGACCACGCGCAGTCCCTGCTCCTCGGCCCGGGCCCGGGACTTGGAGCCCTCAGGGAGGCCGACGCGGACGTCGACGCCCGAGTCGCGCAGGGACAGGGCGTGGGCGTGGCCCTGGCTGCCGTAACCGAGGACCGCGACCTTGCGGCCCTGGATGATGGACAGGTCGGCGTCGTCGTCGTAGAACAGCTCGGCCACTTGGGATATCTCCTTGTTGTTCCTGCCGCACCGGCGGTCTCGCCGTACGGGTCGGGGGTGCGGGGCCCGTCCCCGGGACCGCCGCCGGAGCCACCGTATGCCGGTGCGGGCGGGGACGGGCCGGGGTCTCGCTATGCGGTCCGGTCGAGCGCGCGCAGCGAACGGTCGGTGATCGACCTCGCTCCGCGGCCGATCGCGATCGTGCCGGACTGGACCAGTTCCTTGATGCCGAACTGCTCCAGCATCTTGAGCATGGCCTCCAGCTTGTCGCTGCTGCCGGTCGCCTCGATGGTGACGGCCTCCGGGGAGACATCGACGGTCTTGGCGCGGAAGAGCTGGACGATCTCGACGATCTGCGAGCGGGTCTCGTTGTCGGCGCGGACCTTCACCAGAACGAGTTCGCGCTGGACGGCGGAGCCGGGCTCCAGCTCGACGATCTTCAGCACGTTGACGAGCTTGTTGAGCTGCTTGGTCACCTGCTCCAGCGGGAGGTCCTCGACGTTCACCACGATGGTGATGCGGGAGATGTCGGGGTGCTCGGTGACGCCGACGGCGAGCGAGTCGATGTTGAAACCACGGCGGGAGAACAGGGAGGCGATCCGGGCGAGGGTGCCCGGAGTGTTCTCCACCAGGACGGAGAGCGTGTGTTTGGACATCGGGTGTGGTGTTCCGTTCCTAGGGTTCCTCTGGGGCTCGGTCGTCCGGGACTCAGTCGTCGCCGTCGCCGAAGTCGGGACGGACGCCGCGCGCCGCCATGACCTCGTCGTTGGAGGTGCCGGCCGCGACCATCGGCCAGACCATCGCGTCCTCGTGGACGATGAAGTCCACGACCACGGGGCGGTCGTTGATGGAGTTGGCCTTCTCGATCACCGCGTCGAGCTGCGCGGGGTCCTCGCAGCGGATGCCGACGCAGCCCATGGCCTCCGCCAGCTTCACGAAGTCCGGGACGCGGGTGCCCCTGTTCTCGGGGCTGACGGCGTCCGGACCGCTGTGCAGCACGGTGTTGGAGTAGCGCTGGTTGTAGAAGAGGGTCTGCCACTGGCGAACCATCCCCAGGGCGCCGTTGTTGATGATCGCGACCTTGATCGGGATGCCGTTGAGCGCGGCGGTCACCAGTTCCTGGTTGGTCATCTGGAAGCAGCCGTCGCCGTCGATCGCCCAGACGGTGCGGTCCGGGACGCCGGCCTTGGCGCCCAGCGCGGCCGGGACGGCGTAGCCCATGGTGCCCAGGCCACCGGAGTTCAGCCAGGTGGCGGGCTTCTCGTACTTGACGAAGTGGGCGGCCCACATCTGGTGCTGGCCCACACCGGCGGCGAAGACCGTGCCCTCGGGGGCCAGCGCGCCGATGCGCTCGATGACCTGCTGCGGGGCCAGGGAGCCGTCCTCGGGGTGGTCGTAGCCCAGCGGGTACGTCTCGCGCCAGCGGTTCAGCTGCCGCCACCACTCGGTGTGGTCGCCGGTGTTGCCCGCCTCGTGTTCGGCCCGGACGGCCACGATCAGATCGGCGATGACCTCGCGGGCGTCACCGACGATCGGGACGTCGGCGACGCGGTTCTTGCCGATCTCGGCCGGGTCGATGTCGGCGTGCACGATCCTCGCGTACGGCGCGAAGGAGTCCAGTCTGCCGGTGACGCGGTCGTCGAAGCGGGCTCCGAGCGCGACGATCAGATCGGCCTTCTGCAAGGCGGTGACGGCCGCGACGGTACCGTGCATGCCGGGCATGCCCAGATGTTGCGGGTGGCTGTCGGGGAAGGCGCCCAGCGCCATCAGGGTGGTGGTCACGGGGGCGCCGGTCAGTTCGGCCAGCACCTTCAGCTCCTTGGCGGCCCCGGCCTTCAGGACGCCGCCGCCCACGTACAGCACCGGGCGGGCGGCCTCGGTGATGAGCCGGGCGGCCTCACGGATCTGCTTGGCGTGCGGTTTGGTCACCGGACGGTAGCCGGGCAGGTCCGTCGCGGGGGGCCAGGAGAAGGTCGTCCGCGCCTGCAGGGCGTCCTTGGCGATGTCCACCAGAACCGGGCCGGGCCGGCCGGTGGAGGCGATGTGGAACGCCTCGGCGATCATCCGCGGGATGTCGGCCGGGTCGGTGACCAGGTAGTTGTGCTTGGTGACCGGCATGGTGATGCCGCAGATGTCGGCTTCCTGGAAGGCGTCGGTGCCGATCGCCCTGGAGGCCACCTGGCCGGTGATCGCGACCAGCGGAACGGAGTCCATGTGCGCGTCGGCGATCGGGGTGACCAGGTTGGTGGCGCCGGGGCCGGAGGTGGCCATGCAGACGCCGACCCTGCCGGTGGCCTGGGCGTAGCCGGTGGCGGCGTGACCCGCGCCCTGTTCGTGGCGCACGAGGACGTGGCGCACCCGGGAGGAGTCCATCATCGGGTCGTAGGCGGGCAGGATGGCGCCCCCCGGAATGCCGAATACCGTGTCGGCGCCGACTTCCTCGAGAGAACGGATGAGGGACTGGGCTCCCGTGACGTGCTCGACGGTGGCGGGCTGCGGCTGCGCTCCGCCGGTACGGGCCCGCGGCTGCGGGCGAGGGGCCCCGGTGGCCTGCTCGGTCATCACTTGTCTCTTCTCGGAGAGTTGAGGGTTTGACGCTCGTTGTAGGTGGCTGTGAGTGGGTCGCGCTCGAGTGCCGCTGGCATCGGTGCAACAAAAAACCCCTCGTGCCGTCAGGCAAGCGAGGGGAGCGCGTCGATGTCGCCCACAGGGCGGGCATGCCCTGTGTCAGTCGACGCGCTGTCCAATTACGAGAAGTCGGGTGCGCATGGCACCGACCATCCTCCCGCGGTACCTGAGGTGTCAAGTGGGTGGGACGGACGTCTCACTATTTGAGCGCAACGGAGGATGCTTCGCCGGGCCGTGCGCGGCCGGTCCGCTCCTGTGCGCGGGCATCGAACCGGCGACCACCACCGCGCGGCCGATGCCCGGGAAGTGCTGCTCCCCGCCGGAGACGGGGTAACTCCCGCGGGCCAGGGCGCGCCTGAGCCTGTGCTCGTCCAGGGGCTTGGAGAAGGCAGCTCCCTGAGCGTGGGTGCAGCCCAGCTCGCGCAGCGCGTCGGCCTGTTCGGGCAGGTCCACGCCGCCGGCGACGGAGAGCATTCCGAGGTCGTCGGCGATCCGCAGCAGCCCGGAGGTGATCTTCCGCACCCTTGGAGAACCCACCACTCCGTCGACCAGTGCGCGGTCCAGCCTCAGGGCGTCGGCGGGGAGCCTGCGGAGCGCGGCGAGGCCGCAGTGGGCGCCGCCGAAGCCGTCCAGTGTGATGCCGACCCCGGTCCGCCGCAGTGCGGTGACCCACAGCTCCAGTTCGTCCAGGGAGACACGGGGGTCGGTGTCGGCCAGTTCGACGATGAGGGCGTCGGGCGGCAGCCCGTGCCGGGACAGCAGCGTCTCGACGGTGGCCGGGGTCGTGGAGCGGTCGGTGAGGCGACGCGCGTCCAGCCGTACGGACACCGGCACGCGGTAACCCGCGTGGTGTCTCTCGGCGGCCTGCTCGATGGCCCTGCGCAGCAGCCACCGGCCCGCGTCACCGCCGCGGGCGTCCGCGGCGGGGCCGTGCGGGAGCTGCGGGCCGTACTGCGCCGGTGGGACGGCCTGCTGGCCCTGCGGGGCGGGCCGGGGCCCTCCCGGCGGGAAGAGCACGCCCCGGGCAGGGCGCCTGCGGGCCTGGGCCGTGACCGAGGTGATCTTCCCGCTGGAGAATTCGACCACGGGCTGGTGCAGCAGCGCGAACTCGCTCTCGGCCAGCACTCCGCGCAGCCGGTCGGTGGTCAGCTCGGCCCGGCGGACGGCCTCGGCCTGCGGCTGCGAGGCGTACAACTCGACCCGGTTCTTGCCCGCCTGCTTGGCCCGGTACATCGCCAGGTCGGCATGGCGCATCAGCACGGCCGGTGTCACCCCGGACTCGGCGAAGGCCACCCCGATGGAGGCGGCGACCCGCGCCTCGCCGCCCTCGACCTGGTAGGGCCGCGAGAGGGTGGCACGCAGTCGCTCGGCGATCTCCAGGACGCGGTACTCGCGCTCGGCCCGGTCGCACTTCCCGTCACCGACGATGAGCGCGGCGAACTCGTCGCCGCCGAGCCGGGCCGCGGTGTCCCCGGCACGTACGGCCTCCCGCAGGCGGCGGGCCGCCTGGATCAGCAGTTCGTCCCCCGCCTGGTGGCCGATGGTGTCGTTGACGGCCTTGAAACCGTCGAGGTCGATGTAGAGCAGCGCCGTGTGGCCCGCCCCCGCGTCGCCGCGGCGCCGGCCGCCGAGCGCCTGGTGGACGCGCTCGGTGAACAGCGAGCGGTTGGGCAGGTCGGTCAGCGGATCGTGGGAGGCGTTGTGCTGGAGCTGCGCCTGGAGCCGCACCCGCTCGGTCACGTCACGGCTGTTGAAGATCAGGCCGCCCTGGTAGCGGTTGACCGTGGACTCGATGTTGAGCCAGCGGCCCGAGGCGTGCCGGATGCGGCACTCGATGCGGGTGGAGGGCTCCTCCCGGGGCGGAGTGGCCAGGAAGCGGCGCACCTCGTGCAGAACCCGCCCCAGGTCCTCGGGGTGGATGAGGGAGGCCAGTTCGGAACCGACCAGCCTGTCCGGCTCCCGGCCGTAGACACCGGCGGCGGCCGGGGAGACGTAGCGCAGTATCCCGGCCGGCGAGGCGATCATGATGACGTCGCTGGACCCTTGCACCAGCGACCTGAAGTGGTTCTCCTTCTGGGCCAGTTCCTGGGTGAGGCGGATGTTCTCCAGCAGCATGATGCCCTGCCGGATCACCAGGGCCAGGACGACAGTGCAGCCGGTCAGCAGCACCACCGGGTCGATGGCCCCGCCACCGCGGACGTTGTAGAGGATCCCCAGGGTGCAGACGGTGGCCGCCAGGTAGGGAGCGAGAGCGGCCAGCGACCCGGCCACCGCCCCGTTCCCGGGCACGGGCGGCCGGACCACCGGACGGCCGTCCCCCTCCCGGTAGCCGACCCAGGGGGCGTACGCGAGCAGCAGCGACCCGGCGAACCAGCCGGCGTCGAGGATCTGCCCGGAAGAGTAGTTCTCCCGCAGCAGGGGCGAGGTGAACAGGGCGTCGCAGAGCACGGTGAGGGCGAGCGCGCCGATGACGGTGTTGACGGCGGACCGGTGGGCGGACGAGCGGCGGAAGTGGAGCGCGAGCACCATGCTGATAAGCACGATGTCCATCAGGGGATAGGCCAGCGAGAGGGCCACCAGGGGGAGGGACTCCCCCTGCCAGTGCGAGGTGTGGTCCAGCGCCAGGCTCCAGGAGAGGGTGAGCAGCGAGCCGCCGACCAGCCAGGCGTCCAGGAGCAGGCGCGTCCAGCCGGCCCGGGTGACCGGTCGTTTGGCGAGGACCAGCAGACCGATGATGGCCGGGGGCGCGAAGAGCAGGAAGCAGAAGTCCGCCGCCGAGGGGCTGGGCACGGGTACGTCCAGCACCACCTCGTACCAGCCCCAGATCCCGTTGCCGAGCCCGGCCATCGCCGAGGAGACGCCGAACAGCGTCCAGGCGGGCCGGAGCGGCGTGTCCGGGTGGGCGCGGGCGTAGTGCACACACGATCCCGCGGCCGTGAAGGCCGCGGCGCTCAGCCCGAAGTCGCCCATGAACAGTGCCACCGCCTGCGAGCCCCAGCCCAGCACCGCGCCCACCGCGTACGCCCCGCACACGGCGGCCAGTACCAGCCGCGGGAACGCCCGCCGCTCCTCGGCGCCCGTCCCGCCGTGCGGGCGGGGCGGCCGCGGGAAGCGCGGCTGGCCCGTCCCCCGGGCGCTCATCGCGCCGCCTCCGGCCGCGGCAGGCCCTTCTCCGGCCCGGGCCCCACGGACCGGGATCGTGTCCAACACCGTTCGCGCGTCCGGTGATTCGTCCGGTGGCCGTGCATATCGCCCGTCCCCCTCACTGGTTCTGGTACGCCCCCGGACCGGACGATACACCAGGTCCGTCACTCAGGGACATATGGTCTCTACGCAGCGTGACGAATGAAGGGATTGCCGATACAATCCGCAGCCGCATATATCCGGAGCGTGCGGATGACGGTGCGGGCGGTCCTCCGCGCCTACGCCACCCGCCTCGCACCCCCGCTCCCCGCTCCCGTCCCCTCCGCCGCCCGGCGGCCGACCGTCCGGACGGGGCCGTCACCCGGCCGCGGCGACGACGTTCTCCGGCTCCTCCCCGGCCGCGAAGCGCCGCAGCTGACTGCGGAGCAGCCGCTTGGCGCGCGGCAGGAACGCGGACGTCGGACCCCCCACGTGCGGCGTGATCAGGGTGCCGGGCGCCCTCCACAACGGGTGGTCGGCGGGCAGTGGCTCGGGGTCGGTGACATCGAGTGCCGCCCTCAGCCGTCCGGACCCCAGTTCCGCCAGCAGCGCGTCGGTGTCCACGACGGCGCCGCGTGCGACGTTCACCAGCAGCGCTCCGTCCTTCATGCGCGACAGGAACTCCGCGTCCACCAGCCGGCGGGTGGCGTCGGTGAGCGGGGTGACCAGGAAGACCACGTCGGCCTCGGGCAGCAGCCGGGGCAGGTCGGCAAGGGTGTGCACCGGGCCCCGCGGCGTGGCGCGGGCGCTGCGGGCCACCCGGTGGACCGCCGACGGCTCGAAGGCCCCCAGCCGGTCCTCGATGGCCGCGCCGATCGAACCGTGACCGACGATCAGTGCCGTCCGGTCGGCGAGGGCGGGCCGGAAGCCCGGTGTCCACCGGCCGGCGTCCTGGGCGCGGACGAAGGAGGGGATGTCGCGCAGCGAGGCGAGGGCGAGGGTGAGCGCCAGTTCGGCGGTACTCGCGTCGTGGACGCCGCGGGCGTTGCACAGCAGGGCGCCCCGGGGCAGTTGCGGTACCGCGGGCTCCACGTGGTCGATGCCGGCGGTGAGCGTCTGCACCACCCGCACGTTCGGCATGTGGGCCAGTGGTCGTACAGCGACGGCCTGACCCTTCAGATAGGGAACGACGTAGAAGACGCAGTCCGCGGGGTCCGCTGGGAACTCCTCTTCCCCACCCCAATGGATATAGCGGAATTGTTCGGGCAATTCTCCTATCTCGGCAGGCGGAACGGGCAGCCAGACATCTGCGGAAGCCATGGCCAGAGGCTATCCGGAGGCTGCGCGGAGGCGCCGGAGCACATCCGTTAGGTTGGGAGCGCCCCACGGGGGTGACCCCGCGGGGGCGAGGAGGGAGCACGCCCAGGTGGAGCGCAGGACAATCGGTGCGGGGGCGCTGGAGGTGGGCGCCGTCGGGCTCGGCTGCATGCCGATGAGCTGGGCCTACACCGCGTCCGAGCGGGACGGCAAGTCCTCGATGCGCACGGTACACGCGGCCCTCGACCGCGGGGTGACGCTGCTTGACACCGCCGACATGTACGGGCCGTTCACCAACGAGCTGCTGCTGGGCCGGGTGCTGCGGCGGCGGCGCGCGGACGTGTTCGTCTCCACCAAGTGCGGCCTCCTCGTCGGCGAGCAGCACATCGTCGCCAACGGACGCCCCGGCTACGTCAAGCGTGCCTGCGACGCCTCGCTGCGCCGGCTGCAGACCGATGTGATCGACCTCTACCAGCTCCATCGCGCCGACCCCGAGGTGCCGGTGGAGGAGACCTGGGGTGCGATGGCCGAACTGGTGACGGCCGGCAAGGTGCGCTCGCTGGGGCTGTGCGCGGTGGGCCCGCGGGAGCGGCGCCGCGGGTCGGACGCGTCCGCGTACGCCGGAACGCTCCGGCAACTGGAGCGGGTCCAGCAGGTCTTCCCCGTCAGCTGTGTGGAGGCCGAGCTGTCGGTGTGGTCCCCCGAGGCCCTGGCCTCGCTGCTGCCGTGGTGCGAGGCGCGCGGCATCGGCTTCCTGGCGGCGATGCCGCTGGGCAGCGGCTTCCTGACCGGCACCCTCACCCCGGGTGGCGGCTTCGAGCGCGACGACGTGCGCGCCCGGCACCCGCGGTTCACGGCCGAGATGATGGCGGCCAACCAGCCGATCGTCGCCGGGCTGCGGCGCGTCGCCGCCCGGCACGGCGACGCCACCCCGGGCCAGGTGGCCCTCGCCTGGCTGCTGGCCCAGGGACGGCACGTGGTGCCGGTACCGGGCGCCAAGAAGGAGCGCTGGGCGATGGAGAACGCGGCGGCGGCACGTCTGGAGCTGACCGCGCGTGACCTGACGGAGATCGCCGCGCTGCCCTCCGCCCAGGGGTCGTGGGACTGAGCCGGGAACATCCGGCGCCTTCACGGCGTACGGTCGGGTGTACGGGCCGGCCGGCGCGCACCGCGTGCACGGCCGGTCCCCGCACCGCAGGCGAGAGCCGCCCGTAGCCGAGAAGTCGAAAGGCGCACCGATGCCGCGAAGCCGTCCCCTGTCCGTACGTCCACATCCGCGACCGCCGCTGCGGAGGACCGCCGCCGCTCTCGCCGGGCTCGCCCTGCTGGCGGCTGGCTGTTCGGACGGCGGATCGGGTGAGGGGACCCCGGACCCCACCGGCACCACCTCCTCCCCCTCCCCCGGTGAGTCCCGCTCCCCCGGCTCCTCGGCCGCACCCGCCGAGGGCTCGGCCGAGGTCACCGGCACCGTGGCCGAGAACCTCGACTCCCCCTGGGGACTCGCCCCGCTGCCCGACGGCGGACTGCTGGTCTCCTCCCGGGACGAGGGCACGATCTCGCTGATCGACCCGGAGAGCGGAAAGGCCACCGAACTGGGCTCGGTGCCAGGCGTCGAGCCGGGCGGCGAGGGCGGACTGCTGGGTATCGCCGTACCGCCCGACTTCGCCGAGGACCGCTACATCTACGCCTACTTCACCAGCGCCTCCGACAACCGGGTCGTGCGCATGCTCCACGACGCCGACAAGGAGGAGGGCAACCGGCTCGGCGCGCCCAGCACCGTCCTGCGCGGGATCCCCAAGGGGATGATCCACAACGGCGGCCGGATCGCCTTCGGTCCGGACCGGATGCTCTACGTGGGCACTGGCGACTCCGGCGACCAGAGCCTCGCCCAGGACCGGGAGTCGCTCGGCGGCAAGATCCTGCGTATGACGCCGGACGGAGAACCCCCCGGCCGCGGCAACCCCGAGGAGGACTCGGTCGTCTACTCCTGGGGCCACCGCAACGTCCAGGGCCTGGCCTGGGACGCGGACAAGCGGCTGTGGGCCTCGGAGTTCGGCCAGAACACCTGGGACGAGCTCAACCTGATCCGGCCCGACGGAAACTACGGCTGGCCCGAGGTGGAGGGCGAGGCCGGAGAGGGGGACTTCATCGACCCCGTGGCGCAGTGGAAGCCCGCCGAGGCCTCCCCCAGCGGCATCGCCGTCGCGGAGGGCTCGGTGTGGATGGCGTCGCTGCGGGGGGAGCGGCTGTGGCGCGTCCCCTTGGACGGCGAGAAAAAGGTGGCACAGCCGCAGGCGTTCCTGGAAGGTGAGCACGGGCGGTTGCGGACGGTCGTCTCCGACGGCGGCGACGGGCTGTGGCTGGTAACCAGTGAGACCGACTCACGCGGTACGCCCGCCGAGGACGACGACCGCATCCTGAAGCTGGAGGTCAGTTGATGTTCAACCTGATCGAGGAACTGTTCAGCCCCGGACGCCGCCACGCCGACGACGAGCGCAGGCGGCTGGAGAACACCCGGGTGGAAGAGGGCAGCCACGATCCGGGACGCGGCCCGATCGACCTCTCCTCCGGGCACGTTCTGATCAGGACCCGCGGCCCCGGACGGAAGTCGGCCGCCTGACGGCCGCCTGCCCCCGGGCACTGCGACGGCCCGGCCGGCGGCCCCGGAGGGAAGCGCGGGCCGGGCCGTGGCGGCCGGGGGCGTCAGCCCTGCACGCCCAGCTTCTCCAGGATGAGCTCGCGCACCCGGGCGGCGTCCGCCTGGCCCCGGGTGGCCTTCATGACGGCGCCGACGAGCGCGCCCGCCGCCGCAACCTTGCCGCCGCGGATCTTCCCGGCGATCGCCTCGTTGGCGGCGATCGCCTCGTCCACGGCCGCGCTCAGCGCGCCGGTGTCCGAGACGACCTTCAGACCGCGCTTGTCCACGACCTCGTCCGGCCCGCCCTCACCGGCCAGGACGCCTTCGATGACCTGGCGTGCCAGCTTGTCGTTGAGGGAGCCGTCGGCAACCAGCCCGCACACCCGAGCGACCTGGGCCGGGGTGATCGGCAGGGCGGAGAGCTCGGTGCCCTGCTCGTTCGCCCGGCGGGCCAGCTCGCCCATCCACCACTTACGGGCCTGGTCCGCCGGGGCCCCGGCGTGGATGGTGGCGGTGATCAGATCGATGGCGCCGGCGTTGAGGACGGACTGCATCTCGTGCTCGGAGATGCCCCACTCCTCGCGCAGCCTGTTGCGGCGCAGGCGCGGCAGTTCGGGCAGACCGGCCCGCAGCTCCTCCACCCACTCGCGCGCCGGCGCGACGGGAACCAGGTCCGGCTCGGGGAAGTAGCGGTAGTCCTCCGCCTCCTCCTTGACCCGGCCGGAGGTGGTGGAGCCGTCGTCCTCGTGGAAGTGACGGGTCTCCTGGACGATCGTCCCGCCCGAGCCCAGCACCGCGGCGTGGCGCTGGATCTCGAAACGGGTGGCCCGCTCCACGCTGCGCAGCGAGTTGACGTTCTTGGTCTCCGAGCGGGTGCCGAACCTCTCGGTGCCGTGCGGTCGCAGCGACAGGTTGACGTCACAGCGCATCTGGCCCATCTCCATCCGGGCCTCGGACACCCCGAGGGCCCTGATGAGCTCGCGCAGCTCGGCGACGTACGCCTTGGCCACCTCCGGCGCACGCTCCCCGGCGCCGGTGATCGGCTTGGTGACGATCTCGATCAGGGGGATGCCCGCGCGGTTGTAGTCCAGCAGCGAGTGCACGGCGCCGTGGATACGGCCGGTGGCGCCGCCGATGTGGGTGGACTTGCCAGTGTCCTCCTCCATGTGGGCGCGCTCGATCCCGACGCGGAAGACCTCCCCGTCCTCGAGCTGGACGTCCAGATAGCCGTCGAAGGCGATCGGCTCGTCGTACTGGGAGATCTGGAAGTTCTTCGGCATGTCCGGATAGAAGTAGTTCTTCCGGGCGAAGCGGCACCACTGGGCGATCTCGCAGTTCAGCGCGAGACCGATGCGCACGGCGGACTCCACCGCGGTGGCGTTGACCACCGGCAGCGAGCCGGGCAGTCCGAGGCAGACGGGGCAGGTCTGCGCGTTGGGCTCGGCGCCCAGCGCGGTGGAGCAGCCGCAGAACATCTTGGTCCTGGTGCCCAGTTCGACATGGACCTCGAGGCCCATGACGGGATCGTAGGAGGCCAGCGCGTCCTCGTACGACACCAGTTCGGTGACAGTCACGAAAGTCAAACCTTTCAGGCGCTGCGGTCAGTCGTCGGCGAGGACGTCGTCGATGTCCAGGCGCCGCACCTCGCGGACGAGGATGGCGACGCCGGTCAGGATCGCGGCGCCGGAGACGACGGCGTCCAGGAGCTGGAGCCTGTCCTCCTCCCGCCGGGCGAGCTGCATCTGCTTGACGACGCCGACGGCGCCGAAGAGCGAGGTGCCAATGGACAGGTACAGGCCGGCCCGGGACTTCTTGAAGCCCCTGGCCTTCTTCAACGCGCTCACAGCCTGCCTCCGTTCGCTTCTCCGCCCGCACGGCACAGCAGCGCGGACATCATCGTCGTCTGCGGCCCGGCGGCCGCGCGTGCGACGCTCACAGCCTGCCCCCGTTCGCTTCTCCGCCCGCACGGCGGAAAGACACGGCCTCCATGGTCATCTGCGGCCCGGCGGCCACGCGTGCGACGCTCACAGCGGGGGCGCCTCCTCCAGCAGCGGGTGTCCCCAGCGTGCGTGGTACGCGGCCTCGACCGCCGCTCCGACACGGTAGAGCCGGTCGTCGGCCATGGCGGGGGCGATGATCTGCAGGCCCACCGGGAGTCCGTCCTCGGGTGCCAGCCCGCACGGCAGCGACATGGCCGCGTTGCCCGCCAGGTTGGACGGGATGGTGCACAGGTCCGCCAGGTACATGGCCATCGGGTCGTCCGCCCGCTCCCCGATGGGGAACGCGGTGGTCGGCGTGGTCGGCGAGACCAGCACGTCCACCTTCCCGAAGGCGGCGTCGAAGTCGCGCTTGATCAGGGTGCGCACCTTCTGGGCGGAGCCGTAGTAGGCGTCGTAGTAGCCGGAGGACAGCGCGTAGGTGCCCAGCATGATGCGGCGCTTGACCTCGGGGCCGAAGCCCGCCTCACGGGTGAGGGAGGTGACCTCCTCCGCCGAGCGGGTGCCGTCGTCACCGGTGCGCAGGCCGTAGCGCATGGCGTCGAAGCGGGCCAGGTTGGAGGAGCACTCCGAGGGCGCGATCAGGTAGTAGGCCGCCAGCGCCTTGTCGAAGGACGGGCAGGAGATCTCGACGATCTCGGCGCCCAGTTCACGCAGCAGTTCCACCGACTCGTCGAAGCGCCGCATGACCCCGGCCTGGTAGCCCTCGCCCGCGAACTCCCTGACCACGCCGACGCGCAGACCCTTGACATCGCCGTCACGGGCGGCCTCGACCACCGGCGGGACGGGGGCTTCGACGGAGGTGGAGTCCAGCGGGTCGTGTCCGGCGATCGCCTCATGCAGCAGGGCCGCGTCCAGGACGGTGCGGGCGCAGGGCCCGCCCTGGTCAAGGGAGGAGGAGAAAGCGACCATGCCGAAGCGGGAGACGGCGCCGTAGGTCGGCTTCACGCCGACCGTGCCGGTGACCGCGGCCGGCTGGCGGATGGAACCGCCGGTGTCGGTGCCGATGGCCAGGGGGGCCTGGTAGGAGGCGAGCGCCGCGGAGGAGCCGCCGCCGGAGCCGCCCGGGATGCGGGTGAGGTCCCACGGGTTGCCGGTCGGGCCGTAGGCGCTGTTCTCCGTGGAGGAGCCCATGGCGAACTCGTCCATGTTGGTCTTGCCCAGGATCACCACGTCGGCGTCCTTCAGACGCCTGGTGAGCGTGGCGTCGTACGGCGGGATCCAGCCCTCGAGAATCTTCGAGCCGACCGTGGTGGGGACGCCCTCGGTGGTGAAGATGTCCTTGAGCGCGAGCGGGACGCCGGCCAGCGGGCCGAGCCTCTCGCCGCGGGAGCGCTTGGCGTCCACGGTGCGGGCGCGGGCCAGCGCGCCCTCGCGGTCCACGTGGAGAAAGGCATGCACCTTCTCGTCCACGGCCTCGATACGGGCGAGGTGGGCCTCGGCCACCTCGACGGCGCTCGTCTCGCCGGATGCGATCCTCGCGGCGGTCTCGGCCGCGGTGAGCCTGGTCAGGTCACTCGAGTGCGTCACGGCGTTCACTCCTCCCCCAGGATCTGCGGCACCTTGAAACGCTGCTGCTCCCGCGCCGGGGCTCCGGAGAGCGCCTGCTCGGGGGTCAGCGACGGACGGACCTCGTCCGGGCGCATGACGTTGGTCAGCGGCAGCGGGTGGGAGGTCGGCGGAACGTCCTCGTCGGCGACTTCGGAGACGCGGGCGACCGCGCCGATGATGTCGTCGAGCTGTCCGGCGAAGTGGTCGAGCTCTTCGTCCTTCAGCTCCAGACGTGCCAGCCGGGCGAGGTGGGCGACCTCCTCGCGCGTGATGCCAGGCATGCAGCGATTCCTCGGGGTGAGTGGTGGATCCTTCGGGGCTTGGCGGGCTCTCCCCGCCGTCCGCCCCGATCCTGTGACTCCTCCGTCTCCTGAGCGGGACGGCTTCCCCCCCGGCCTTCCGGCCGGGGCGCGGCCAAGTCCTGACCGCTGCCCGGAGGGCAGACCAGCATGCTAACAGTTTGGCCGCGGCGCACGGCGGCGCACGGCGGGCGGTCGTGGCGGACGCCGCCTACCTC
>NZ_JAJFAU010000062.1:0-10094 GCF_022614595.1 Streptomyces sp. CNQ085
CGGCGGAAGCGTGGGCGCCGGGGTGGCACCCACCGGAGCGGTGGCCGCGGCCGGGGGAGCCACGGCCATGGGGGTCGCCGCGATGAGCGGCTGCCTGACGGACTCGTGCTGCTCCGGCAGTCCCTCTCCGGACGGCGGCCGGTACTGCGTGGGGTGTATCAGCGGTGGGTGCAGGGTGGGCAGTACATCGATCACCGGCACCACCGTCAGCCCGTGGTGCCGGGTGGTGAGGGTGGCGTCCAGCGGGGAAGCCGACAGCACGGGCGGCTGCACCGGCGCCACGACCGGTCCGCTCGGTGTACCGGCCGGCCCCATCCCTCTCTCCTCTCGCTCCTCCTGTCTGCCGCCACCGCGCTCCGCTCCGACGGCCGCCGTGCGCGGCGAGCGAGTGTTCGTACCGCCGTCCCCGCTCGCGGCGACCGTGGAGTCGCCGGTGGCCGCCGAGGTGAGCGCGCCGCCGATGGCGAAGGCCGCCAACGAGACCGCGCCCGCCGCCACGAAGGCGAAACGGCGACCGCGCGAGGAGGAACGGTCCACCTCTTGGACGCGGTGGACGCGGAAGCCGCGGTCGGAGGCGAGCACGCCGCCGGCCGGCAGGTACTCGAAGTCCCAGGGGGACGAGGAGGCGGACGCGGAGGGGGCCGGCGGCCCTCCTCCGTCCAGGCCCCCGGGCAGCCCCTGGAGCCTGGCGAGCAGTCCCTCCGAGGGTGGTGGGGGCGCGGCGTCCGCGAAGACGCTCTTCAGCTTGCGCTGTGCGTCGGCCTCCGCCTTGCAGGTGTGACAGGTCGCCAGGTGCGCCAGGACCCGCTCGCGCGTCTCGTGCCCCAGCTCTCCGTCCACCAGGGCCGCCAGCCGGTCGCCCAGGTGCTGCTCGGCCGGGGTCGGTTCCAGGTCGGGTACGCCGTCGTGTGTGCCGCTCACGCGGGGCCGCCCTCCCCTCCCACGGCACCGGGGAGGGCCCCGGCCAGCTCGCGCTGCTCGGCGCGCGCCCGGGGGGACCGGTGCTTGAGGGCCTTGCGCAGGTGGGAGCGGCCGCGGTGGATGCGACTGCGGACCGTGCCGAGCTTCACTCCGAGCGTCGCGGCGATCTCCTCGTACGACAGCCCCTCGATGTCGCAGAGCACCACCGCCGCCCGGAACTCCGGGGCGAGGGTGTCCAGCGCCTGCTGGACATCGGCGTCGAAGTGGGTGTCGTTGAAGTGCTGCTGGGGTGAGGGCTCGCGGCTGGGCAGCCGTTCGGCCGCGTCGTCGCCGAGGGCGTCGAAGCGGATGCGCTGCTTGCGCCGCACCATGTCCAGGAAGAGGTTGGTGGTGATGCGGTGCAGCCAGCCCTCGAAGGTGCCGGGGGTGTAGGTGGACAGCGAGCGGAAGACCCGGACGAAGACCTCCTGGGTCAGGTCCTCGGCGTCGTGCTGGTTCCCGGTGAGGCGGTAGGCGAGGCGGTAGACCCGTGCGCTGTGGGTGCTGACGATCTCCTCCCAGGTGGGAGGCGTCCACGCCGGAGCGTCCGCGTCGGTTGCGAAGGTCGCGGTGGTCGCGGAGTCGGCGGCGTGGTGGTGGTCAGCGGTGTCGTTCACGGATTTCGGCTCGCCGGACGACCTGCGGAAGCGCCTGAGCACCCCCCGGTCACCGGCCGCAGCCGCACCTCCCCTGTCGGCTCTGGTGGTGTCCAGTGGAGTGCCTACCATAGCCACCTCGCCCGTTAGCTCCGGATAAGTTTCTTTGACCGTCTTGCGGCCCTGTGCCATGTACGTTCCCCCCGCCGCTCGCCGCACGATCCCTGTAGAACCAACGCGCGGTCCCATCTGCGGGTTCCCGGCGCCAACGGATACAGTCACGGTTGCGGGCATCACGGGGACAGGAGAGGGCGATTACCGGCAACCGGCAGACGAGCTGGGCGTTCGCCGACGCGTACGGCGCGGAGGACGTCCAGCACGCCGAGCGCTCCGAGCACTCGGCGGCGCTGCGCTGGGCTCACGACCGGGCCCGGGAGGCGGGCCTGCGCACGGTGTCGGACGGCACGGGCGCCGCGCTGCGGCTGCTGGCCGCGGCCGTGGACGCCAAGGCGGTGGCCGAGATCGGCACCGGCACCGGGGTGTCGGGCATCCACCTGCTGCACGGCATGCGGCCCGACGGTGTGCTGACGACCGTGGACACCGAGCCGGAGTGCCAGCAGATCGCCCGCCAGGCGTTCCGCGCCGCGGGCTTCGCGGCCAACCGCGCCCGCTTCATCCCCGGCCGCGCCCTGGACGTTCTGCCCAGGCTCGCCGACGGCGGTTACGACCTGGTCTTCTGCGACGGCGACCGGACGGAGTGCCCGGAGTACCTGGACGAATCGTTGCGCCTGCTGCGCCCGGGCGGGCTGGTCTGCTTCGAGGGCGTGTTCGCCGACGGCCGCACCGTCGACTCCTCGGCCCAGCCTGCGGAGGTACTCAGACTCCGCGAGCTGCTGCGCACCGTCCGGGACAGCGCCTCGCTGCTGCCCTCACTGCTGCCGGTGGGCGACGGCCTACTGTGCGCGGTCAAGCGCCACCGCTGACACGCCGGACGCCACCGCGGCCGGGTCACCGGGCCGGCAGCACACCGCCGCCCCCGGAGGCCGTGCTCTTCCGGGGGCGGCGGTGGTGGTGGTGCGTAAAGGCGGTGGCGCCAGAGGTCTTCGAGTGCTCCTCAGCCGCAGGCCTTCTTCAGAGCTTCGCCGAGTGCATCCGCCTCGTCAGGGGTCAGCTCGACGACGAGTCGTCCACCGCCTTCGAGCGGAACGCGCATGATGATGCCCCGCCCCTCCTTGGTCACCTCGAGCGGGCCATCGCCCGTCCGCGGCTTCATGGCCGCCATGCTCGTTCCCCTTCCTGAAACCAGCTGATCTCAGCCGGGCAACCCAGGTGTCGCCGGCGTCGAACACATTGCTTCCCTGCCATTATCCCGCATCGCACGACCTCATGACCAACATCGGGCCGTATCCCTTGCGCAACGCCCGCACGCAAAACCACCCAATTCGGGAATCGGGCTGCGATACTGCGCCCTTTCTCCCTCTGGAAGGCACCCCTGCCGTTTGACGCAGGTCACACGCCGTTCGTGCGCGGACCGGTGTCGGCCCGCACCGTTCCTTGCCATGCTGGCCCCCATGTCAGACAACGTCGTCTACGAAGTGTCCGGAGGGCTGGCGACCGTCACCCTCAACCGCCCCGACGCCATGAACGCGCTCGACACCGCGCTCAAGGAGGCGCTGCGGGACGCCCTGCGGGAGGCGGCCGGCGACCCGGCGGTACGCGCGGTGCTGCTGACCGGCAGCGGGCGGGCGTTCTGCGTCGGGCAGGACCTCAAGGAGCACGTCGAGGCGTTGCGGCGCAGCGGCGGCGGCGCGCTGGACACCGTGCGGGAGCACTACAACCCGATCATCCTGGCCATCGCGTCCATGCCCAAGCCGGTGGTGGCGGGCGTCAACGGCGTCGCGGCCGGCGCAGGCGCAGGCTTCGCCTTCGCCGCCGACTACCGGGTGGTCGCCGACACCGCCGCCTTCAACACCTCCTTCGCCGGGGTGGCGCTCACCGCCGACTCCGGGGTGTCCTGGACCCTGCCGCGCCTGGTCGGCCCGGGCCGCGCCGCCGAACTGCTGCTCTTCCCGCGCAGCGTTAAGGCGGCGGAGGCCCTGGAGTTGGGCATCGCCAACCGGGTCGTCCCGGCCGACCGGCTGGCGACCGAGGCCGAGGACGCGGCGCGGCGGCTCGCCGAGGGGCCGACGGTGGCGTACGCCGCTCTCAAGGAGTCCCTGGTCCACGGCTCCTCGCACTCGCTGGCCGAGACCCTGGAGAAGGAGGCCGAACTCCAGGCCCGGGCCGGCGCCTCGGAGGACCACAGGACCGCGGTGGAGGCGTTCGTCGCCAAGGAGAAGCCCGTCTACCGAGGCCGCTGACGTCCCGTCGGGGAGCGTCCCGCGCCCGGGCCCGCCGGGCGCGGACGCCGCGGCTCAGCCGGCGGCGCGCGGGGGGCGGGCGCAGCAGTCCGCCAGGTGGTCGTCGACCAGGCCGCACGCCTGCATCAGGGCGTAGGCCGTGGTGGGGCCCGTGAAGCGGAAGCCCCGCTTCTTCAGTGCCCTGGACAGCGCCGTCGACTCCGGTGTGATCGCCGGCACGTCGGCGAGCGTACGCGGCGCGGGACGGCCTGCCGGATCGGGTGCGTGGGACCACACCAGGGCGTCCAGCTCGCCCGGTCCCCACTCGGCCGCGACCCTCGCGTTGGCGATGATCGCGTCGATCTTGGCGCGGTTGCGGACGATGCCCGGGTCGGCGAGCAGCCGTTCCCGGTCGGCGTCGGTGAACCGCGCCACCCGGGCGATCCGGAAGCCCTCGAACGCCGCCCGGAAGCCCTCCCGCCTGCGCAGGATGATCAGCCAGGACAGCCCCGACTGGAACGCCTCCAGGGACAGCCGCTCGAACAGCGCGTCGTCGCCGTGCACCGGGCGGCCCCACTCGGTGTCGTGGTAGACGGTGTAGTCATCCGCGGACAGACCCCATGGGCAGCGCAGCCGCCCGTCCGGGCCGGGGAGCGCCGCGCCCCCGGCGGTCACCGCGGCTCCCCGCGATCGCCGGAGGCCGCGCCGGGGCGGCCCCCGGAATCGTCGCCGGGCTTGTCGAACATGCCGGGTCCGCCCAGCACGGCCGCCTGCGTCCCCGCCAGCGAAGCCTCCAGCTCCGCGATCCGGGCGTCGCGCTCGGCCAGTTCGGCACCGAGCCGGTCCAGCACGTCGTCCACCTCCTCCATCCGGTAGCCCCGCACGGCCTGCGGCAGCCGCAGCGCCTCCAGGTCGGAGCGGTTCAGGGGACGGTCCGGCGGCAGCCAGGCGTCGGTCCGGTCGGGCAGGGCATCGGCGAGTCCACCCGTCGCGGTGCGGCCCGGCCCGTCACCACCCCCCACCACGGCCAGCGCGACCGCGGCGACCACCACGACCAACGCGATCAGCAGAAACCAGAACACGCCATCTCCCCGGGTCCGACACGCCAAACGGCAGGTACAGGTCTACTGCGATCGTGCCACGGCGGGACGGCTAGGGTCTGCTGCGGGGCACTGGGCGGTGCCGGGACCGCGGGAGGAGAGGACAGCGGATGCTGCGGCTGGGACGGCACGAGTTCGGCGAGCACGAGACGGTGGTCATGGCCATCGTGAACCGCACGCCGGACTCCTTCTACGACAGGGGCGCCACTTTCCGCGACGGCCCCGCCCTGGACCGGGTCGAGCAGGCGGTCTCGGAGGGCGCCGCCATCATCGACATAGGGGGCGTGAAGGCCGGTCCCGGCGAGGAGGTATCCGCCGAGGAGGAGGTGCGGCGCACCGCGGGTTTCGTCGCCGAGGTGCGGCGGCGCTGGCCGGATGTGGTGGTCAGCGTGGACACCTGGCGGCACGAGGTGGGCGAGGCGGTCTGCGAGGCGGGTGCGGACCTGCTCAACGACGCCTGGGGCGGCGTGGATCCGAAGCTGGCCGGAGTGGCGGCGCGGTACGGCGCCGGGCTGGTGTGCACCCACACCGGCGGTGCCGCGCCGCGCACCCGCCCGCACCGGGTGGCGTACGACGACGTCATGGCCGATGTGCTGCGCCGCACGGTCGCGCTCGCCGAGAGCGCGGTCGCGGCCGGGGTGCGGCGGGACGCGGTGCTGATCGACCCCGGCCACGACTTCGGCAAGAACACCCGTCACTCGCTGGAGGTCACCCGGCGGCTGGAGGAGATGGTCACCACCGGATGGCCGGTGCTGGTGTCGCTGTCCAACAAGGACTTCGTCGGAGAGACCCTGGACCGGCCCGTCAAGGAGCGGCTGACCGGGACCCTGGCCACGACCGCGGTATCCGCCTGGCTGGGCGCACGGGTCTACCGCGTCCACGAGGTGGCCGAGACCCGGCAGGTGCTCGACATGGTGGCCTCCATCGCGGGTCTGCGCCCGCCGGCCGTGGCCCGACGCGGTCTGGCCTGACCGGTTCTCCGGACCGGACCGGCACGGCACGGCACGGATCGTCCCGAACCGTCCCGCGCCGACCGGAACCGGTCAGTCCGGGTCCTCCGGCCGGAACCCGTCCCCCGGCGCGTCCTTGCCGGAGGTCTCCTTGGTGACCAGCGCGATCGCCTCGTCCACGTCGTCGGTGAGGTGGAAGAGTTCCATGTCGTGCGCGCCGATCTTCCCGCTGGGCACGACGGTGACACGGAGCCAGTCCACCAGTCCCCGCCAGTAGTCCGTGCCGAACAGCACGATCGGGAAGCGGGTGACCTTCCGCGTCTGGACCAGGGTGATCGCCTCGAACAGCTCGTCCATCGTGCCCATGCCGCCCGGCAGGACGACGAAGCCGCTGGCGTACTTCACGAACATCGTCTTGCGCACGAAGAAGTAGCGGAAGTTGACGCCGATGTCGACGTACTGGTTCATCCCCTGCTCGAAGGGCAGCTCGATGCCCAGACCGACCGAGGTGCCGCCCGCCTCCCTGGCGCCCTTGTTGGCCGCCTCCATCGCGCCCGGACCGCCACCGGTGATCACCGCGAAACCGGCCTCCACCAGCGCCCGCCCGATCCGCGTCCCGGCCTCGTACTCGGGTGACCCCTCGGGCGTGCGCGCCGAGCCGAAGACGCTGATGGCGGGGCCGATCTCGGTCAGGGTGCCGAAGCCCTCGACGAACTCCGACTGGATGCGCATGACCCGCCACGGATCCTGGTGCAGCCAGTCCGAGGGGCCGGCGCTGTCCAGCAGACGCTGGTCGGTGGTGCTGTGCTGCACCTGGCCGTGGCGGCGCACCACCGGTCCGAGGCGCTGCTCCCGGAGCGCCTCCCCCTGTTCGAACTCCTCCGCAGTGGCCATGCAGTACTCCCTTGTCGACGCCGACGTACAGGCCGCCAGGGTACGCAGGTCCGGATCACGCGGAGCGGAACTTCCCCGGACGCACCGGCGGCCCCGCGGATCAGCCGAGACCCGGCGGGTCAGGCGGTAAGCCAGGCGCGCAGCCGCTCCTCGCAGTGCCCGATCAGCGCGGTCTCCACCCTCTCGTCGCGCTTGTGCGCCAGATTCGGGTCCCCCGGGCCGTAGTTGACGGCGGGTACGCCCAGCGCGCTGAACCGGGAGACGTCGGTCCAGCCGTACTTGGGCCGTACCTCGCCACCGATCGCCTCGACGAAGGCCGCCGCGGCGGGGTGCGTCAGGCCGGGCCGCGCCGGACCCGAACTGTCCTCCACCTCGAACCGCGCCACACCGCAGTCGGCGAACACCTCCCGGACATGGGCGAGCGCCTCCTGTTCGGTGAGGTCGGGCGCGTAGCGGTAGTTGACGGTCACGGTGCACTCGTCGGGGATGACGTTGCCCGCGACACCGCCGGTGATCCCCACCGCGTTGAGGCCCTCGCGGAACTCCAGTCCGTCGACCACCGGCCGCCTCGGCTCGTAGGCGGCCAGCCGGGCCAGGATCGGCGCGGCGGCGTGGATGGCGTTGGCGCCCTTCCAGCCGCGTGCCGAGTGGGCGCGCTGCCCGGCGGTGTGCAGTCCGACCCGCAGCGTGCCCTGGCAGCCGCCCTCTACCTTCCCCTCGGAGGGCTCCAGCAGCACCGCGAAGTCCCCGGCCAGCCAGTCGGGACGGTCGCTCGCCAGGTGGCCGAGTCCGTTGAGGTGGGCGGCGACCTCCTCGTTGTCGTAGAAGACGAAGGTCAGGTCGCGGTTGGGCTCGGGTACGGTGGCGGCGATCCTGAGCTGGACGGCGACCCCCGCCTTCATGTCGGAGGTGCCGCAGCCCCACAGCACGCCGTCCTCCAGCCGCGAGGGCACGTTGTCCGCGATCGGCACGGTGTCGATGTGCCCTGCCAGGACGACCCGTTCGGCCCGGCCGAGCGAGGTACGGGCGACGACGTTGTTGCCGTAGCGGTCCACGCGCAGGTGCGGCAGGGTGCGCAGCGCGGTCTCGATCGCGTCCGCGAGCGGTTCCTCCCCGCCGCTGACCGAGGGGACGTCGACGAGGCGCGCGGTCAGCGACGCCGCCTCCAGGCTCAGGTCCAGGGCAGGGGCCTCCTCGGGTACGGTTCCTGGGATTTCGGGGGCACGCTCCATACGGCCGACCCTACCCGGCGCCCGTCCGTGGGATCCGCGTCACGTCCGGGTCCCTGACACCGCGGGGCCAGTACCTTATGTCACGTGTCCGAGCGAGTTTCAACTCCACGCCGCGGCAGGCTGCTGCGCCTGGCCGCCGCGTGCGTCGTACTGCTCGGACTCGCCGGGTACCTCCTGGTACGCCACGACCCCGGCGGGTCCGGACCGGCGCGCTGCACCGTGACCGCGGCCGACGACGAGCCGTACGTCATCGAACCGCAGCAGGCCGCCAACGCCTCGACCATCCAGGCCGTCGCCTCCGCCCGCGGGCTGCCCGAGCGGGCCGTCACCATCGCCCTGGCCACGGCCATGCAGGAGTCGGCGCTGCGCAACATCGACTACGGCGATCGCGACTCCGTCGGCCTCTTCCAGCAGCGGCCCTCCCAGGGCTGGGGTACGGCGGAGCAGATCATGGACCCGGTGTACTCGGCCGGGAAGTTCTACGAGCATCTGGTGGAGATCCCGGGCTACTCCCGGCTGCCCCTGACCGTCGCCGCGCAGCGGGTGCAGCGCAGCGGCTTCCCCGACGCCTACGCCAAGCACGAGTCCAGGGCGGCGCTGCTCACCGCCGCGCTGACCGGCCGCCGGGCCGCCGCCCTGAACTGCGTGCCCGCGAAGGCCGGCCCGCGGGAGAGGGCCGCCGGCGACCCGGTGCGGGTGCGCGAGCGGCTGGTCCGCGAGTTCGGGGCGGACGTCCTGCCGGACGCCCCCGGCATCGACGGCGGCGGAGCCGGACGCAGCGCTCCCGGCCCGGTGGTCTCCGTCCCCGTCCGCACCCCGGCGCGCGCCGGCGAGAAGGACGCCGACCGCCGTGGCTGGGAGCTGGCGCACTGGGCCGTGGCCCACTCCCAGGAGCTGGGGATCGGGCGCGTCTCCTACGGGGAGCGGGTCTGGGAGGCCGGGCGGGCCGCCGAGGGCTGGCGCACGGCCGGGGACGACATCGGCACCGAGGTCGTCATCGCCATCTCGCGCTGATCCCCCGCACCGGTGCCGTGTGGGGGCGCGGCGAGGGCTCCCGCGCCCCCGCGACCGCCGCACTCCCATGTCCCCGCGTCACCGCACGGCGTCTCCTCTGGTCACCCGAACGGGGGATCATGCGCCCCGGCGGCCGAGGTCTCGAAGGGCATCGGCGCGGCCCCCGCCGGGCCCGGCGAAGCCGCGGGAACCCCGTGGCCACACCGGGGTCCGGCACTCTCCCGGGGCCTGCCGGGACCACTCCTCCCGCCGCCTCCTCCGCCACCGGGGAGGCGGCCCATTGCCAATCCTTTACCCGAACGGCCGCAACCTCCGAGCCCCCCGGCCCGATAGGCACAGCGTCCGGGGGGCGCCGCCCCGGCCGGATGCGCAACGACGCCCTCCGGGCCCGACGGCCCGCGGGAAACCTCAGCAAGCCTCTTCTCCGTCGAAGGAGCAACATGTCCCTCCCCCTCTCGCGCCGGATCGCACGGACCGCGCTGCTGGTCGCAGCGGGTGCCGCCTCCGCAGTCGGTGCGGCCGGTTCCGCGAACGCCGCCGAACTCCTGCCGCCCGCCAAGAATCTGGGCGGAGTGAGCAACCTGGACGGCGCGAACCTGGGCGACACCATCGACGACACCTCGCGCAGGGCGAGCACCCAGGTGGCCGAAACCGGCAGCGAGGCCGTGAAGAAGACCGTGCCGACCGCGGGCAGGACCGTCGGGGCCGCGGGCAAGGCCGCCGTCCCGGCCGTGCGGAAGACCGCCGACGACACGGTGGGGACGGCCGGTTCCCTCCTCGGTGAGACCGCCGGGCCCGCCACCGACGGCAAGGGCAGGGCGGGCAAGGCCGTGAAGTCCGCCAAGGGCAAGGTGCCGGCCGTCGGCAAGCAGGTGAGGGCCGACTCCCTGACCGACGGCCTGCCGGTGGCCGACAAGCTGCCGCCGCTCGGGAAGAACCTGCCGCTGCTCTGACGCCGGGAGACGCGCCCATCGCGTGGGGCGGGGCCCGGGGCCGTACGGCCCCGGGC
>NZ_JAJFAU010000062.1:10104-11071 GCF_022614595.1 Streptomyces sp. CNQ085
GGCTCAAGCCCCATGGGTAGTCCACTCGATGGTGGGTGTTTCATGGGGTCGGGGGTTCCGCGTTGTTGACTGCGACGATCAGGGCCCGGGGCCGTACGGCCCCGGGCCCCGCCGTCTCCCCGCGTCTCACGCGGTCAGGCGCCGCACCGCCTCTCCGACACGCTCGTCGGTGGCCGTGAGGGCGACCCGCACGAACCGTTCGCCCGCGGGGCCGTAGAAGTCGCCGGGCGCCACCAGTACCCCGCGCCGGGCCAGTTCCCCGACCGTGTCCCAGCAGGGCTCGTCGCGCGTGGCCCACAGGTACAGCGACGCCTCGCTGTGCTCGATCCGGAAGCCGCTCGCCTCCAGCGCCGTGCGCAGCGCCGTGCGCCGCGCCGCATAGCGCTCACGCTGCTCCGCCACATGTGTGTCGTCGCCGAGCGCCGCCACCGTGGCGGCCTGCACCGGGGCGGGCACCATCATCCCCCCGTGCTTGCGCACCCGCAGCAGCTCCGCCAGGACCGCCTCGTCCCCGACCAGGAACGCCGCCCGGTAGCCGGCCAGGTTGGAGCGCTTGGACAGCGAGTGGACGGCGACGATGCCCTCGTGGCTGCCGCCGCAGACGTCCGGGTGGAGGACGGAGACGGGCTCGGCCTCCCAGCCCAGCTCCAGGTAGCACTCGTCACTGAAGACCAGCACCCCGTGCTCGCGAGCCCAGGCGACGGTGGCCTTCAGCTCCTCCCCGGGCAGCACCCGGCCGGTGGGGTTGGAGGGGGAGTTGAGCCACAGCAGCCGCAGGCCCTCGGGGTCCAGTTCACGCGGCGAGTCGTCGTAGACGACCGGCTCGGCACCCGCCAGCCGCGCCCCCACCTCGTACGTCGGGTACGCCAGCCGCGGGTACGCCACCTTGTCCCCTCCTTCCCCGGCCGTGACGCCGTCGTCGACAGGACCGGCGAGGGCCGCCGCTGGAGCTACGCCGAACTGGACG
>NZ_JAJFAU010000062.1:11081-26643 GCF_022614595.1 Streptomyces sp. CNQ085
GGCGGGCCCCCCACCGATGCCGAGCTGGATCGGCAGCCA
This sequence comes from Streptomyces sp. CNQ085, assembly GCF_022614595.1. Lineage (GTDB taxonomy): Bacteria > Actinomycetota > Actinomycetes > Streptomycetales > Streptomycetaceae > Streptomyces. The sequence goes on from NZ_JAJFAU010000062.1 coordinate 11,121, forward strand.
GGCCACCAGTTCCTTGGAGCCGACGACCGGCAGGACGTGGGTGTGCCCCAGACCCCGCGCGCCCAGCCGCCGCTCGCTCCAGCCCACGATCGCGTCCCGCAGCTTGGCCGTGCCCCAGACCGTCGGGTAGCCGGGGCTGTCGGCGGCTCCGGCCAGCGCCCGGCGGACCACCTCGGGCACCGGGTCGACGGGGGTGCCCACGGACAGGTCGACGATGCCGTCGGGGTACTCGGCCGCGGTCTTCTTGTACGGCTCCAGACGGTCCCACGGGAAGACCGGCAGGCGGGAGGACAGGGGTGGCACTTGGCTTCGCTCTCTTTCCTGGAAAAGCCCCGGTCCCGCACGGCGGGGCCGTACGGGACCGGGGTCAGTGCTGCGGGTGGCGCGGGGTCACTCGTCGTGGCTCTGCGGCGGGAGCGCGGCGACGAAGGAGTGGTCGCGCTCGATCAGGCCGAGCTTGCTGGCGCCGCCGGGCGAGCCCAGCTCGTCGAAGAACTCGACGTTGGCCTTGTAGTAGTCCTTCCACTCCTCCGGGACGTCGTCCTCGTAGAAGATCGCCTCGACCGGGCAGACCGGCTCACAGGCCCCGCAGTCGACGCATTCGTCCGGGTGGATGTACAAGGACCGCTGGCCCTCGTAGATGCAGTCGACGGGGCACTCCTCGATGCATGCCTTGTCCTTCAGGTCCACACAAGGCTCCGCGATGACGTAGGTCACGCTGTCGTTCCTCCTCGGTAGGGCGCGGGCAGCCGGTCCGGTTGTGGCTGAGCCGCATGGCGCGCGGGAGCGCGGCGTCGTCGATGCCCGCCCCTAGTATCTCCGTTCCCGGGCATTAGACGAACAGGAGGGGTGGCAACGATCGTGGAGTTCACCATGGGCGGACGACTCGAGCTTCGCATCAGCGCCGACGACGTGGGAAAACGTGTCTCCGTGCGCAGTCTGACCGGATCCGCGCAGAACGGTGCCGCTTTCACCGACACCGTCGGTGTTCTCACATCCTGGAAGGACGGTGTGCTCTCCGTCACACGGCGCGGCGGGCAGAGCGTGGCGATCGAGGAGTCGGCCCTGGTGGCGGGGAAGACCGTGCCCGCCGAACCCGCTCGCCGCCGCGGCCCGGCGGCGGGGGTGCGGGAGCTGGCGGAGGCGGCGGCGCGGGGCTGGCCCGCGGTGGAGACCGCCCGCCTGGGCGGATGGCTGCTGCGCGCCTCCGGCGGCTTCACCGGGCGCGCCAACTCCGTCCTCCCCCTGGGCGACCCCGGCACGGACCTGGACGCCGCCCTGGCCGAGGTCGTGCGCTGGTACGGCGGGCGCGGGCTGCCCGCGCTGGTCCAGATCGCGACGGGCGCGGCCGGGGCCGACGAGCTGCTGGCCGACGGGCTGGAGCGGCGCGGCTGGACGGCCGAGCGGTTCGCGGTCCTCTGCACCGGGGCGCTCGCGCCGCTGGCCGACCGCGAGCCGGACGGCCGGGTGCGGCTGTCGCGGCGGCCGGACGCCGTCTGGCTGTCCGGTTACGGCCGCGGGACCCCGGACACGGCCGACGACGCGCTGAAGGTACTGGCCGGCGGCCCGTCGGTGTGGTTCGCCACCGTGCCGGGCGACGACTCCTCCAGCACCCCGGCGGCCATCGGGCGGTGCGTGGTGGACGGCCGGTGGGCGGGGTTCGCCGCCGTCGAGACCACCCCGGAGCGGCGGCGCGAGGGGCTGGCCACGGCGGTGATGGCCGAGCTGGCCCGCACGGCGCTGGCGGAGGGGGCCTCGGCGGCGTACCTCCAGGTCGAGCCGGACAACACCGCCGCACGGGCGATGTACGCCAGGATGGGTTTCACCGACCACCACTCCTACCACTACCGCCGGGCGCCGCGCGGCTGAGCCGGACAGGGAGGGCCTGATGGACAGTCCGGACATCGAGGGAGCCGGCTCGGTACGGGAGCGCTTCGCGCGGGCGGCGCGGGCCGAGCGGCCCGACCTGGCGCTGCTGTGCCTGCTGGTCGACGCCGAGGCCGACCCGGCCGTACGCGCGGAGGGCGGCGAAGCCGTGGACGGTCTCGTCGACGCCGCCCAGATCGAGCTGGACCGGCTGACGGGTCTGCTGCCGTACGCGCCCTCACGCACCCCCGCGCAGTGGGCGCACGCCCTGGCAGGGCTGCTCGGCGGGCGCCTCGGCTTCCACGGCACGCCCGCCGACTACCGCCGGCTGGAGTCCTCGTTGCTGGGCGAGGTGCTGAGACGGCGGCGCGGGCTGCCGATCCTGCTGTCGGTGGTGTGGATGGAGGTCGCGCGCCGGGCGGGCGCGCCGGTGTACGGCGTCGCCCTCCCCGGGCACTTCGTGGTCGGCTTCGGCGACCCCCGCGGCGAGCACGTCCTCGCCGACCCCTTCGCGGGCGGTCTGCCGCTGACCGGGCAGGACGCCGAGCTGCTGGTGGCGGGCACGACGGGGGCCCCGCTGTCGGAGGCGATGCTCCAGCCGCCCGGTCCCCTGGAGATCGTGCTGCGGGTGCTGAACAACATCCGCGCGTGGGCGGCGGCCCGTCCCGAGCACACCGGTGTCCGGCTGTGGGCGGTGGAGCTGTCCCTGCTGCTGCCGCACCATCCGGCCCGGCTGCGCTACGAGCGGGCGCGGCTGCTGGTGGAGCGGGGCGACTTCACCGGCGGCGCGCGGGAGCTGGAGGAGTACGCCGACATGGTCGCCGCGATGGAGCCCAACGCCGCGGCCATGGTGCGCCAGGAGGCGCGGGCGGCCCGCTCCCGGCTCAACTGACGCCGTGCCGGCCGGGGTTCACCCCGGCCGGCACGGCGTCGCCCGGAGGCCGGGAGCGGGCCCGCCGCCTCCGGCTACCGCGGGTCGAGCTCGATGACACCGATCCGCTTGGCCGGGTCCGTCTGCCGGAGCGCCTCGCGCAGCGCGCCCGCGACATCCTGAGGGGTGACCGGCGTCCTGGTGCCGTTGCCGCGGGCGATCAGGACGCCGTCGAAGGTACTGCCGTACAGCTCCTTGAGCACCTCGAGATCGTAGGTGTCCACGAGCTTGCCGTTCACCGGCTTCATGGAGAGGAACCTCGGCAGCGACCCGGTGGGGCTGAACGGGATCGACCTGTCGCCCGCCCTCACCGTGACCAGTCCGGACATCGCGGGCTCGCCGAACTCCCGGATCGCCCGGTCGATCTCCTCCTGGCCGACCGAGGGCTGCTCGAGGGCGACCGGCAGCTCGACCGCCTCGCTCCGGCCGGTGGCGACCTGCGTCCGGTAGGCCTCCTCCAGCAGGCCGGCGCCCTTGTCGATGTCGACCTGCTCGTACGGTTCGCCGGGGACGCCGACGGCCTTGCCTCCGGTGAACCTCACCATCCCGTCCCGCGGCGCGGCGCCGCCGGACGATTCGGTCAGGTCCTCCAGCGCCGCCGTGAGCTTCTCCTCGTCGACCTTGAAGACCGGCTCGGCCTGCCGGGCGCCGCCGAGGAGCGATCCGATGACGGAGACGGGGTTGTAGTCCCGTCCCGAGGCGCCTCGCACGGTGTCCTCGGTGTCCAGCGACAGGCCCGCGACGCTCGGCTTGAGCGTCTTCTGCTCGCCCTCCACCTCGAGGACCAGCGGTGTGCGGGCCCGCTCGCCGAGGGTGGCGTCGAGCTTGTCCATCGCCTCGTCCTTGCCGGTGCCGCCGATCTCCACGCCGAGCACGGTGGTGCCGTTGGGCACGTCGGCGTGGTCCATCAGCAGACCGGCGCCGTACGCCACGCCCAGCACGCCGAAGGCGGCGACGCCGAGCAGGACCGGCTTGGGGCGGCCCCGCTTGGCGGGGGCCGGCGCGGGTGGCCGGCCGTCGTGCTCCCCGGTCGAGGGCGCGGGCCGACCGTCGTCACCGTCCGCGGGCACCCGCGGGATACCGCTGACCAGGGTGTCGCCGGAGACCCTGCCGCCGGCGGGACCGGGGCCCGGGGCCGCGACGGGGGCTGCCGCCGGATCCGCCGGGAAGCCGGGCTCGTCTGCGGGGCCTCCCAGGTCGAGCGCCGGTCCACCGGTGTGCGGCGGCTTGGGCGCGGTGGCGGGACCGGGGGCCGCGGACACGGTGGGCCGCGGCCCGGTGTCGCCGGGGCCGGGCGGCGGGGTGTCGTCCTGCTGCCGGAATCTTGGGGGCAGCAGCGGCATGTCGCCGGTGGCCGGCCCGGTGGTCGGCCCGCTGGGACCCGCGCCCCGGAACGGCGGCGGAGCGGGGAAGCCGTGCGACGGGGTGTCCTCCGAGCCGTGCGACGGGGCGCCGCCAGGTCGGACGGCGCCGATCTGGCCGGTGACGTCCGCCCGGTCGGCGGGGAAGCCGTGCGGCGGGGTGTCGGTGCGCTGCCGCGGCGGTGCAGGGGGGGATGCGGCCCCCGGGGAGGGCGCGACGCCGTTCGCGCCGCCGGGCGCACCCGGTACGCCGCCGCCGGACGGGGGCTTGCGCGGGGCGAACCACGAACTGGTCTGCTTTCCGCCGCCGTTGGCCGCGGCTCCTCCCGAACCGGGCCCGGCCGGCTCCCCGTTCGGCCCCGGCACGCCCGTCGTGGACGGCACGGCGCCGCCCGGGACGTCCGGCGGACCGCCCGGCCCCGCCACGCTCCCGTCGGCGCCGGGCGTCTCACCGCCGGTCTCGCCACCGGCCTCGCCGACGGGCTTGCGCACGACGACCGGCGGGATGGGGCGGGAACCCGGGATGTTGATCCGGATGCGGGTGGTCAGCGTGGTCTCGGTCTTCGGCTCGCCCGGCTGCGCGGCGGGCTCACCCGCCGGCGCGGCGTACGGGTCGTTCCCCGGCGGACGGGCGGCACCGCCCCTCACCCGGGGCCCGGAGGACGAACTGTCAGTTTCTCGACTCAATGCAGGATCTCCCGGTTGGATTCGCCGCCCGTCATGGTTCCGATCGGCTCGCACGAGCGGCTCGCCGGCGCGCACCACCTTACTGGGGGCCGCCCCCCCGGGTCCCGGGAGTGCCCGATCACCGCCCCCGCGGATCGTGTGCGGATGACGCGCCGGCATGTCGCCGCGCGGATTCCCGGCGGCCCGGGAACCGGTCGCCGACCGGCGAAAACGGCCCGCGACCGGCCGTTTCACCTTCCCTTCACGAGATCCGCGGGCGGGAAGTCCCCGAGAGGCGCGACCGTGGCGCACGCCACAGCGGCGAGCATCCCGCCCAGCAGGAAGAAGTAGGTGCCTCCCCCGGTGCCGAACACGAAGTCGCCCTCGGGACGCGATGTGGTCAGCAGCAGCACCACCAGCGTCCAGCCGCCCGCCGGGGCCGCCGCTCCGATCCTCGTGCCCGTCAGCCGCGCGCCGCCGAGGAACAGCGCCACGGCCCCGCCGAGCGCCAGCAGCACCCCCAACGGGAACCAGCCGGCCTGGACGAGGGTGCCCGCGACGGCCACCACCGCGCCCAGCACGGCCAGTGCCGCGTATACGGCGACCCGCGCCCCACGTGCCCTCACCGCGGCTCCTCCGCCCTTCCGTCCGCCCCCACCAGCCCCTCGAAGAGGTCGCGCAGCGGCTCACCCGGAGTGTCCGCGCCGTCCGCCGACCGGAAGTGCTCGGTGTGCAGCAGGGGCTGGCTGAGCCGGTTGGACAGGGCGAAGGACCCGGGCGGTCCGGACGGGGAGTCGGCCACCACGATCTGGGTGGCGTGGGCGCGCATCGCCGCGGCCTTGGCGGCGGCCTCGGTCTCGCCGCCCTTGATGACGGCGGCCACTTCCGCGTCCTCGACCACGCCGGGGACGTCCCCGGCCGAGGCCGACTCCGGGAAGGGACCGCCGCCGGCGGCGCGCAGCCGGGCGAAGCCCTCCTCGACCGCCGAGCGCGCCGCGCAGTTCCAGTAGACGCGCCCGATCCGGTGGGGCCTTCCGTCCCGCTCCGTGCGGTACGCGGGGTCGGCCGCCAGCTCCACCGCGCGCATGGCGACCCGGTGGGCCTGGATGTGGTCGGGGTGGCCGTATCCGCCGTTCGGGTCATAGGTGACCAGCACCTGGGGGCGCACCTGACGGATCTCCTCGACCAGATGGGAGGCCGCCTCGTCGACGTCCGCCCGCCAGAAGCAGTCGGGGCGCTCATTGGCCGGGGTACCGAACATCCCCGAATCCCGGTAGCGCCCGGGGCCGCCCAGGAAGCGGTGATCGGCCATGCCCAGCTCCCGCATGGCGTGACGCAGTTCACCGATCCGGTGCGGTCCCAGCTCGTCCTCGCGGTCGGCCGCGAGATGCGCCAGGGCGGGCGGGATGATCTCGCCCTCCTCGCCGAGCGTGCAGGTCACCAGGGTGACCAGCGCACCCTCGGCGGCGTATCGGGCCATGGTGACGCCGTTGGTGATCGACTCGTCGTCGGGGTGCGCGTGGACCAGCATCAGGCGACGCAGGGGAAGCTCGGTCATGGGGCGAGACTACGCCGCCGGTGTCAGAACTTGATGCTGCCGATCATGCCCGCGACGTTCGAGGTCAGTTCGCTGATGGTGGGAGCGATCGACGAACTGGCCACGTAGAAACCCAGGAGCATGCAGACCAGTGCGTGTCCGGTCTTCAGCCCTGATTTCTTGATCAGCAGGAAGACGATGATCGCCAGCAGCACCACCGCCGAAATCGAGAGTGCCACGGCGGTTCACCTCCAAGAGCGCGCGGTCGACACGGAATCAGGACGCTTGTATGACAGGGCGGTTCTGAGGTTACATACCCCATCGCGAACCATGCGCAACGGATCATAACTTTCCGTGAGTCGGCATGGATCGGTGCACGGGTGCAGAAGAGGGGCGCACACCTGTGTGACCTTGGGCACATGCCCTTCCCCGGACTGCCCGGAAGGCGTGCGGAAGGCCCCCGGCGGGCGCTCGGGGCCGGCGGCGGACACACTGCCGGGAGGCGGCCCCGCGACGCCGTACGCTCGCCCCATGGTCATGTCGTTTCCACGCCAGTACGCCAGAACGCAGCGCCTCACCCTGGGGGCGCCGCGCGCCTTCACCGTGGCCCCGGACGGCTCCCGGATCGTCTTTCTCCGCTCCCGCGGCGGCACCGACCGGGCGAACCTGCTGTGGGTGCGGGACCTCGGCGGGCCCGGGGACGGGGAGCGGGCGGTGGCCGATCCGGCGCGGCTGCTCGGCGGGGCGGACGAGGAGCTGTCGCCCGAGGAGCGGGCACGGCGCGAGCGGAGCCGCGAGGGGTCGGCCGGGGTGGTCGGCTACGCGACCGACTCCGCGGTGGAGACGGCGGCCTTCGCCCTGTCCGGGCGGCTGTTCACCGCCGACCTGCGCACGGCCGCCGTACGCGAGCTGCCCACCCCCACCCCGGTGGTGGACCCCCGCCCCTCCCCCGACGGCCGGCGCGTCGCCTATGTGGCGGACGGCGTCCTGCGCGTGGTGGACCGCGACGGCGGGAACGACCGGGCGCTGGCCGGGGCCGGGGGGAGCCGTGGCGACGGCCGTACGACCTGGGGGCTGGCGGAGTTCGTCGCGGCCGAGGAGATGGACCGCTCCCGGGGCTTCTGGTGGTCCCCGGACGGCACCCGGATGCTGGCCGCCCGGGTGGACGACTCGCCCGTGCGGCGCTGGTGGATCGCCGACCCGGCCAACCCCGGGAGCGAGCCGTCCGAGGTGGCCTATCCGGCCGCCGGCACGGACAACGCCGAGGTGACGCTCCATCTGCTCGACATCGGGGTCGGGGAAGGGGACGGGGACGGGGAAGGACTCGGCGCGGGAGCCGGGGGGGCGGGCCGCACCGAGGTGGTCTGGGACCGCGTCAGCCACCCCTACCTCGCGCGCGTCCACTGGTCGGCCGCCGGGCCGCCCCTGCTGCTCGTCCAGTCGCGCGACCAGCGCAGCCACCTCTACCTGACCGTCGACACCGCCACCGGCCGCACCGCGCCGCTGCACGCGGACGAGGACCCGGCATGGCTGGAGCTCTTCGCCGGCGTGCCCGCCTGGACGCCCGACGGGCGCCTGGTGCGGATCGCCGACGAGGCCGGGGCCCGCGTTCTGGTGGTCGGGGACCGGCCGCTGACCTCCGCCGTCCTGCACGTACACGCGGTGCTGGACGTCGGCGACGAGGACGTGCTGTTCTCCGCCTCCGCCGGGCCGGACGCGCCGGAGGACTCCCCCGTGGGCGAGATCGCCGTCCACCGCGCCCGGTTCCGCGGCGGCGGCGACCGGGACGGCTGGGAACGGGTCTCACCCGAGGGCGCGGCGCACATCGCCTCCGCCGTCCGCGGCGGGGGCACCGTGGTGCTCTCCACCGCGGCCCTGGACCGTCCCGGCGCCCGTGTCGAGGTACTGCGCCTGCCCGGGACCGGCAGGGGCGCCACGGCCACGCCGGCCGTCATCGCCTCCCATGCCGAGACGCCCGTGCTGACCGCCCGTCCCCGCCTGCTGCGCGCGGGCGCGCGGCGGATTCCGGCCGCGGTGCTGCTGCCGACCGGATACCGCGACGGCGACGGGGTGCTGCCGGTACTGATGGACCCCTACGGCGGCCCGCACGGCCGGCGCGTGGTGGCCGCGCACAACGCGCACCTGACCTCGCAGTGGTTCGCCGACCAGGGGTTCGCCGTGGTGGTCGCGGACGGCCGGGGCACTCCCGGGAACTCCCCCGCCTGGGAGAAGGCGGTCGCGGGCGATCTGGCGGGCACCACCCTGAACGACCAGGTCGAGGCCCTGCACGCCCTGGCCGAAAGTCACCCCCTGGACCTGGACCGGGTCGGCATCCGCGGCTGGTCCTACGGCGGCTACCTGGCCGCGCTGGCCGTACTGCGCCGCCCGGATGTCTTCCACGCGGCGGTGGCCGGCGCGCCCGTCGCCGACTGGCGGCTGTACGACACCCACTACACCGAGCGCTACCTCGGCCTGCCCCGGGAACGGCCGGAGGTGTACACGGCCAACTCCCTGGTCACTGACGAGGGACTGTCTGCGCCGGCCGATCCGCACCGGCCGTTGATGATCGTCCACGGCCTGGCCGACGACAACGTGGTGGCGGCCCACACCCTGCGGCTGTCCTCGGCCCTGCTGGCCGCGGGCCGGGCGCACGAGGTACTGCCACTGTCCGGGGTGACGCACATGACCCCGCAGGAGCAGGTGGCCGAGAACCTGCTGCTGCTCCAGGTGGCCTTCCTCAGGAGATCACTGGGCGTGGCGTAGCGGATGTACGGGTCTTTGCCGTACAGCCGGGAAATAACGGGCGCGAGCAGGCCGACGGCGAAAAGGGGCGCCACCACGCAGACGGCCGCGACACCCGTGCGGTCGCGCTTGAAGCGCCGCCACATCAGATGCCCCGGCGACCGGCCGGTCGGCACGGCGCGCTGCGCACCAGCCATCTCACACTCTCCCCCGAAAGCCCGGAAGCCTTTCCGACTGCCCGGACTTTCGCAATGGAACGAGCCTCTTATCAAGAGGTCAAAATGGCCTGGAGCACTGATTCCCGATATCACCCACAAGGAATCCACAGAAAAAGCCCTGTTGCGCACTAGACAAGGTTCGAAAGGTTCTCGGGGGAGTCCGAAAAAGCACGGAAGGCGATTGCCCGCGCTTCCCGGCGGTGCGGCCACGCGTCCTCAGGTCGGCGCTCCCCCGGCCACCACCCGGACCCTCTCCTCGGCGAAGTGGCAGGCGGAAGGGTGGGCGGCCGGGGAACGGTCCCCGGCGAACCGCTCGGGCACCGCCAGCAACGGCACCTCCTGCGCACACCGCTCCCGCGCCTTCCAGCACCGCGTACGGAACCGGCACCCCGACGGCGGATCCGCCGGCGAGGGCACATCACCACTGAGCAGAATCCGCTCCCGCCGCTCCCGCAACTCCGGATCCGGCTGCGGCACCGCCGACAACAACGCCTGCGTATACGGATGCGTCGGATGATCATAGATCTCCACATCCGACCCCATCTCGGCCATCCTCCCCAGATACATCACCCCCACCCGATCCGAGATGTGCCGCACGATCGACAGATCATGCGCGATGAAGACGTACGACAGATCGAACTCCTCCTGCAACCGCTCCATCAGATTCACCACCTGCGCCTGCACCGACACATCCAGCGCCGACACCGGCTCATCACAGATGATCACCTCAGGATTCAGCGCCAGCCCCCGCGCGATCCCGATCCGCTGCCGCTGACCACCGGAGAACTGATGCGGATACCGGTTGATGTACTCCGGATTCAGCCCCACCACATCCAGCAGCTCCCGCACCCGCCGCCGCCGGTCCCCCTTCGGCGCCACCTCCGGATGAATCTCGAACGGCTCCGCCACGATGTCCCCCACCGTCATCCGCGGATTCAACGAGGTATACGGATCCTGGAACACCATCTGAATGTTCCGCCGCACCGCCTTCAACGCCCGACCCGACAACCGGGAAATGTCCTCCCCCTTGTACAGGATCTCCCCCGAGGTCGGCCGCTCCAGACTCATCAACAGCTTCGCCACCGTCGACTTGCCACACCCCGACTCCCCCACGATCCCCAGCGTCTCCCCCTGCCGCAGCACGAACGACACACCGTCCACCGCCCGCACCGCACCCACCTTCCGCTTGAACACGACCCCCCGCGTCAACGGAAAGTGCTTCACCAGATCCCGCACCTCCAGAATCGGCTCACCACTCCTGGCGGGCCGCTCGGCGGTCGAGACGGCCGGGGCGGAGGAAGCACTGCCCACCACGGTCTCGTCGGTCTTCCTGATCTCAGCCATGGACGGTCTCCTTCCAGAAGTGGCAGGCACTGGCCCGGCCGGTCAGCTCCGTACCGTCCGGCTCGGTGACCCGGTGCAGGGGAGGTGAGTCGGTGCGGCACACCTCCTGGGCCCGCGGGCAGCGCGGATTGAACGCACACCCGGCGGGAATGCTCGTCAGACTCGGCGGCAGCCCCTGAATCGCGTACAACTCCCGCCCCTTGCGGTCCAGCCGCGGAATCGAGTCCAGCAAACCCCGCGTGTACGGATGCGCCGGCCGCCGGTACAACTCACCCACCGGAGCCGTCTCCACGATCCGCCCCGCGTACATCACCGCGATCTTGTCCGCCACATCGGCCACCACCCCCAGATCGTGAGTGATCAGAATCAGACCCATGTGATACTCCCGCTGCAACTCCGCCAGCAGATCCATCACCTGCGCCTGCACCGTCACATCCAGCGCCGTCGTCGGCTCGTCCGCGATGATCAGCTCCGGCTCCAGCGCCAACGCCATCGCGATCATGATCCGCTGCCGCATCCCCCCGGAGAACTGATGCGGATAGTCATTCACCCGCGCCCTCGCCGCCGGAATCTTCACCCGCTCCATCAGCTCCACCGCCCTCGCCTTCGACTCCTTCCGCGAAAGCCCCTGATGGACCCGGAACATCTCCCCCAACTGATAACCGACACTCAGCACAGGATTAAGAGCCGACAACGCGTCCTGGAAGATCATCGCGATACGCCGCCCCCGCAACGCACGCCGCTGATCCTCCGACATCCTCAGCATGTCCTCACCATGGAAGAGAATCTCCCCCCTGGGAATCCGCCCCGGCGGCATGTCCAGAATGCCCATGACCGCCTGCGCGGTCACCGACTTACCCGAACCCGACTCCCCCAGCACCGCCAGCGTCTCACCGGCACGCACGTCATAGCTCACCCCGTTGACGGCCCTGACCACACCGTCCCGCGAAGCGAACTCCACGTGAAGATCACGGACCTCCAGCAGCGGTCCTTCCCTCTCGCCGTCCCGCACCTCGGGACCGTTCGCGGTCTTATCGACAGTAATCACGTACGCCTCCCTCAGCGCAGCTTGGGATCGAGGGCGTCGCGCACCGCGTCGCCGAGCATGATGAACGCCAGCACCGTGACGCTCAGCGCGGCGGCCGGATAGAGCAGGATGTGCGGCGCGTTGCGGAACTGCATCCCGTCGGAGGCCTCGGAGATGGCCACGCCCCAGGAGACCGTCGGCGGCCGGAGCCCGATGCCCAGGAAGGACAGGGTGGCCTCCAGCGCGACATAGGTGCCCAGCGCGATGGTCATCACCACGATCACCGGGGCGACGGCGTTCGGCAGCACATGGCGCGCCAGGATGCGGACGCTGCCGGCGCCCAGCGCCCGGGCGGCCTGCACGAAGTCGTTCTGCCGGACGGTGATCACCGAGCCGCGCGCGATACGGGCCGCCTGGGGCCAGCCCAGCGCGACGATCACCCAGACGACCGGCCAGATGCCCTCGGCCCTGACCATGGCCAGGAAAACCAGGCCGCCCAGCACCATCGGGATCCCGAAGAAGACATCGGTGACGCGGGAGAGCACCCCGTCCGCCCACCCCCCGAAGAAACCAGCGAGCCCGCCGAGCACTCCGCCGACGAGGGCGGTCCCCAGAGTGGCGCACACGGCGACCGCGATGGAGGCGCGGGCTCCGTGGACGGTGCGGGTGTAGACATCGCACCCCTGGGCGTCGAAGCCGAACCAGTGCCCCGGCGCGGGACCGCCCAGCGCCCTGCCCAGGTCACACGAGAGCGGGTCGCGGGTGGCGATCAGTTCGGGCCACACGGCGATGGCCGACAGGAAGAGGATCAGCAGGGCGGAGACGGCGAAGACGAGGTCGCGCCGCAGGTCGTACCAGGCGTCCGCCCACAGGCCTCGCGTCCGCTCCTCCTTCCTGCGGCCGGACCCGTCCGGGGCCGGACCAGTGGGGCCGCCCTCACCGCCGGCGGGGACGGGCGGCGGCTCCTCAGGGTGGCTGCGCACGGACGACTCAGGCATAGCGGATCCTCGGGTCGAGCACGGCGTAGAGGAGGTCGACGAGCAGGTTGGCCGCCAGGAAGACCAGGACGAGGATCGTGACGAAGCCGACCACCGTCGGGGAGTTCTGTCTCAGGACGCCCTGGTAGAGCTGGTACCCGACGCCCTGGATGTTGAAGATCCGCTCGGTGACCAGGGCACCCGCCATCAGGCTGCCGATGTCCGCGCCGAGGAAGGTGACCACGGGGATCAGGGAGTTGCGCAGCAGGTGGTGGGTGACCACCCGGCGCCGCGGCAGCCCCTTGGCCACCGCCGTGCGGACGTGGTCGGCCCGCGTGTTCTCCGCCACCGAGGTGCGGGTGAGCCGGGCGATGTAGGCCAGGGAGACCAGAGCGAGGACGATCCCGGGCAGCAGCAGTTCGCCGAAGGCGGCGTCCGCGCTGACCGCCGGGCTGACCACCGGCCACTTCACGCCGAGCAGGAACTGGAGCGTGGCGCCGGTGACGAACGTGGGCACCGAGATCACCAGCAGGGTCAGCATCAGGACCGAGGTGTCGGCGCTCCGGCCGCGCCGCAGTCCGGCCACCACTCCGAGTACGACGCCGATCACCGTCTCGATGAGGAGCGCGACCAGCATCAGCCGTACGGTGACCGGGAACGCGGTGGCCATCAGTTCGGTGACGGGCCTGCCGTTGAAGGCGGTGCCGAAATCGCCGGTGAAGATCTTTCCCAGGTAGAGCAGGTACTGCTGCCACAGCGGCCTGTCGAGGCCGAACTCCTCGCGCAGCCGGGCGGCGGTGGCCGGGTCGGGCGCCCGGTCGCCGAAGAGGCCTGCGACCGGGTCGCCCAGCGCGTACACCATCACGAAGATCAGGAAGGTCGTCCCGGCGAACACCGGGACCATCTGGAGCAGCCGGCGGATGACGTAGCGCCCCACTGGCGGACCTCCTCGTCGGGCCGGGGTTCGGGCGGCGGACGGCGGGTGTCAGGCGACCTCGATCTCGGTGAATACCGGTACCGAGAAGGGGTTGAGCCTGACGCCCTCGACCCGGTCCGAGTAGCCCGCGGTGCCGTTCTGGTACCACAGCGGGATGGCCGGGAGGTCGTGGAGCACGACCTTCTCCGCCTCCCGGAAGAGCTTCACGGCCTCGGAGCGCTCGGCCGCGTTGGCCCGGTCCATCAGCTCGTCGAACTCCTCGCTGCTGTAGCCGGAGTCGTTGGAGGAGGCGTCCGTGTAGTACAGCGGCTGGAGGAAGTTCTGGATCAGCGGGTAGTCCATCTGCCAGCCGGCCCGGAACATCCCCGTCATCTCGTCGGCGGTGATGTCCTCGCGGTAGTCCGCGAAGGTGCCGACCGGCTTGACCCGGCAGGCGCCGTTGTCGTCCAGCACGTTGTTGACGCTGTTGCAGACGGCCTCCATCCACTGCCGGTGGGAGCCGGTGTCGACGTTGGAGGTGAGGGTGATGCCGCCACCCGGCAGACCGCCGGCCTCCTCGATCAGCTTCCTGGCCTGCTCCGGGTCGTAGTCACACGTCCGTCCGCACAGCCCCTCGCTGTAGCCGCCCCCGTCGCCGAGCACGGGTGAGGTGAGGTCGGTGGCCGGGATGCGGGTGCCGTGGTAGATCCGCTCGGTGATCTGCTTCCGGTCGATCGCCATGGAGATGCCCTGGCGGATCCTGCGTCCGTCCTCGCCCTGCCACTGCTCCCGGTAGAGGGGGAAGGTGAGGGTCTGGATGATGCCCGCGGACTGGTTGACGTAGCGGCCGTCCAGGTCGCGTTCGGCGTTCTTCAGCTGGGAGGCGGGGATGTCGTCGGCGACGTCGAGGTTGCCGGCCTGGAGATCGGTGTAGGCGGTGTTGGTGTCGGTGTAGACCCGCAGTTCGACACCCTCGTTGCGGGCCTTGTCCGTCCCGCTGTAGTTGTCGTTCCTGGAGAGCCTCATGCTCTGGCCCTTGGCGTACGAGTCGATCTTGTACGGGCCGTTGCCCACCGGCTTGGCCAGCCACTCCTCACGGTCGGTGAAGAACGACTCGGGCAGCGGCGCGTAGGCGTTGTATCCGAGGGTCTCCGGCCACTGGGAGAACTTCTGGCTGAGCTCCACCGTGAAGGTGCGCTCGTCCTTCACCGCCAGTCCGGACATGGTCTCGGCCGCGGGCCGGGCGCCCTCCTCGGCGGGATGGACGTCCTCGTACCCCTCGATGTACTGGAAGAAGTACGAGTTGACCTGGTTGTTGGTGACCAGGGCGCCGTAGTTCCAGGCGTCCACGAAGGACTCGGCCGTGACCGGCGTGCCGTCGCTGAACTCCCAGCCCTCCTCCAGCCTGACGGTGAAGTTCCGCTGGTCATCGGTGGTGATCGACTCGGCGACGGCGTTGACCGCGCGGCCGGTCCCGGGGTCGTAGCGTTTGAGGCCCCGGAAGATCATGTCCAGTACCTTGCCGCCCTGGACCTCGTTGGTGTTGGCGGGTTCCAGGGGGTGCTGGGGGTCTCCCCACGAGGCCCGGACCACCGCGGCGTCGTCGCGGCCCGCCGCTCCGACACAGGCCGTGGTGACCGCGGCCAGCGCGGCCATGACCGCGACGGCCCCGGTGAGGCGCGAGGCTGTGCGCATGGGATGCCTCCCTGGATCCTGGTCACTCTTCCGACGAGATCCATATCACCCCATAAGGGGCATTCTCCTGCGATGCCCCGTCGCGCGCCCGGGTCGGGCGCGAGAAACCCCCGGATGCCGGACACGACGGCGCGGGGCGTCCGGACCCCGTCGCCCCGTCCGGGCGGCGGGCGGTGTTCAGCGCGCCAGGCGGGGCGGGGGCTGGCAGCGTGGGCAGAAGTAGCTGGAGCGGTTCGTCCAGGG
>NZ_JAJFAU010000063.1 GCF_022614595.1 Streptomyces sp. CNQ085
CCTTCCACCCGCCGCGCATCCCGGTCGTCTCCAACCTGACCGGCACGATCGCCACCCCGGACGACCTCGGCGACCCAGCCTACTGGATCCGCCACGTCCGCGAGACCGTCCGTTTCGCCGACGGCATCCGCACCCTCACCGACCAGGGCGTCACCCGCTTCCTGGAACTCGGCCCGGACAGCGTGCTGTCCCTCCTGATCGAGCAGACCGCGCCGGAAGACACGGTCATCGTGCCGACGCTGCGCAAGAACCGCCCCGAAGAGACCGCCGCCCTCACCGCCCTCGCCCGCCTGTTCACCCACGGCGTGTCCGTCGACTGGCCGTCCCTGTTCACCGGCACCGGCGCCCGCCTCACCGACGCCCCCACCTACCCCTTCCAACGCCAGCACTACTGGCCAGAGTCCGGCGCGGTTGCCGCGCTCCCGGCTTCCGTCGGCAGTGCGGCCGACCCGGCCGAGGCCGAGTTCTGGGCCGCTGTCGACGACGCCGACGTGGCCGGTCTGGCCGTTCAGCTGCACGTGGACGTGGAGGCGTTGAACGATGTCGTGCCCGCGCTGTCGGCCTGGCGTGGCAGGCGGCGGATGCGGTCGGCCGTGGACGCGCTGCGGTTCAGGGAGACGTGGCAGGCGCTCGGGGACGCCGTGGCGGTCGGTGTGCATGACGGTGGGCCTTGGCTGGCCGTTGTACCGGAGGGGCACGGGGAGGACGCGTGGGTGCGGTCCGTCGTGGCCGCGCTCGGGGGACGGACCGCGCTCCTTGAGGTCGGGTCCGACGACGAACGGGACGGCCTCGCGGTACGCGTGCGGGAGTCCGTGGCCGGACTCGACGACGGTTCCGGTCTCGCAGGAGTGGTGTCGCTGCTCGCCGCCGCGGCCGGCGTACGGGACTCCGGGGTGCCCGTGTTCGTGACCGGCACGGCTACCCTTGTGCAGGCCCTTGAGGAGGCCGGGCTCGACGCCCGGGTGTGGGCGGTGACGTGCGGTGCGGTGAGCGTGCCGGCCGCGAACGACGCCGTGCGTGGACTGCCGGAGCCGGGGGCCGCCGCCGTGTGGGGGCTCGGCCGGGTCGTCGCGCTGGAGCATCCGGAGCGTTGGGGCGGGCTCGTCGATCTGCCCCAGGAGCCGAGCGAGCAGGCGCTGGGGCGGTTCCTGACCGTCCTCGCGCGCACCGACGGCGAGGACCAGGTCGCCGTACGGGAGTCGGGTACCTACGGGCGGCGTCTCGTTGCCGCGCCCGCCGATGAGCGGCCCGATGGTGCCGCCGACTGGCATCCGTCCGGCACCGTCCTCGTGACCGGTGGGACCGGCGCGCTCGGCGCCCATGTCGCGCGGTGGCTCGCCGTGAACGGTGCCGAGCGGCTGCTGCTGGTGAGCCGGCGTGGTGCGCAGGCGCCCGGCGCGGCGGCTCTGGAGGAAGAGCTGTCCGCGCTCGGCCTCCACGTCACCGTCGCCGCCTGCGATGTCGCCGACCGGGCGGCGCTCGCCGAACTGCTGGCCGCCATACCGGACGAGGCGCCGCTCACGGCCGTCGTGCACACAGCCGGTGTGCTGGACGACGGGGTGCTGCACAGTCTGACGCCGGACCGGTTCGACGCGGTGTTCCGGGCGAAGGTGGCCGCCGCGGAGGTTCTCGACGAGCTGACCCGGGACCGGGAACTGGACGCGTTCGTGCTGTTCTCGTCGCTCGCCGGGGCCGTCGGCAACCCGGGCCAGGCCAACTACGCCGCCGCGAACGCCGCGTTGGACGCCGTGGCCCGCCGACGAGTCGCGGCCGGGCTGCCCGCCACCTCCCTCGCGTGGGGCGTGTGGAGCGGGGCCGGCATGGCCGCCGAGGGGCGGCTTGGGCGGCATGCCTCCACCAGTGCGCTGGAACCGGCGCTCGCGCTCGCGGCCATGGCCGAGCTGATCGCGGAAGGCCGGTCCGACACCGTCGTCGCCGATCTCGCCGACGCCGAACTGATGGACGGCATGTTCGCGCTGCGGCACACCGCGTCCCTCACCTCGCTGCCCGGTGCCCGCCAGATCGCGGCCGCCGCCCAGCAGGCCCGGCAGGAACGTGCCGGTGCCGCGGCCGAGTTGCGTACGAGGCTGCTGGCGGCGCGTGAGGACGATCGGCTGCCGTTCGTGCTCGACGTGGTCCGTACGCATGCGGCGGCCGTCCTCGGGCATCCCGGGCCGGACGCCGTCAAGCCGGAACGGGCCTTCCAGGAGCACGGGTTCGACTCCCTGATGGCCGTCGAGCTGCGCAAGCGGCTCACCGTGGCCGTCGGTCTGGCGCTTCCGGCCACCATGGTGTTCGACCACCCGACGCCGCTCGCCCTGGCCCGGCATCTGCTGGGGGAGGTGCTCGCCGAGGGCGACGGGGCCGACCTTGTGGCCACCGCCACCGACGTGTCCGACGAGCCGATCGCGATCATCGGTATGAGCTGCCGTTTCCCCGGTGGTGTCGACTCGCCGGAGGCCTTCTGGGAGCTGATCGCCTCCGGTACGGACGCCATCGGGGAGTTCCCCGCCGATCGCGGGTGGGACGTGTCGGGGCTGTACGACCCGGACGCCGACCGCAGCGGGACGACGTACTCGGCGCAGGGTGGATTCCTGGACGGTGCGGGCGAGTTCGACCCCGGATTCTTCGGGATCTCGCCGCGTGAGGCGCTCGTGATGGATCCGCAGCAGCGGTTGCTGCTGGAGACCGCGTGGGAGGCCGTCGAGCGTGCCGGTATCGACCCGGCCACTCTGCGGGCCAGCCGCACCGGGGCGTTCATCGGCTCCAGCTACCAGGACTACGGGCGCGGCGCCGGAGAGGGCACCGAGGGTCACATGGTCACCGGGTCCAGCCCGAGTGTGCTCTCGGGGCGGCTGTCGTACGTCCTCGGGCTCGAAGGGCCCGCCGTCACCGTCGACACCGCCTGCTCCTCCTCGCTGGTCGCCCTGCATCTGGCCTGCCAGTCGCTGCGGGGCGGCGAGAGCACGCTCGCGCTGGCCGGTGGTGCGACGGTGATGACGACGCCGGACTCGTTCGTGGCATTCAGCAGGCAGCGTGCGCTCGCCGCCGACGGACGCTGCAAGGCGTTCGGTGACGGCGCCGACGGCATGACGCTCGGCGAGGGCGTCGGGCTGCTGCTCGTGGAGCGGCTCTCCGACGCCCGCCGCAACGGGCACCCGGTGCTCGCGGTGATCCGGGGCTCCGCCGTCAACCAGGACGGTGCCTCCAACGGCCTGACCGCGCCCAGCGGCCCCTCCCAGCAGCGTGTGATCCGGCAGGCCCTCGCCAACGCCCATGTCGCTGCGGACGACATCGACGCCGTGGAGGCGCACGGCACCGGCACCGCGCTCGGCGACCCCATCGAGGCGCAGGCGCTGGTCGCGACGTACGGCAGGGACCGGGACCCGCAGCGGCCGGTGTGGCTCGGCTCGGCGAAGTCCAACATCGGGCACGCCCAGTCCGCCGCCGGTGTCGCCGGTGTCATCAAGATGGTGCTGGCGCTGCGGCACGGCGTCCTGCCGCCCACCCTGCACGTGGACACGCCGTCCCGGCACATCGACTGGTCCTGCGGAGTGCTCCGGCTGCTCGACGAGGAGCGGCCGTGGCCCGCCACCGGGCGTCCGCGCCGGTGCGCCGTGTCCTCCTTCGGGATCAGCGGCACCAACGCGCACGCCGTACTGGAAGAGGCGCCGGCGGGGGAGCCGACGGCCGTCCACCTGGACACCGCGCCCCCGGTGACCGGCGCCCTGCCCTGGGTGCTGTCCGCCCGCGCCCGCGCCGCCCTGCGGGACCAGGCCACCGCCCTCGCCGCGCAGGCCACGGCAGACCCCGCCGACACCGGCTACGCCCTCGTCACCACCCGCTCCCTGTTCGACCACCGCGCGGTCGCACTCGGCGCCGACGCCGCCGGACTCGCCGCCGCGCTCGACGCGTTCGCCGGGCAGGAGCCCACCGCGCCCGTCGTGCACGGCGAGGCGGACATCGACGGCCGTACCGTGTTCGTCTTCCCCGGCCAGGGCACCCAGTGGGACGGCATGGGCGCACGGCTGCTGGACCTGTCGCCCGTGTTCGCCGAGCGCGTCGCCGCCTGCGCCCTCGCCCTCGACCCGTTCGTCGACTGGTCGCTGACCGCCGTACTGCGCCAGGAGCCCGGCGCGCCCGGACTCGACCGGGTGGATGTCGTCCAGCCCGTCACCTGGGCTGTGATGGTGTCCCTGGCCGCCGTGTGGGAGGCCTACGGCGTCCGCCCCGACGCCGTCGTCGGCCACTCGCAGGGCGAGATCGCCGCGGCCGTCGTCGCGGGCGCGCTGTCCCTTCAGGACGGCGCCCGTGTCGTGGCGCTGCGCAGCCAGGCCATCGGGCGCACCCTCGCCGGGCGCGGCGGCATGATGTCGGTGCCGCTCCCTGTCGCCGAGGCCACCGCCCGCCTGGAGCCGTGGGCCGACCGGCTGACCGTCGCCGCCGTCAACGGGCCCGGCGCGGTCGTGGTCTGCGGTGACCCCGAGGCGCTGGACGCCCTGCACGACACGCTCACCGCCGACGGCGTACGGGCCCGCAGGATCCCGGTGGACTACGCCTCGCACTCCGCGCACGTGAGCGACCTGCACGACGAACTCCTCGGTGTGCTCGCCCCCGTAAGCCCCCGCGAACCGCGCATCCCGATGCTGTCCACGGTGACCGGGGAGTGGCTCGGCGACCCGGCGTCGGACGGTGGCACGGACGCCGCGTACTGGTATCGCAACCTGCGGCAGACGGTCCGCTTCGGGCCCGCCGTGGAACGTCTCCTCGCCACCCGGCACCGGGCGTTCATCGAGATCAGCGCCCATCCGGTGCTCACCTTGGGCATCCAGGGCGCGGTCGAGGAAGCCGGCGTGGCAGCGTACGTCGGCGGCACGCTGCGGCGTGGCGAGGACGACGCGCGACGCGTCCTGGCCTCGCTCGCGGAGGCGTTCGTGCGCGGCGTGCACGTCGACTGGACCGCCGCATACGGCGGCGGCGCACGGCGCCGGGTGGACCTGCCCACCTACCGCTTCCAGCACCAGCGGCTCTGGGTGCCGCCCGTGACCCCCGGGGCGGGCCAGAGCGCGCCCGGTACCGAGAACGCCGCCTTCTGGAACGCCGTGGAGGAGTCCGACCTGCCGGCGCTGGCCCGCGACCTCGATGTCGCCGAGGACGCGCTGGCCGCCGTACTGCCCGGCCTCACCGCCTGGCGCAGGCGCCGCAGCGAGCAGTCCACGCTGGAGGACTGGCGGTACAAGGTGCGCTGGGTGCCGCTGTCCGTACCGAGCGGTACGGCCACCGGGCGGTGGCTCGTGGTCACCGCCGACGGCAACGACGGCATGGATGTCACCAAGGCGCTGGCCGCGCACGGAGCCGAACCCGTGCGGCTCGTGCTCGACGACACCCACCTCGACCGTGCGGCGGTCGCCGCGCTGCTGCGGGAGGCGGGCCTGGCGGCCGACGGCGACACGACCCCTGTCGCGGGCATCGTCTCGCTGCTGGCCGAGGCCGAGCAGGACTGCCCGGGCCACCCCGGCGCCGCCCTCGGCACCGCCCTCAACGTCGTCCTCGTCCAGGCCCTCGGCGACCTCGACGCGGACCGTCCGCTGTGGCTGCTGACCCGGGGCGCCGCCGCCACCGGGCGCGCCGACAAGGTCACCCGGCCGGTGCAGGCGCAGTCGGCGGGCATCGGCTGGACCGCGGCACTGGAGCACCCCCGCTTCTGGGGCGGCACCGTCGACCTGCCCGAGACCCTCGACGAGCGGGCCGCGCGCAGGCTCGCCGCCCTCCTCGCGGGCGGCGCGCACACCGCCGAGGACCAACTCGCGCTGCGCGCCTCCGGCGTGTCCGCCCGCCGCGTCGTCCGCGACCGCACCGGCGACCGGTTCGGCAGCGCCCCCGAGGGGCGCGGGGCTGAGACATATGCGGCTCCGCCGCGTGGGCGCGACCAGCCACGACGGCGCAGCAGCCGGACGACGGCACATCGCGGCTCCCCCAGCGGAGCGCGTGGCTGGACCCCGCGCGGCACCGTCCTCGTCACCGGCGGCACCGGGACCCTCGGCCCGCACGTGGCGCGCTGGCTGGCCGCCCAGGGCGCCGAGCGGATCGTGCTGGTCAGCAGGCGCGGCCCCGAGGCGCCCGGCGCGCCCGAACTCGTCGCCGAGCTGGCCGAGTCGGGCACCGAGGTCACCGTCGCCGCCTGTGACATCACCGACCGCGCCGCCCTCGCCGCACTCCTGGAGCGGCTGCGCGCCGACGGGCACACGCTGCGCACGGTGATCCACGCGGCTGCCGTCATCGAGCTGCACACCCTCGCCGACACCGACCTCGCCGCCGTCTCCCGCGTCCTGCACGCCAAGGTCGACGGCGCCCGCAACCTCGACGCGCTGCTCGCCGACGACGACCTCGACGCGTTCGTGCTGTTCTCCTCCGTCGCCGGACTGTGGGGCAGCGGCCAGCACGCCGCGTACGTCGCCGGCAACGCCCACTTGGGCGCGATCGCCGCCGAGCGCCGGGCCCGGGGCCTGAAGGCGACCTCTGTGCACTGGGGCATCTGGGCCAACGAACTCGGCGTCGGCCGGGTCGCCCCCGACCAGGTACGCCGCACCGGCCTGGTGTTCATGAACGCCGACCTCGCGCTCGCCGGGATGCGCCGCGCCCTGGACGACGACGAGGCCGTCCTCGCCGTCGCCGACGTCGACTGGGACCGCTACCACCCCGTCTTCACCTCCGTGCGCGAGACCCGGCTGTTCGACGAAGTACCCGAGACCAGGCCGGCCGTCGAGACCGCCGAGCGGCAACAGGCGTCTGTTGAGGGCGAGTTCGCTGCCCGGCTGGCCACGCTGCCGGCCGCCGAACGGGACCGGCTGCTGCTGGACACCGTGCGCGGACAGGCCGCCGCCGTCCTCGGCCTGGCCGGGGCCGACGACCTGTCCGAGCGGCGCGCCTTCCGCGACATCGGCTTCGACTCGATCACCGCCGTCGATCTGCGCAACCGGATCGCCTCGGCCACCGGGCTCACCCTGCCCGCCACCCTCGTCTTCGACCACCCGACGCCCGCGGCGCTCGCGACCTTCCTGCGCACCCTCCTCGACGACACCGGCACCACCACGGCCGGCCCCGCCGCGCCCGTCGCCGTCAGCGCCGACGAACCGATCGCCATCGTCGGCATGAGCTGCCGCTACCCCGGCGGCGTCGACTCGCCCGAGGCACTGTGGCACCTCGTCATGTCCGGCACCGACGCCATCAGCGGCTTCCCCGCCGACCGCGGCTGGCCCGTCGAGGAGCTCTACGACCCCGACCCGGACACCCCCGGCCGCACCTACGCCGTCCAGGGCGGATTCCTGCGCGACGCCGCCGACTTCGACCCGCTGTTCTTCGGCATCTCGCCCCGCGAGGCCCTCACCATGGACCCGCAGCAGCGACTGCTGCTCGAGACATCCTGGGAGGCGTTCGAGCGGGCCGGGATCGTGCCCGAGCGGATCCGCGGCAGCCGCACCGGAGCGTTCATCGGCGCCAGCTACCACGACTACCCGGCCGCCCACGGCGAGGGCGCCGACGGGCACGCCGTGACCGGCTCGCTCACCAGCGTCCTGTCCGGCCGCGTCGCCTACCTGCTCGGCCTTGAGGGCCCGGCCGTCACCCTCGACACCGCCTGCTCCTCCTCCCTGACCGCCCTGCACCTGGCCTGCCAGTCGCTCCGCAACGGCGAGAGCGACCTCGCCCTCGCGGGCGGTGTCAGCCTGATGGCCACCCCGAACACCTTCATCGGCTTCAGCAGCCAGCGCGCCCTCGCCCCCGACGGCCGCTGCAAGGCTTACGGCGACGGCGCCGACGGCATGGCCCTCGCCGAGGGCGTCGGCATGGTCCTCGTCGAACGGTTCTCCGACGCCGTACGCAACGGACACCCCGTGCTCGCCGTCGTCCGAGGCTCCGCCGTCAACCAGGACGGCGCCTCCAACGGCCTGACCGCTCCCAACGGCCCCGCCCAGCAGCGCGTCATCCGCGCCGCGCTCACCAGCGCTCGCCTTGAGCCCGGCGACGTGGACGCCGTCGAGGGCCACGGCACCGGCACTGCCCTCGGCGACCCGATCGAGGCACAGGCCCTGCTCGCCACCTACGGCCAGGACCGTGAACGGCCCCTGCTGCTGGGCTCGGTGAAGTCCACCATCGGACACAGCCAGGCCGCGTCCGGTATCGCCGGCGTCATCAAGATGGTCACGGCGCTGCGGCACGGTGTGCTGCCGCCGACGCTGCACGCCGATACGCCCTCCTCGCACGTCGACTGGTCGGCGGGTGAGGTGCGGCTGCTGACCGAGGCCACCGACTGGCCGGAGACGGGACGGCCGCGGCGCGCCGCGGTGTCCTCGTTCGGGATCAGCGGGACCAATGTGCACACCGTCCTGGAACAGGCCCCCGAGGCCCAAACCTCGGCCCGAGCCGAGGATCCGGCCCCCGTCGGCCCGCTGCCGGTGCTGGTCTCCGCGCGCGGCGACGACGCCCTGCGCGGCCAGGTCACCCGCCTGCTCGCCTTCGCCGAGGAGCGCCCCGGCCTCCAGGTCGACCGCCTCGCCGCCGCGCTCGCCCTGCACCGCTCGGCCTTCGAGCGCCGCGCCGCCGTCGTCGCGCACGACCGGGACGACCTGCTGCGCGGCCTGCGCGCCCTGCGCGACGGACAGCCCGACCCCGCCGTGGTCCGTCCGGCCACGCCCGGTGCCGGACGGGGACGCGTCGCGTTCCTCTTCACCGGGCAGGGCGGCCAGCGCCTCGGCATGGGCCGTGAACTCTACGACCGACACCCGGTGTTCGCCGACGCGCTCGACGCCGCCCTCGCCCACCTCGACACCGGACTCGACGTGCCGCTGAGGGACGTGATGTTCGCACCCGAGGGCAGCCCGGAGGCCGCGCTGCTGGACCACACCGGATACACGCAGCCCGCCCTGTTCGCCTTCGAGGTCGCCCTGTTCCGCCTCGCCGATTCCTGGGGCGTGACGCCCGACTACGTCGCCGGGCACTCCGTCGGCGAGATCACCGCCGCGCATGTGGCCGGGGTGCTCGACCTGGCGGGTGCCTGCGCCCTGGTGGCCGCCCGCGCCCGGCTCATGGCTCGGCTGCCCGAGGGCGGCGCGATGGTGTCTGTGACGGCGACCGAGGACGAGGTGACCCCGCTGCTCGACGAGCGGGTGGCCGTCGCCGCCGTCAACGGCCCCGCCTCGCTGGTCCTGTCCGGCGACGAGGACGCCGTCGAGACCGTCGCCGCCACGCTCGCCGCACGCGGCCACCGCACCCGGCGCCTGAGCGTCAGCCACGCCTTCCACTCGCCGCACATGGACGCCGTACTGGACGAGTTCGCCGAAGCCGCCGCCGGCATCCAGCTGGCACCTGCCGCGCTCCCGCTCGTCTCCACCCGCACCGGCGACGTCATCACCGACGACGAACTGGCCACCCCCGAGCACTGGGTGCGGCACCTGCGGGACACCGTGCGGTTCGCCGACACCGTCACGACCCTCACCGGCCGTGGTGTGCGGACGTTCCTCGAGATAGGCCCCGACGCCGTCCTCAGCGGCATGGCCCGCGCAATCCTCGACGACGACCCCGCCACGGGCGAGTCCGCGGCCGTCGTACCGCTGCTGCGCCGCGACCGCGCCGAGGCCGCGCAGCTCACCACCGCCGTCGCGGGCGCCCATGTGCACGGCGTGACCGTGGACTGGGCGGCCTTCCTCGCCGCAGCCGGCGTCCCCGACCACCACCTCGACCTGCCCACCTACGCCTTCCAGCGGCAGCGCTACTGGCCCGAACCCGGCACCGCCGCACCGGCGTCCGCCGCCGATCCGGCCGACGCCGCGTTCTGGTCCGCCGTCGAACGCGAGGACACCACCGCCCTCGCCGCACAGCTCGGCCTCGACGCGGACACCGCCGGTTCGCTCGCGCCCGCCCTCGCCGCCTGGCGCCGACGCCGCCACGGCCGCGCCCGCCTCGACGCCCTGCGCCACCACGTCGTCTGGCGGCCCGCCCAGCCCGCCCCGGCCACTCTCGCCGGGACCTGGCTGGCGCTGCTGCCCAAGGACGCGGACGACGCCTGGGTCGAAGACACCCTCGCCGCCCTCGGTACGGCCGTCGTACGCCTCACCGTCTCCGGTGACCGTGCGCGGGTCGCGGCCCGACTCCGCGCTCTCGACGGGCCGTTCAACGGCGTACTGTCCCTGCTCGCCCTCGCGGGTGAGGACTCCGCCGCCCTCACCGCCACCGCCTGCCAGGCGCTCGGTGACGCCCGGCTCGACGCGCCCCTGTGGTGCGTGACCCGCGGTGCCGTCTCCGTTCTCGGCGCGGGTGAGCCCGCGCGCGACCCCGCCCAGGCCGGGGTGTGGGGACTGTGCCGGGTCGTCGCCCTCGAACACCCCGGGCGGCTGGGTGGACTGGTCGACCTTCCCGACCAGGTCGACGCCGCCACTGCGCGCCGGCTGCGGGCCGTTCTCGCGGGCGGCGACACCGAGAACGCCGTACGCGACTCCGGCGTGTACGCCCGCAGACTCGTCCAGGCTGCACGCCGCGAGAGCCCGGCGACCCCGGGCCACGGGCTCGCCGACCCGAACGGCACCGTCCTCATCACGGGCGGCACCGGAGCCCTCGGCGCCCACGCCGCCCGCCGTCTCGCCCGCGACGGCGCAGGACACCTGCTGCTGCTGAGCCGCCGTGGCCCCGACGCCCCCGGCGCCACCGAGCTGCGCGACGAACTGACCGCGCTCGGCGCCCGGGTCACCCTGGCCGCCTGCGACGCGGCAGACCGCGACGCCCTCGCCGCCGTCCTCGCCGACCTGCCCGCCGACGCGCCCCTGACCGCCGTACTGCACACGGCCGGCGTCGTCGACGACCGTGTCCTCGACGCCCTCACACCGGACGACTTCACGACCGTACTGCGCGCCAAGGTCACCGCCGCGGAGAACCTCGACGCGCTCACCCGCGAGCTGCCTCTGACCGCGTTCGTGCTGTACTCTTCCACGGCCGGTGTCCTCGGCGCCGCCGGACAGGGCAACTACGCCGCCGCCAACGCCCGGCTCGACGCGCTCGCCGCCCGCCGCCGCGCCGACGGTCTGCCGGCCACCTCGATCGCGTGGGGCCCCTGGGCCGGATCGGGCATGGCAACCGGCGAGGACATCGACCGCCGGCTGCGCCGTGCCGGACTCACCCCCCTCGATCCCGAACTCGGCGTCGACGCCCTGCTGGACGCGGTCGCCCACGGCGAGACGGCGGTCACGGTCGCCGACGTCGACTGGACGCGCCTCGCCGCCCTCCAGCCCGCCTTGGCCCCGCTGCTCACGGAACTCGCCGGGACCGTACCGGCGGACGAGGGGCCGGCCGAGGACGACCTGCGGTCCCGACTGGCCGCGCTGCCGCCCGCCGAACGCCGCCGAACCCTGCTCGACCTGCTGCGCACCCGCATCGCCGCCGTACTCGGCCACGCCGACCCGCGGACCGTCGAGGCCGACTGGACCTTCCGCGACCTCGGCTTCGACTCGCTGACCACCCTCGAACTGCGCAACGGCATCGCCGCCGCCACGGGCCTCACGCTGCCCGCCTCCCTGGTCTACGACCACCCGACCCCGCAGCACCTGGCCGACTTCCTGCTCACCGAACTCCTCGGCGAAACCCGGGAGTTCACGCCCGAGGCCGTGGAGTCGCAGGCCCGTGCGGTCACCGACGACCCGATCGCCGTCGTCGGCATCGGCTGCCGCTTCCCCGGCGGTGTCACCGGCCCCGAGGGCCTGTGGCGGCTGCTCGCCGACGGCCGCGACGCCATCGGCGCGTTCCCCGACGACCGCGGCTGGGACCTCGCCGCGCTCGCCGACGGTCGCTCCGCCACCCGCGAGGGCGGATTCCTCGACGGCGTCGCCGACTTCGACGCCGACTTCTTCGGTATCTCCCCGCGAGAGGCCCTCGCCATGGACCCGCAGCAGCGGCTCCTGCTCGAAACCGCCTGGGAGGCCCTGGAGCGCGCGGGAATCGACCCGACCGGGCTGCGCGCCACGCCCACCGGCGTGTTCGTCGGCACCAACGGCCAGGACTACGCCACCGTGCTGCGGCGCGGCACCGCCGACGTCCAGGGGTACGCCGCCACCGGCAACACGGCCAGCGTCCTCTCCGGCCGCCTGGCCTACGTCCTCGGCCTGGAAGGCCCGGCCGTCACCGTCGACACCGCCTGCTCCGCCTCGCTCGTCGCCCTGCACTGGGCCGTGCGGGCGCTGCGCGACGGCGACTGCGGACTGGCCCTGGCCGGCGGTGTGTCGGTGATGTCGGCGCCGGACGCCTTCGTCGAGTTCAGCGCCCAGGGCGGACTCGCCGCCGACGGCCGCTGCAAGGCGTTCTCCGCCGCCGCGGACGGCACCTCCTGGTCCGAGGGCGTCGGCGTCCTCGTCCTCGAACGGCTCTCCGACGCCCGCCGCAACGGACACCGGGTGCTCGGCCTGATCCGCGGCTCCGCCGTCAACCAGGACGGCGCCTCCAACGGCCTCACCGCACCCAACGGCCCCTCCCAGCAGCGCGTCATCCGCCACGCCCTCGCCGACGCGGGGTTGCGTCCCGCCGACGTCCAGGCCGTCGAGGCGCACGGCACCGGCACGGCCCTCGGCGACCCGATCGAGGCCGAAGCGCTGCTCGCCGCGTACGGGCGGGACCGCGAACAGCCCCTGCTGCTGGGCACGGTGAAGTCCAACCTCGGCCACACCCAGGCCGCCGCCGGTGTCGCCGGCGTCATCAAGGTGCTTCTCGCGATGCGCCACGGCGTCCTGCCCCGCACCCTGCACGCCGAGGAACCCTCCCCGCAGATCGGCTGGACGCCGGGCGGCCTCGCCATGCTCACCGAGGCGACCGACTGGCCCGACGTGCACGGCCCGCGCCGGGCCGGTGTCTCCGCGTTCGGTATGAGCGGCACCAATGCGCACGTCATCGTGGAACAGGCGCCCGGGGAACCGGCCGCGACGCAGCCGACGAGCACCGGGACCGATGCCGCCTGGCCGTGGGTCCTCTCCGCCCGCACCGCCGCCGCCCTCGACGCCCAGCTCGACAGGCTGCGGACCGCCGCCCCGAACGGGACCACCGCAGACGTGGCCCTCACCCTGGCCACCGCCCGCGCCGCCCTCCCGCACCGCGCCGTCCTGCTCGCCGGACCCGACGGCATCACCGAGGTCGCGCGCGGCCGGGCCCGGGGCGGCCGTGGCCCGCTCGCCGTGCTGTTCTCCGGACAGGGCAGCCAGCGCCTGGGCATGGGCCGCGACCTGTACGACCGCTTCCCGGTGTTCGCCGAGGCGCTCGACGCCGTGCTGACCCGGCTCGACCTGGAACTCGGCCGCCCGCTGCGCCCGCTGATGTGGGGCGACGACGCGGCGGCCCTCGATCGTACCGGCACGGCGCAGCCCGCGCTGTTCGCCGTCGAGGTCGCGCTGTTCCGGCTGCTGGAGTCCTGGGGCGTCAGCCCCGAGTACGTCGCGGGCCACTCCGTCGGCGAGATCACGGCCGCCCACGTCGCGGGCGTCCTGACGCTCGACGACGCCTGCGCCCTGGTCGCGGCCCGGGCCCGGCTGATGGACGCCCTGCCGCCCGGCGGCGCCATGGCCGCCGTACGCGCGCGCGAGGAGGAGGTACGGCCGCTGCTGGGTGACACCGTCGCGGTCGCCGCCGTCAACGCGCCCGACGCGGTGGTGCTGTCCGGCGAGGAGGACCCGCTGAACGCGGTTCTCGAGCGGCTCGACGCCGCGCGGGTCACCCGGCTGCGGGTCAGCCACGCCTTCCACTCGCCCCGCATGGAGCCGATGCTGGACGACTTCCGGGCAGTGCTCGACCGTCTCGCCTTCCGTCCGCCGACGCTCACCGTGGTCTCCAACCTCACCGGGCGCCCGGCCACGGACGGGGAACTGGGCACCCCCGACTACTGGGTGCGGCACGTCCGGGAGGCCGTCCGGTTCGCCGACTGCGTCGCCGCGCTGCGGGACGCCGGCGTCGGCGCGGTCGTCGAGGCCGGCCCCGACGCCGTGCTCTGCGGCGTCGTACGTTCCCAACTCGACGACACCGTCCCCGTGGTGCCGCTGCTGCGCCGGGACGGCGACGAGGAGACCGCCGCGCTGACCGCCCTCGCCCGGCTGCACGCCGACGGCGTTCCGGTGGACTGGGCGGGCTTCTTCGCCGGCAGCGGCACCCGGCTCGTGGATCTGCCCACCTACGCCTTCCAGCACCGCCGTTACTGGCCGGAGACCGCCCCTGTGGCCTCGGCCGACCCCGTGGAGGCGGAGTTCTGGCAGGCCGTCGAGGCGTCCGACCCTTCGGCGCTCGCCGCCACCCTCGGCACTGACCTCGGCTCCGAGACTGCGGCCGCGCTGGCGACTTGGCGACGTCGGCGCCGCGCCCGGGCAGCCGCCGACAAGCTGCTCTACCGCGCCGAGTGGGTGCCGGTACCGCTGCCCGGGGCGTCCGGGTCGGGGCGCTGGCTGCTGCTGGCCGGGGCCGGGGACGAGGAGTGGGCCGACGCGGCTGTCGCGGCAACGGGTGCCGAGCGCCTTGTGCAGATCGACCCGGAGACCATGGCCGACGACACCGTCGAACCGGCCGGTGTGCTGGCCCTGCCCGGTGCGGTGCGTGCCCACGGCCCCGACGGGCTGCTGGGCCGGCTGGAGCGGGCCGGCGTCACGGCACCGCTGTGGTGCGTGACCCACCGGGGCGTGAAGGCCGACGCCGCCGACCCCGCGCCGGACGCCGCGTCCGCAGCGGCCTGGGGCGCCGGACGGGTCACCGCCTCGGAGGCACCCGAGCGTTGGGGCGGACTGCTGGACCTGGACACCGCTCCCGACGAGCGGCTCGGTGCCCTGCTCACCCTCGCCGACCGGGCATCCGCCGAACGCGAACTGGCCCTGCGAGCCGACGGCCTGCGCGCGCGCCGTATCGTCCGTGCCCGCCCCGGCACCGACACCGCCGACTGGGCGCCGCGCGGCACCGTGCTCGTCGTCGGCACCGGCCCGATGGGCCTGGCCGTCGCACGCCGGGCCGCCCTCGGCGGCGCGGACCACGTCCTGCTCGTCGGCCGCACGACGGCTCCGGACATCGCCGAGCGCGTCCTCGTCGGCACCACGGGTGCGGCGCGGCTCGGTGATGCCGGGCACGCCGTGGACCGTGTGGTCGCCGGCACCTCACACGCGGCCCGACTCACCGTCCGCACCTGCGACATCGCCGACCGCGCCGCCCTGGCCGCACTCCTCGACAGCCCGGACGCCGCCGCGCTCACCGCCGTAGTCCATGCCGAGGAGCCCGCTGAGACCGCCCCCGAGGCAGCCGACGACGTGCTCGCAGGAGTGCTCGCCCTCGACGAGCTCCTCGGCGACCGGGACCTGGACGCCTTCGTGCTGTTCGGCTCCGTCGCCGCCACCTGGGGCGCGCGCGGCCGGGCCGCCGAGGCCGCCGCAGGTGCCGCCCTGGAGGCAGTGGCCGAGCGTGGCCGGGAGCGCGGCCGGGCCACCCTGGCCATCGCCTGGAACGCCTGGGCCGGCTCCGTCGAACCGTCCCTCGCCGGGCACCTGCGGCTCAGCGGGATTCCCGCCCTCGACCCGGACACCGCGCTCGCCGCCCTCGACCGGGCCGTCGGGCTCGGCCTGCCCGCCGTCACCGCCGCCGATGTCGACTGGACGACTTTCGCCCCCGCGCACACCGCGAGCGGCGCCTCCACCGCCCTGTTTGCCGCGCTGCCCGAGGCCCGCGACGCCCTGGCCGCCGCCACCGAGACGGCACCGGGCGACGACCTGGCGGCGCTCCTGCGGGATGAACTCCTCACCCTGCCGCCGGCCGAACGCGCCGGCACCCTCCTCGACCTCGTCCGGGAGAAGAGCGCCCTCGTCCTCGGACACGGCCAGGGCAAGGCCGCAGCCGACGCCATCGAAGCCGACCGGCCCTTCCGCGACCTCGGCTTCGACTCGCTGGCCGCCGTCGACCTGCGCGACCAGATGGCCCGCGCCACCGGCCTGACCGTGCCCGCCACCGCCGTGTTCGACCACCCCACCCCGGACGAACTCGCCCACCACCTGCTCACCGAACTCCTCGGCACCACCGGGCAGTCCGAGTGGAAGGAAACCGTCGCACGCCCCGTCGCACCCACCGCCGCGACCGACGACCCGATCGTCATCGTCGGCATGAGCTGCCGCTACCCCGGCGGCGTACGGTCCCCGGAGGACCTGTGGGAGCTGGTGGTCGCGGGTGTCGACGCCACCGGTGACATGCCGCTCGATCGCGGCTGGGACTTCGACCGGCTGCTGTCCGGCGGACCCGGCGGCAGCATCACCCGGCGCGGCGGATTCCTCGCCGACGGGGCCGACTTCGACCCCGGCTTCTTCGGTATCTCGCCCAACGAGGCGCTCGTGATGGACCCGCAGCAGCGGCTCGTCCTGGAGGCGGCCTGGGAGGCGCTGGAGCGGGCGGGCATCGACCCGACGGGGCTGCGCGGCAGCGACGCGGGCGTCTTCGTCGGCGGTACCAGTGGCGACTACCGGCTCCCGGACGACCTCGGCCGCTGGGAGACCGCACAGTCCGGCAGCCTGCTCTCCGGCCGCGTCGCCTACAGCCTGGGCCTGCAAGGTCCCACGGTCTCCGTCGACACCGCCTGTTCCTCCTCCCTCGTGGCCCTGCACCTCGCCGTACAGGCGCTGCGCGCGGGGGAGTGCACCGTGGCCCTGGCCGGCGGCGTGACCGTGATGTCGACCCCGGTCGGCTTCGTCGAGTTCACCGCGCAGGGCGCGCTGTCCGCCGACGGCCGGTGCAAGGCCTTCTCCGCCGACGCGGACGGCACCGGCTGGGCCGAGGGCGTCGGCATGCTCGTCGTGGAACGGCTGTCGGACGCCGAGCGGCTGGGGCACCCGGTGCTCGCCGTCGTGCGCGGCACGGCCATCAACCAGGACGGCGCCTCCAACGGGCTCACCGCCCCCAACGGCCCCGCTCAGCAACGCGTCGTCCGCCGCGCCCTGGCGGGCGCCGGACTCACCCCGGCCGACGTCGACGCCGTCGAGGCGCACGGTACCGGCACCAGCCTCGGCGACCCGATCGAGGCACAGGCCCTGCTCGCCACCTACGGCCAGGACCGTGAACGGCCCCTGCTGCTGGGCTCGGTGAAGTCCAACATCGGGCACACCCAGGCTGCCTCGGGTGTCGCCGGCGTGATCAAGATGGTGCGGGCGATGCACAGCGGCCTGCTGCCGCGCACCCTGCACGCCGACGTCCCCTCCCCGCACGTCGACTGGGCCTCCGGCGCCGTACGGCTGCTGACCGAGGCCACCGCCTGGCCGGACACCGGCCGGCCGCGCCGCGCGGGCGTGTCCTCCTTCGGCGCGAGCGGCACCAACGCCCACGTCGTCCTGGAACAGGCACCCCCGGTGCCGGCCACGCCACCCACACCGCAGGCACGCCACCCGCTGCCCGTCGTGCTCTCCGCCCGCACCCCCGCCGCCCTGCGCGACCAGGCCCACCGTCTGCTCGACCGGATCGCCGCCGAACCGCGCCCCGCCGTCGCCGACCTGGCGTACGCGCTGGCCACCGGACGCGCCCTGTTCGAGCACCGGGCCGCCCTCACCGTCACCGGCCACGACGACCTCACGACGGGCCTCGCCGCCCTCGCCGACCCGTCCGGCACCGCCGACGCTCCCGGCGTCCTGCGCGCCGACGCACCCCGCCCCGGCCGGGTCGCCTTCCTCTTCCCCGGCCAGGGCAGCCAGCGCCTCGGCATGGGCCGGGAGTTGTACGACACCCACCCGGCCTTCCGGGCCGCGCTCGACGAGGTGCTCGGCCACTTCGACCCGGCCGTGCGGGAGGTGATGTGGGGCGACGACGCGGCGGCGCTCGACCGCACCGGTACGGCGCAGCCCGCGCTGTTCGCCGTCGAGGTCGCGCTGTTCCGGCTGCTGGAGCACTGGGATGTCACCCCGGACTACGTCGTCGGCCACTCCGTCGGCGAGATCGCCGCCGCCCATGTCGCGGGCGCCCTCACGCTCGCCGACGCCTGCCGGCTCGTCACCGCACGGGCCCGCCTCATGGACGGGCTGCCCGGGGGCGGCGCCATGAGCGCGGTGCAGGCCACCGAGGACGAGGTCCGCCCGCTGCTCAGCGACCGGGTGTCACTGGCCGCCGCCAACGGCCCCGACACGGTGGTCGTCTCCGGCGACGAGGACGAAGTGCTGCGCATCGCCGGGCACTTCGAGGGCCTGGGCCGCCGCACCGGCCGCCTGAGCGTCAGCCACGCCTTCCACTCCCCGCACATGGAGCCGATGCTGGACGCCTTCCGCGCCGAACTCACCGGCCTGACCAGCACGGCACCCGCTCTTCCCGTCGTCTCCAACCTGACCGGACGACTCGCCGACGCCGACTTCGGCTCGCCCGAGTACTGGGTACGGCATGTGCGCCAGGCGGTTCGGTTCGCCGACGGGGTACAGCTCTTGACGGAACGTCAGGTATCCGTGCTCGTGGAGGTCGGCCCGGGCGGTGTGCTGCTCGGCATGGCCGCCGCCGGTCAGGCCGCGTCCGCCCTCGCCGTGCCGCTGCTGCGGCGCGACCACGGCGAGGCGGAGTCGGTCACCACCGCCCTGGCCCGGCTGCGGCTCGCCGGTCTCACCGTGGACTGGGACGCGTACTTCGCGGGCACCGGGGCGCGGCGCGTCGATCTGCCGACGTACCCGTTCCAGCACGAGCGGTTCTGGCCCGAGCACACCGCCCGACGGGCCGCACAGGACGGGGACGGCGACTTCTGGACGGCCGTCGAGAAGGAGGACTTCGCCGAACTCGGCACCCGCCTCGACGTGGACGACGACGCCCTGGCCAAGGTGCTGCCCGCACTGCTCGACTGGCGGCGCGGCCGCGACACCGAGACCCGCATGGACGGCTGGCGGCACCGTGTGGTCTGGCAGCCGCTGTCCGGCCTCCCCGCCCGCCGCGTCACCGGCAGCTGGCTTGCGGTACTGCCCGCGTCCGGAGCCGACGACGGGTGGACGGACGCGGTCCTCGACGGGCTCGGTACGAGCGTCGTGCGGATGCGCACCAAGACCACGGACCGGGCCGAACTGGCCGCCCTTGTACGGACGTACGGCAGCGAAGTCGCCGGAGTGCTCTCCCTCCTGACATTCGACGACCGCCCAGGCGACGACGAGGCGCCCGCCGGAACCGTCGGCACCGCCGCCCTCGTCCAAGCGCTCGGCGACGCGGGCCTGACCGTGCCCCTGTGGTGCCTCACGCGCGGCGCGGTGTCGGTCGGGGCGGCGGACGCGGCCCCCACCCCCGAGCAGGCCGCCGTCTGGGGCCTGGGCCGGGTCGCCGCGCTGGAGTACCCGGACCGCTGGGGCGGCCTCGTCGACCTCCCGGCAGCCGTGCCCGACGCCCGCGATCTCGGCGCCCTCGCCGCCGTCCTCGCCGGGCAGGACGGCGAGGACCAGGTCGCCGTCCGGGGTGGCACCGTCTTCGCGGGCCGTATCGTCCCCGCACCCGGCGACGGCCGTGACGAGGACGCCGCCTGGCAGCCCTCCGGCACCACGCTGATCACCGGCGGTACCGGAGCGCTCGCCGCCCATGTCGCCCGGCGACTCGCCAGGGCCGGTGCCCCGCACCTAGTACTCGCCGGACGCCGTGGACCGGACGCGCCGGGAGCCGCCGCGCTGCGCGAGGAGCTGACCGGCCTCGGCACCAGGGTCACGCTCACCGCGTGCGACGTCGCCGACCGCGAGCAGCTCGGCGGACTTCTCGCCGCGATCCCGGACGACCTGCCGCTGACCGCCGTGGTGCACACCGCCGGCGTGGTCGACGACGGCGTGCTGGACCGGCTCACCCCCGAGCGGTTCGGCACGGTCTTCCGCGCCAAGGCGGCCTCCGCCCTGCTCCTCGACGAACTCACCCGGAACAGCGACCTGGAGGTGTTCGCCCTGTTCTCCTCCGCGACCGCCCTCGTCGGCAACCCCGGCCAGGCCAACTACGCCGCCGCGAACGCCGTCCTGGACGCCCTCGCCGAACGACGCCGGGCCGAGGGGCTGCCCGCCACGTCCATCGCCTGGGGCGTGTGGGGAGGCGGCGGCATGGCCGGCGGCGCCGCCGCCGAGGAGGCCATGCGGCGCGTCGGTATCGAGCCCATGGACCCCGAACTCGCCGCCGAGATGCTGTGCCGACTCGTCGCCGAATCCCACCCGACCGCCCTCGTCGCCGGTCTGGCCACGGACGTCTTCGCCGGACCCGCCGCCGGACGTCCCCGCGCCCTGCTGCGCGGCCTGCCCGGCCACGACCGCCCGCAGGACGCCACCTCCGATCCGGCCTCCGAACCGGCCGGCGCCCTGCGCGACCGGCTCGCCAAGCTGCCCCCCGCCCGCCGTACCGAGGCCGTCCTGGACCTGGTGCTGGCGCGCGCCGCAGCCGTACTCGGCCACCGCGACCCAGCCGCCATCGGCGCCGAACGCCTCTTCCGCGACCTCGGCGTCGACTCCCTCGGCGCGGTCGAACTGCGCAACCAGCTCACCGCCGCCATCGGCCTGCCCCTCGCCGCCACCCTCGTCTTCGACCACTCCACCCCGCTGGCGCTGGCCCAGCACCTCACCGAACGCCTCTCACCACAGACGTCCGACGCCCCCGACGAGACCCCCGAGGACGCCCGGATCCGCTCCGCGCTCGCCCGACTGCCCCTGGACCGGCTGCGCGAGACCGGCCTGCTCGACGAACTCCTCGCCCTGTCCACCGGCGACGACGCCCCCGCGCCCTCGACGGACCCCGGTGCTGATATCGACACCATGGCGCTCGACGACCTCGTTCGCGCCGCACTCGAGGGCCCCGGCCCCGACGACCCCACCGATCCCCACGACTCGTACGACCCCGCGGACGAGTCCGCCGAGTGACGGAGCCAGCCATGACCACGACGCCCAGCGAGCAGGTCGTCCACGCCCTGCGGGCCGCCATGAAGGACGTCGACCGCCTGCGAAAGAAGAACCGGCAACTGGTCGCCGCCGCATCGGAGCCGATCGCCGTCATCGGCATCGGCTGCCGCTACCCGGGTGGCGTGCGCTCCGCGGAGGACCTGTGGCGGCTCGTCGCCGACGGCACCGACGCGGTGTCCGCGCTGCCCGCCGACCGGGGCTGGGACCTCACCGCGCTGCGCACCGCCGGAGTCGACGAGCACGGCCACGAACTCAGCACCCGCGGCGGCTTCCTCGACGGCGTCGCCGACTTCGACGCCGCGTTCTTCGGCATCTCCCCGCGCGAGGCGCAGCGCATGGACCCCCAGCAGCGCCTGCTGCTGGAGATCTCCTGGGAGGCGTTCGAACGCGCCGGCCTCGACGCCACGCTGCTGCGCGGCAGCCGCACCGGTGTCTTCATGGGCACCAACGGCCAGGACTACGCCCATCTCGTGCTGCGTTCCCTGTCCGACGCCGACGGCGAGATCGGCAGCGGCATCGGGGCGGGCGCCCTGTCCGGACGGCTTTCCTACACGCTGGGCCTGGAAGGGCCGGCGCTCACCGTCGACACGGCCTGCTCCTCGTCCCTGGTCGCCCTGCACCTGGCCTGCCAGTCGTTGCGCAACGGCGAGAGCACCCTCGCCCTGGCCGGCGGCGTCAACGTGATGGCGACGCCGGGACCGCTCGTCGAGTTCAGCCGGCAGGGCGGGCTGGCCCGGGACGGCCGCTGCAAGGCCTTCGGTGACGGCGCCGACGGCACCGGGTGGGCCGAGGGCGCCGGAGTGCTGCTGCTGGAGCGGCTCTCCGACGCCGAACGGGGCGGGCACGAGATCCTCGCCGTCGTGCGCGGCTCCGCCGTCAACCAGGACGGCGCCTCCAACGGCTTCACCGCGCCCAACGGCCCGTCCCAGCAGCGCGTCATCCGCGCCGCCCTCGCCGCCGCCCGCCTCACCCCCGCCGACATCGACATCGTCGAGGCACACGGCACCGGCACCCCGCTCGGCGACCCCATCGAGGCACAGAGCCTCCTCGCCACGTACGGCCAGGACCGCCAACGGCCCCTGCTGCTCGGCTCGGTGAAGTCCAACTTCGGCCACGCCCAGGCCGCCTCCGGCGTCGCCGGCGTCATCAAGACGGTCATGGCGATCCGGCACGGCATCGCCCCGCGCACCCTGCACGCCGACACCCCCACCCGCCTCGTCGACTGGACGTCCGGCGCCGTCGAGGTCCTCGGCACCGAGCGGCCCTGGCCCGATACCGGGCGCCCGCGCCGCGCCGGCGTCTCCTCCTTCGGCGTGACCGGCACCAACACCCACGTCATCCTCGAACAGGCCCCGCCCGCACCCGAATCCGAGCCGGCATCGCCCGGCCGCACCCCGGGCGCCCTGCCCTGGCTGCTGTCCGCCGCCGGCCCGGCCGCCCTGCGCGACCAGGCCGAGCGCCTGCGCGCCCACCTGGCCGGCGCCGGCGACCTGCGCCCCCTCGACGTCGCCTACTCCCTCGCCGTCACCCGCGCCGCACGCGACCACCGCACCGCCGTCGTCGCCGACGCGCACGACAGCGCCCCCTTCACCGCCGACCCCACCGGACCCGGCACCATCAGCGGCCACGTCACCGGCCGGCCCAAGCTCGCCCTGCTGTTCTCCGGGCAGGGCAGCCAGCGGCCCGGCATGGGCCGCGAACTGCACGCGGCTTTCCCGGTCTTCGCCGCCGCGCTGGACGAGACGCTGGCATGCTTCGAGCCCGGGCTGCGCGACGTGATGTGGGGCACGGACGACGCGCCGCTGAACCGTACGGACCACACCCAGGCCGCGCTGTTCGCCGTAGAGGTCGCGCTGTACCGGCTGCTGGAGTCCTGGGGCGTGCGCGCCGAGTTCGTCGCCGGGCATTCGGTCGGCGAGATCGCCGCAGCCCATGTCGCGGGCGTGCTGTCCCTGGCGGACGCCTGCGCGCTGGTCGCGGCACGCGGCCGGCTGATGGCGGCCCTCCCGCCGGGTGGCGTGATGGTCGCCGTCGAGGCGAACGAGGACGAGGTACGACCGCTGCTGACGCCCGGCGTGGCGGTGGCCGCGGTCAACGGGCCGCGTGCCCTGGTGCTCTCGGGCGCCGAGGAGGAGGTGGAACGCCTGCTCGGGGCGCTGGGGGAGCGGCGGTACACCCGGCTCGCGGTGAGCCACGCCTTCCACTCGCCGCTGATGGACCCGATGCTGGACGACTTCCGCCAGGTCGCGGCAGCGCTGACCTGGAACGCCCCGCAGCTCGCGGTGGTGTCGGGGCTGACCGGCCGCATCGCCGAGCCGGAGGAGCTGTGCTCGCCGGAGTACTGGGTACGGCACGTCCGCGAGACCGTGCGCTTCGCCGACGGCGTGAGCGCCCTCGCGGATGCCGGAGCCACCGCCTTCCTGGAGGTCGGCCCGGACGCCGTCCTGTCCGCCGCCGCTCGCGCCTGCCTGCCCGAACGGGCCGTGGTGCAGCCGCTGTTGCGCCGGGACCGGGCTGAGGAGACGGCGCTCGTCACCGGCCTCGCGGGGCTTCACGTGCACGGCGTGAGCGTCGACTGGGCAGGGTTCTTCGCCGGTACGGGCGCCCGCCGCGTGGACCTGCCGACGTATGCCTTTCAGCGTGAGCGCTACTGGCCGGCCGGCGGCGCCCGGGCCCTGGAGGTGTCCGGCGCGGGCCTCGAAGCGGTCGGGCATCCGCTGCTCGGTGCCGCGATGGTGGTGGCGGGCTCCGACGACCTCGTCCTCACCGGCGTGCTCTCCACCGCCGTACAGCCGTGGCTCGCCGACCACCGCGTCGGCGGCATGGTGTTCTTCCCCGGCACCGGCTTCCTGGAACTGGCCATCCGCGCCGGGGACCAGGTGGGCTGCGCCCGGGTCGCCGAACTGACTCTCGCGGTGCCGCTGGTGCTGCCCGAGGAGGGCGCCGTACAGGTACAGATGAAGGTCGGCGGACCCGACGCGGACGGACGCCGCGAGCTGTGGTTCCACGCCCGCCCCGCCGACCGGCCCGAGGCACCGTGGACCCTGCACGCCACCGGACGGCTCGCCCCCGACGCCACCGAGCCCGCCCCGTTCGACGCCGCCGAGTGGCCGCCGCGCGACGCACAGCCCGTCGACATCACCGACCGCTACGACCGCTACGCCGCCTCCGGCCTGGTCTACGGCCCCGCCTTCCGCGGGCTGCGCGCCCTGTGGCGGCGCGGCGAGGACCTGTTCGCGGAGATCGCCCTCGACGCCTCGGTCCGCGACACGGGCGAGTACGGCGTCCACCCCGGCCTGCTGGACTCCGTCCTGCACGCGGCGGCCCTGGACCAGGACGCCGAACGCCTGCTGCCGTTCGAGTGGCGGGACGTGACCCTGCACGCCTCGGGGGCGGGGCTGCTGCGGGCGCGGCTGCTGCGTACGGGAGCGGACACCGTGGTGGTCGACGCCGCCGACGCGCAGGGGGCGCCCGTCGTGTCGGTCGCCGGGCTCACCCTGCGGGCCGCGCCGGACGCTTCCGCTCCTGCCCTGCCGGACCCGGCCGGTTCGCTGTTCCGCCTGGAGTGGCGGACCCGGGAGATTCCGGCTGCCGCACAGGGCGGCTGGGCCCTGGTCGGCGAGGACCCGTTCGGGCTCGCCGACCATGTGGACGGTGCCGCGCACGTCCCCACGCTGCGAGCGCTGCCGGGCGAGCGTGCCCCACGTCATGTGGTCGTGCCCGTGGCCGGACGCGGTGCCGGCCCCGCCACCCACCAAGTGCTCGACGTACTGCATGAGTTCCTCGCCGACGACCGCTTCCGCCGCTCCCGCCTGCTGCTGGTGACGCGTGGCGCCGTCGCCGCGACCGACGCCGAGGACGTGACCGACCTGGGCGCTGCCGCCGCATGGGGGCTCGTGCGCTCCGCGCAGGCCGAGAACCCCGGCCGTCTGCTGCTGGTGGACACCGACGCCGCCTCCGCCGCCCTGCTGCCGACCCTGCCTGCCCTGTTCGACGACGACGAGCCACAGGCCGTCCTGCGCGACGGTGAGCTGCGCGTCGGACGGCTGGCGCGCGGCGTCGGCACCGCGCTCGTGCCGCCCGCCGGCGGACCGTGGCGGCTGGACGTGACCGACCGCGGCAGCCTGGACGGGCTCACGCTGACGCCCTGTGAGCAGCCGGAGTTGACGGGACGGCAGGTACGAGTGGCGGTGCGGGCCGCCGGCATCAACTTCCGGGACGTGCTCAGCGCGCTCGGCATGTACCCCGGTGAGGCCGGGCTGCTGGGCTCCGAGGCCGCCGGCGTGGTCGTCGAGGCGGGGCCCGAGGCCGAGCTGTGGCGGCCGGGCGACCGCGTCATGGGCATGGTCACCGGGGGCTTCGCGCCGAACATCGCGGTGGACGAACGGCAGTTGACCGCCGTGCCCGCCGACTGGTCCTGGGAGACGGCTGGCTGCGTGCCGCTCGTGTTCCTCACCGCCTATCGGGCCCTCGTCGACCTTGCCGGACTCAGGCCCGGCGAGAAGGTCCTGGTGCACGCGGGCGCCGGCGGCGTCGGTATGGCGGCGATCCAGCTCGCCCGGTACCTCGGCGCGGAGGTGTTCGCCACCGCCAGTGAGCTGAAGTGGCCCGTGCTCCGCGAACTCGGCCTGCCGGACGACCACATCGCCTCCTCGCGCGACACCGGATTCGCCGACCGGTTCGCGGCGGTGGCCGGGGAGGGCCTCGACATCGTCCTCAACGCGCTGTCCGGCGAGTTCGTCGACGCCTCGCTGCGGCTGCTCGCTCCCGGAGGCCGGTTCCTGGAGATGGGCAAGACCGATCTGCGCGACGCGGACACCATCCCCGACGGCATCCGCTACGAGCCGTTCGACCTTGGCTGGGTGGATCCCGACGGCATCCAGCGGATGCTGACGGCGCTCACCGGCCTGTTCGCCGACGGCGCGCTGCGGCCCCTGCCGGTGCGCAGCTGGGACGTGCGGCGGGCCGCCGAGGCGTTCCGCTTCATGAGCCTCGCCCGGCACACCGGCAAACTCGCGCTCACGCTTCCGCCCGCTCCGGACCCCGACGGCACGGTCCTGATCACGGGCGGCACCGGAGGCCTCGGCAGCCTCCTCGCCCGCCACCTCGTCACCCGCCACGGCGTACGCCACCTGCTGCTCGCCGGCCGCCGCGGACCCGACGCGCCCGGCGCCCGCGAACTGCGCCAGGAACTCACGGAGCACGGAGCCCAGGTGGAGGTCGTGGCATGCGACCTCACCGCGCCCGGCGCCGTACGCGCCCTGCTCGACGCCGTTCCCGACGAGCACCCGCTGACGGCCGTCGTCCACACGGCGGGCGTCCTGAACGACGGCGTGCTGGCCGCCCTCACCCCGGACCGGCTCGACACCGTGCTGCGCCCCAAGGCCGACGTGGCCTGGCAGCTGCACGAGCAGACCCGCGACCTGGACCTGGCCGCGTTCGTGCTCTACTCCTCCACCGCCGGCCTGATGGGCAGCCCCGGCCAGGCCAACTACGCCGCCGCCAACGCCTTCCTCGACGCGCTCGCCGAGCACCGCAGGGCTCAAGGGCTGCCCGCGCTGTCGCTGCGCTGGCCCGGCTGGGCGCAGGACGGCGGCGGCATGACCGCCGACCTGACCGAGCGCGACCTGCGGCGCACCTCGGCCCTCGGGCTGCCGCCGCTGACCGCCGAGCAGGGCCTTGCCCTGTTCGACGCCGCGCTGGCCACCGACGCGGCCGCCCTCGCGC
>NZ_JAJFAU010000064.1:0-16308 GCF_022614595.1 Streptomyces sp. CNQ085
TGACCATCGCCGCGTGTGACACCGCGATCCGTGCGGAGCTGTCGGCGGCGCTGGAGGCGATCCCGGCCGCCCTGCCGCTGACCGCCGTCGTACACGCCGCAGGTGTGCTCGACGACGCGGTGCTGGACGGACTGACGCCCGACACATTCACGGACGTCTTCCGGGCCAAGGTCAATCCCGCGCTGCTGCTGGACGAGTTGACCCGGGAGCGCGACCTTTCGGCGTTCGTGCTGTTCTCCTCGGTGGCCGGCGCGGTCGGCAACCCCGGTCAGGGCAACTACGCCGCCGCGAACACCGTCCTCGACGCGCTCGCGCAGCGGCGCCGCGCCGAGGGGCTGCCCGCCACCTCCGTCGCCTGGGGCGCCTGGGACGGCGGCGGCATGGCCGCCGGACTCCAGGACACCGAACGGGCCTCCGGAGCCGCCCTGCTCGACCCCGGCGCGGCGCTCACCGCGCTCGCGGAGCTGGTCGCCGAACCGCACGCCGTCACCGTGGTCGCCGACCTCCAGTACCCGCCGTTCCTCCAAGCCCTGTTCAGCCTCCGCCCCTCGCCCGCCCTGGCCGCGCTCCCCGCCGGCCAGGACGCCCTGCGCACGGCCCGCACCTCTCGCTCCGCTGGTGAGGAGGCCCGTCGTGCGCTGCGGGACCGGGTGCACGCGACGACTCCTGGGGAGCGGCTGCCGCTGCTGCTCGACCTGGTGCGCACCCAGGCCGCGGCCGTTCTCGCCCACCCCGACCCCACGGCGATCCGGCCGGACAAGCCCTTCCAGGACCTCGGCTTCGACTCGCTGACCTCGATGGAGCTGCGCACCCGGCTGGCCCGCGTCACCGGCCTGCCGCTCCCCGCAGGGCTGCTCTTCGACCACCCGCGGCCCCGGGCCCTCGCCGAGCACCTCCTCGACACGCTGCTCGGCGAACCGGCCCATGCCCCGGCTCCGCTGCCCGCCGCCCGTACCGTCACCGACGAGCCCCTGGCGATCGTGGGCATGGCCTGCCGTTTTCCCGGCGACGTGCGGTCCCCGGAGGACCTGTGGGACCTGGTCGTCGGCGGCCGCGACGCCATCGGCCCGTTCCCCATCGACCGGGGCTGGGACCTCGACGTCCTGGCCGGCTCGGGCCGCGGGCACAGCGCCACCGCCGAGGGCGGATTCCTGTGCGACGTCGCCGACTTCGACCCCGAGTTCTTCGGCGTCAGCCCCCGCGAGGCCGTGGCGATGGACCCGCAGCAGCGCGTCCTGCTGGAGACCACGTGGGAGGCCTTCGAG
Source organism: Streptomyces sp. CNQ085 (assembly GCF_022614595.1). Lineage (GTDB taxonomy): Bacteria > Actinomycetota > Actinomycetes > Streptomycetales > Streptomycetaceae > Streptomyces. Next base: position 1,266 of record NZ_JAJFAU010000064.1, read on the forward strand.
CGAGCCGGTATCGACCCGCACACGCTGCGCGGCAGCCGCACCGGCGTGTTCGTCGGCACCAACGGCCAGGACTACGCCGAACTCGTCGCCCGGTCCGCAGAGAACATGGAGACCCACCTTGGCACCGGCCTCGCGGCCAGCGTCATGTCCGGCCGTATCGCCTACGTGTTCGGCCTGGAGGGGCCGGCGGCCACCATCGACACCGCCTGTTCCTCCTCCCTCGTCTCCCTCCACCTGGCCGCCCAGGCGCTGCGCGGCGGCGAGTGCGAACTCGCCCTGGCCGGCGGTGTCACCGTGATGACCAGCTCCTCGAGCTTCTCCGGCTTCACCGCCATGGGCGGTCTCTCCTCAGACGGCCGCTGCAAGGCGTTCTCCGACGCGGCCGACGGCACCGGCTGGTCCGAGGGGGTCGGCGTCCTCGTCGTCGAGCGGCTGTCCGACGCCGAACGCAACGGCCACCGGGTCCTCGCCGTGGTGCGGGGCTCGGCGGTCAACCAGGACGGCGCATCCAACGGGCTCAGCGCGCCCAACGGCCCCTCCCAGCAGCGCGTCATCCGCCAAGCCCTCGCCGCCGCCGCACTCACGCCCTCGGACATCGATGCCGTCGAGGCACACGGCACCGGCACCACGCTCGGCGACCCCATCGAGGCCGATGCCCTGATGGCGGTCTTCGGCGCACCCGAACGCAGCCGACCGCTGCTGCTCGGCTCCGTGAAGTCCAACATCGGCCACACCCAGGCCGCCGCCGGAGTCGCCGGCGTCATCAAGACCGTGATGGCCCTGCGCCACGGCACCCTGCCGCCCACCCTGCACGTCGAGACGCCCTCGTCGCACATCGACTGGTCCAGGGGGCCGGTCGCCCTGCTCGAACGCGCCAGGCCCTGGCCAGCCACGGGGCGGCCCCGCCGGGCCGGTGTCTCCTCGTTCGGCATCAGCGGCACCAACGCGCACGTCGTCCTCGAACAGGCCGCCGACCCCGTCCCTTCCACAACGGACGACACGGCCGTCGCGGCGCCAGCCGACCGGCCGCTGCCGTGGGTGCTGTCCGCCCGTACCCCCGCCGCCCTGCGCGGCCAGGCCGCCGGACTCGCCGCCGACGTCACCCGCGGCCCCGCCGTGGACCCCGCCGACATCGCCCACTCCCTCGCCACCACCCGTGCCGTGTTCGAGCACCGCGCGGTCGTCGTGGGCGTCGGCCGCGACGCGCTCCTCGCCGGACTCGACGCGCTCGCCGCGGGCGACACGGTGGCCGAAGGAGTGGTGCGCGGCACAGCCGACCACGAGGGCCGTACCGTTCTCGTCTTCCCCGGGCAGGGCGCCCAGTGGGCCGGCATGGGCGCCCGGCTGCTGGAGGAGTCCCCGGTGTTCGCCGCCCGTATCGCCGAATGCGGCGCCGTCCTCGCCGAGTTCACCGACTGGTCCCTCGTCGACGTCCTGCGCGGCGCCGAGGGCGCCCCCGCACTGGACCGCGTCGACGTCGTGCAGCCCGCCACCTGGGCGGTCATGGTCGCGCTCGCCGCGGTCTGGGAGGCGCACGGCGTCTCCCCGGACGCGGTCGTCGGACACTCCCAGGGCGAGATCGCCGCGGCCGTCGTCGCCGGGGCGCTGTCCCTGACCGACGGCGCCCGCGTCGTGGCCCTGCGCAGCCGGGCCATCGCCCGCCGGCTCGCCGGGCGCGGCGGCATGGTCGCGGTCCCGCTGGCCGCCGCCGACGTAGAGCCTCGCCTCGCCGGCTGGGACGGGCGGCTGTCCCTCGCCGCGGTCAACGCCCCCGACGCCGTCGTCGTCAGCGGCGACGCCGCGTCGCTCGACGAGTTCTTCGTCCAACTGGCCTCCGAGGGCGTCCGCGTCAAGCGCATCGCCGTCGACTACGCCTCGCACTCCGCCCATGTGGCGGACCTGCACGCCGACCTGCTCACCGACCTTGCGCCCGTCACCGCCCGCGCCCCGCGGATCCCGCTGCTGTCCACGGTCACCGGCGAACGCCTCGACGCCGCTTCGATGGACGCCGAGTACTGGTGCCGCAATCTGCGGCAGACCGTGCGGTTCGCCGACGCGGTGCGCGCGCTGCTCGACCAGGGCTGCACGCGGTTCGTCGAGTGCTCACCGCACCCCGTGCTCACCGGCGCCGTCCACTCGTGCGCCGAGTCGGCCGGCGCCCGCGCCGCCGCCGTCGGCACGCTGCGGCGCGGCGAGGACGGCACGGACCGGCTGCTCACCTTCCTCGCCGAGGCCTTCGTCCGCGGCGTCCCCGTGGACTGGACGGCCTCGGGTGCCTTCGGCCCGGCCAAGGTCGTCGACCTGCCCACATACGCCTTCCAGCGGCAGCGGTACTGGCCCACCGCCGCGGCCGCGACCACCGACGTGTCGGGCGCCGGCCTCGACGCGACCGGGCACCCGCTGCTCGGCGCCGCCGTGACCGTCGCCGACTCAGGCGACCTGGTCCTCACCGGCACCCTGTCCCTGTCCGCGCAGCCCTGGCTCGGCCAGCACCGGGTGTCCGGCGCCCTGTTCTTCCCCGGCACCGGATTCCTCGAACTCGCCGTGCGCGCCGGTGACGCCGCCGGCTGCGGCCGGGTCGACGAACTCACCATCGCCGCCCCGCTCGTCCTGCCCGAACGCGGAGCCGTCCAGGTGCAGGTCCGGGTCGACGCGCCCGACGAGGAGGGCCGCAGCGGCATACGGTTCCATTCCCGCCCGGCCCGCGGCGACGCGCCCTGGCGGCTGCACGCCACCGGCGTCCTCTCCCACGATCCCGTCACCCCAGCCCCCCTCGACACCACCGAGTGGCCGCCCGCCGGCGCCACCGAGGTCGACGTGAGCGACATCTACCGGCGCTACGCCCGCGCCGGGCTCGACTACGGGCCCGCCTTCCAGGGGCTGCGCGGCGTGTGGCGGCTGGACGACGACGCGTACGCCGAGGTCGTCCTGCCCGAACCGGCCGGCGGCACCCAGGGCCTCGGCCTGCACCCGGCGCTCCTGGACGCCGTACTGCACGCCGGTGTCCACGCGGGCGAGGAGAACCACGAGCGGACGCTGCCGTTCAGCTGGCAGGACGTCACCCTGCACGCCTCCGGCGCCACCGTGCTGCGCGCCCGCATCGTCCGCACCGGACCCGACACCCTCGCCATCACCGCGACCGACGTCGAGGGCGACCCCGTCGTGACCGTCGGCACCCTCACCCTGCGCGCCGGAACCGACCGGCCCGCCGCCACCCCGGCCGACGACCCGCGCGACGCCCTGCTGCACCTCGAGTGGGAACCCGCGCCGGCCGACCTGGCCGCACCCGGGGGTGCCCGCTGGGCCGTCGTCGGCGACGACGCCCACGGACTCGGCCAGGCGCTCGCGCTGGCGGGGGAGAGCGTGGTCGCCTACGCCGAGACTTTCGCCGGCGCGATCGGCAAGGACGGCGACAACGGCCCCGTCCCGCACGGCTTCCTCGCCTCCGTCGCCGGCGGCGAAGAACCCGACGCGGTGCACGACACCGTCTCCCGCACTCTGACGTTGCTCCAGGAGTGGCTCGCCGACGAGCGGCTCGACCGCTCGCGGCTCCTGCTCGTCACGCGCGGCGCCGTCGCCCCGGACGGCGGCGACGTGACCGACCCGGTCGCCGCCGCCGTGTGGGGCCTCGTCCGCTCCGCCCAGTCCGAGAACCCGGGCCGCTTCGTCCTGGTCGACCTCGACGAGGCGGAGACCTCCGCCACGGTCCTGCCGGCCCTGCTCGTGGCCGAGGAGGAACAGTGGGCGGTCCGCGAGGGCCGGCCGCGCGTGCCCAGGCTCGCCCGGGCCGACGGGGCCGACCGGGCCGGCGGGATCGCCGACTGGAACCCGGACGGCACCGTCCTCATCACCGGCGGCACCGGCGGCCTCGGCGGCGAACTCGCCCGGCACCTGGTGACCCGGCACGGCGTACGGCATCTGCTGCTGGCGTCCCGCGGCGGTGAGGCCGCGCCCGGCGCCGACGCCCTGCGCGCCGAACTCACCGCCGCCGGCGCCTCGGTGACCGTCGCCGCCTGCGACGTCGCCGACGCGGGTGCCGTGGACGCGCTGCTGGCCGCGGTGCCCGCGGAGCACCCGCTGACCGCCGTCGTGCACACCGCCGGCGCCCTGGACGACGGTGTGCTGTCCGCGCTCACCTCCGAGCGGGTCTCCGCCGTCCTGCGCCCCAAGGCCGACGGCGCCTGGCATCTGCACCGGGGCACCCGGGAGATGGATCTCGCCGCGTTCGTCCTGTACTCCTCGGTCTCCGGCGTCCTCGGCAGCCAGGCCCAGGCCGGCTACTCCGCCGCCAACGCCTACCTCGACGCCCTCGCCGTCCACCGGCGCGCCCAAGGGCTGCCAGCGACCTCCCTGTCCTGGGGGTTCTGGGCCCGCCGCACCGGCATGACCACGCGGCTGACCGAGACGGACGTGCAGCGCATGGAACGCTCCGGGACGCCGCCGCTCGGACTCGACCTCGGGCTCGCCCTGTTCGACGCCGCGCTCGCCCGCGACGAAGCCCACCTCGTGCCGCTGCGCATCGACCGGACCCGCGCCGGTGGCGACGTACCGCCCCTGCTGCGCCGCCTGTTGCGCGGCCCCCGGCGCACCGCCGCCACCGCGACCCGGTCCTTCGCCACGCTCCGCGACCGGCTCGCCCGGCTGGACGCAGCGGATCAGCACAGGGCGCTGACCGACCTGATCGTGGAGACCTCCGCGGTGCTGCTCGGGCGGCGCGAGGACGGGCCCCTGGACCCGGACCGCGAGTTCCTCACCCTGGGCTTCGACTCGCTCATCGCCCTGGAACTGCGCAACCAGCTCGGCGAGGCCCTCGGGCTGAGGGTGCCGACGTCCGCCGTCTTCGACCACCGCACCCCCGCCCGGCTCGCCCAGTGGCTCCGGAGCCAGCTGGCCGCCCTCGGCAACCGCACGGCGGCAGGACCCGGCACGCTCACCGCGAACGCCCGCGAGAGCGCCCCCGACTCGGTGGTCAACCTGTTCTTCGACACCGTCAGGAACGGCAAGACCCTCGAGGCGATGCGGTTGCTGATGGCGGTCGCGGCGACCCGCCCCCAGGTCGAACTCACCGCCGAGGTACCGGAACTGCCGCAGCCCGTCACCCTCGCCGAGGGGCCCGCGCTGCCCCGGCTGATCTGCGTCAGCGCGCCCGGCGCCACCGGCGGCGTGCACCAGTACGCCCGTATGGCGGCCCCGTTCCGCGGCAGCCGGCACGTCAGCGCGCTGCCTCTGCTGGGCTTCGCCGAGGGCGAGGCACTGCCCGCCGACAGCGAGGCGGCGGTACGGCTCATCGCCGAGAGCGCCCTGCTGGCCAGCGAGGGCGAGCCGTTCGTCCTCGTCGGCTACTCCATGGGCGGCACCTTCGCCTACCGCGCGGCGGGCGTACTGGAGGAGACCTGGGGCATCCGGCCCGAGGGCCTGATCATGCTCGACACGCTCAGCCTGGAGTACAAGGCGGGGGAGGGCGTCGACTGGGACCTCTTCCACGAGAACTACCTCGCCGACATCGACAAGCCCGCCGTGAAGCTCGACAGCGCCCGGCTGTCGGCGATGGCCCAGTGGTTCCTGCGCATGACCACCGGCGGCGCGGAACGCTACAAGACCGGCGTGCCGAGCCTGCTGATCCGCTGCACGGCCTCCATGCCCGCGGTGAACCGCGGCGACGAAGCCCCGCCCGTGCCCGCCCACACCACCCGCATGATCGACGCCACCCACCAGACCCTCATCGCCGAGCGGTCCCACGAGACCGCCCGGCTCATGGCGGAGTGGCTGCGGACCCAGGAGCCCGAGCGGGACTGATCCACACCGGGCCGCCGGGCCGCCCACCGGCCCCGTTCGCGCACGGCACCACAGGTGTGCCGTGCGCGAACGCGTATCGGCGCCCTCACGGAGGCCGGGCAGGTCTAAGGAAAACCGAGACCTCCCCGACCTACCTTCCACAGCAGTCTCGTTGAGTGCTTGAACCATCGGAGGCGGTGCGGCATGACCATCCTGTCCGGACTGGAGTTCCTCGACCTGCACGACGACCCGGTCGCCGCCGAGCCGGTCGCGGTCGTCGCCATGGCCTGCCGACTGCCCGGCGGGATCACCGACCCCGAGGGGCTGTGGGAGCTGCTCCTGGCCGCCCGCGACGCCATCGGCCCGCTGCCCGCCGACCGGGACTGGGACCCGGCCGCCCTCGACGGACCGGACCGGGCCGCCGTACCCCGCCGCGGCGGATTCCTCGACGGCGTCGCCGACTTCGACGCTGGCTTCTTCGGGCTCTCGCCCCGCGAGGCCGTCGCCACCGACCCCCAGCAGCGGCTGCTGCTGGAGACCGCCTGGGAAGCAGTGGAACGGGCCGGCATCGACCCGCTGTCGCTGGGCGGCACCCGCACCGGCGTCTACGTCGGCGTCAGCGGCGAGGACTACGCCCTGGTCACGACGCGCTCCGCCGAGGACACCGCCGCGCACGCCGTCACCGGCACCGCACCCGGCGTCGCCTCCGGCCGCCTCGCCCACTTCCTCGGACTGCGCGGCCCCGCACTGACCCTCGACACCGCCTCCTCCTCCTCACTGACCGCCCTGCACTGCGCGGTCCGCGCCCTGCGCGCCGGGGAGTGCACGCTCGCCCTGGCCGGCGGAGCCAACGTCCTGTCCACGCCGCGCAGCCTCGTCGGCTACGCACGGCAGGGCGGCCTCGCCCCCGACGGCCGCTGCAAGCCGTTCTCCGCCGACGCCGACGGCACCGCCTGGGCCGAGGGCGTCGGCGTCGTCGTACTGGAACGCCTCACGGACGCCCGCCGCAGCGGCCACCCCGTTCTCGCCGTGATCCGCGGCACCGCCGTCAACGCCGACGGCGCCACCGACCGACTGACCGCGCCGAGCGCCGCCGCCCAGCGCGAGCTGATCGCCCTGGCCCTGCAGGACGCGGGGCTCGGCCCCGGCGACATCGACGCCGTGGAGGCACACGGCACCGGCACCCGCGTCGGCGACCCCGTCGAGGCCGAGGCGCTCCTGGCCGCATACGGGCGCGAGCGCGAACACCCGTTGTTCATCGGCTCCGTGAAGGCCAACCTCGGACACGCCCAGGCCGCGGCCGGCATCGCCGGCGTCATCAAGACCGTCCTCGCGCTGCGGCACGGCGTCCTGCCCGCCACCCCGCACCTGTCCGAACCCACCCCGGCCGTCGACTGGTCGGCCGGCTCGGCGCGGCTGCTGCGCGAGACCACCGACTGGCCCGCCACCGGCAGGCCGCGCCGCGCCGCCGTCTCCTCCTTCGGCATCGGCGGCAGCAACGCCCACCTCGTACTGGAACAGGCACCGCCCGCGACCGCCCCGGCCGACGAGCCCGGCAGCCTCCCGCACATCGTGCCCTGGGTGGTCTCCGCGCGGTCCGCCGACGCCCTCGACGCGGCGGTCGCCCGGCTGCGCCGCCTCGCCCCCGTCGACGACCGGGCCCGCGCCGACATCGCCCACTCGCTGGCCACCGGCCGGTCCACCACGCTGCCGCACCGCACTGTCCTGCTGGCCTCCGCCGACGGCACACCCACTGCGGTGCGCTGCGTCGCCGAACCCGGCCTGTGCGCAGTCCTGTTCTCCGGACGCGGCGGCCCGGACGACGCCGCCCGCAGCGGTGAACTCGCCCAGCGATTCCCGGTGTACGCGCGCGCCCTCGACGCCGTACGCGACGCCTTCGGCGCACTGCTGCCCGACCTCACCGCCGAACCCCTGCTGTTCGCCCACGAGATCGCCCTGTACCGGCTCCTGGAGTCCCTCGGCCGCACTCCCGCCTACGTCGCCGGACACGGCCTCGGCGAGGTGGCCGCCGCCCACGTCTGCGGCGCGCTGTCCCTCACCGACGCCTGCCGGATCGTCGCCGCCCGGGTCCGGCTGGCCGAGCGGCTCGCGTCCGCCGCCACCGTCGCCGCACGCGCCACCGAGGCCGAGGTGGCACCGCTCCTCACCGCGAACGTCGCCGTCGCCGCCGTGGACGGACCCGACCGGATCGTGCTCTCCGGCGCGGCGGACGAAGTCACCCGCATCGCCGACGCCTTCGCGGCCGAGGGACGCGCCACCAACCCGCTGCCCGCACCGCACGGACCGCACTCCCCGCTGGTGACCGCCGCCCTCGACGACTACCGCGCCGACCTGGCCGGCCTCCGACCGCACGCGCCCCGCATCCCGCTCGTGTCCACCGTCACCGGCACCCTGGTCACCGACACCTCGCCGGGCCACTGGATCCGTCACGTGACCGACCCCGTACGATTCGCCGACGCTGTCACCGCCCTGCGCGGCGCAGGCGTCCACACCCTCCTCGACGTGGGCACCGACGCCACCCTCACCGCGAGCACCGTCGAACTGCTCGCGGGGACCGGCGTGGTGACCGTCGCCGCCCAGCGCGCCGGCACCGACCCCGAGACGGCCCTGCTCACCGCGCTCGCCCGTCTCCACGTCACCGGCAGCGACGTGCACTGGGCGGCCCTGTTCACCGGAACCGGCGCCCGCCGCACCGACCTGCCCACCTACCCCTTCCAACGCGAACGCCACTGGCCCACCCCGGCGGACACGACACCGCACGCGCCCGCACCGTCCCCGGCCGACGACCGGCCCGCCGCCGAACCGGCCGCCGCACTGCGGGCCCTGACCGGCCCGCGCCGCGTCCGCGCGCTGCTCACCGTGGTGCGCACCGAGGCCGCAGCCGCTCTCGGGCACGCTGACCCCGACCGCGTCGAAACCCGCCTCGCCCTGCGCTCCCAGGGCCTCGACTCCTACGCGGAGGCCGAGCTGCGGGTCCGCCTCGGCCGCGCCACCGGCCTCGACCTGCCCACCACCCTGTTCTACGACCAGCCCACCCCGGCCGCGCTCGCCGCCCGCCTCGCCGAGCACCTGGACGAGACCCCGCGCCCGCTGCCCGACTGGCCCGCCGACTTCGAACAGGCCCTGCGTGAACTGCCCGACGACCACCCCGCCCGGCACCGCGCCGTGCACCGCCTCGAGGCACTGCTGTCCGACCTGGACCCCCTACGGGGCCGGAGCCGCGTGAACGGCACTCATGTCACACACGGCACGACGGACGCCGCCGACATCGCGGCCGCACCCGTCGACCGGCTCCTGGACCTCATCGACAAGGAGTTCCCGGTCCGCTGACCGGCGCCCCCCTCACCGCAGGCCACGAACGCCCGCCGACGCGATGGGACATCCCGTGCAGGAAGAGCAGCAGGACACAGTCGTCGACTACCTCCGAAGGGTCACCGCCGAGCTGCGCCGTGCGCACCGGCGCATCGAGGAACTCGAGAGGGACCGCGCTCCCGGGGCCGTCACAGACGACCCCGTCGCCGTCGTCGGCATGGGCTGCCGCCTGCCCGGGGACATCGCCTCGCCCGACGACCTGTGGCGGCTGGTCGACTCAGGCGGGGACGCCGTCACCGGCTTCCCGGCGGACCGGGGCTGGGACCTGACCGCGCTGCTCGCCGAGTCCACCGCGCGCGGCGGCGGGTTCCTCACCGGCGCCGACGCCTTCGACGCGGAGTTCTTCGGCATCTCGCCCCGCGAGGCGGCCACGATGGACCCGCAGCAGCGGCTCTTCCTCGAAGTCGCCTGGGAGGCCCTCGAACACGCCGGCATCGACCCGCAATCCCTGCGCGGCAGCCGCACGGGGGTGTACGCGGGCACCTACCAGTGGGACTCCGGGCGCCCGGGCCCCGGCGACGGCGCGGGCCACGTCATGACCGGCACCGCCTCCAGCGTCCTGTCCGGCCGCCTCGCCTACGTCCTCGGGCTCGAGGGCCCGGCCCTCACCGTCGACACCGCCTGCTCCTCCTCGCTGGTCGCCCTGCACACCGCCGTCCAGGCCCTGCGGACCGGAGAGAGCGAACTGGCCGTCGTCGGCGGTGTCACGGTGATGTCCGACCCGGCGGTCTTCACCGAGTTCAGCCGGCAGGGCGGACTCGCCCCCGACGGCCGCTGCAAGGCGTTCTCCGCCGCGGCCGACGGCACCGGCTGGTCCGAGGGCGTCGCCGTCCTCGTCGTGGAGCGCCTGTCCGACGCCCGCCGCCACGGGCACCCCGTCCTGGCGCTCGTACGGGGCACCGCCGTCAACTCCGACGGCGCCTCCAACGGCCTCACCGCCCCCAGCGGCCGCGCCCAACAGCAGGTCATCCGGCAGGCCCTGGCGTCGGCCGGCCTCGAAGCGCGGGACGTCGACGTGGTGGAGGCGCACGGCACCGGCACCCGGCTCGGCGACCCGGTCGAGGCGTCCGCGCTGCTCGCCATCTACGGCCAGGACCGCGAACGCCCCCTGCTGCTCGGCTCGTTGAAGTCCAACATCGGGCACACCCAGGCCGCCGCGGGCGTCGCCGGCGTCATCAAGACGGTGCTGGCGATGCGGCACGGCAGGCTGCCGCGCACCCTGCACGCGGACGAGCCGACCGAGGCCGTCGAGTGGACGGCCGGCCGCGTCGAACTGCTGCGGAAGGCGGCTGACTGGCCGCGGACCGGCCGACCCCGCCGGGCCGCCGTGTCCGCGTTCGGCATCAGCGGCACCAACGCCCATGTCGTCCTGGAGATGGCACCAGAGCTCCCACAGACGGCCGAGAGAACCCCGTTGCCCGTGCGCGCGGTGCCCTGGCCGGTCTCCGCACGCAGCGCCGACGCACTCGCGGACCAGGTTTCGGGCATGCGCGCCGCCGGCCACGACCCGCTGGACATCGGCCACTCGCTGACCGCCGGGCGGTCCTCCTTCGAGCACCGCACCGTGCTGCTCGGCTCCGCCGAGGGCGCGCCCCCGCTCGCCGAGGCGGTCGCGGGCGACGAGCCGTCCGTGGCCGTGCTGTTCTCCGGGCAGGGCAGCCAGCGCCTCGGCATGGGACGCGAACTCGCCGCCCGGTTCCCGGTGTTCGCCGCCGCCCTCGACGAGGTCCTCGCCGAGCTCGACCCGCGCGTGCGGTCGGCGATGTGGGGCGAGGACGAACCGGCCCTGCACCGCACGGAGTTCGCCCAGCCTGCCCTGTTCGCTGTCGAGGTCGCCCTGTACCGGCTCGTCGCCTCCTGGGGCGTGCGCCCCGAGTACGTCATGGGCCACTCCGTCGGCGAGATCGTCGCCGCCCACGTCGCCGGCGTGCTGTCCCTGGCGGACGCCTGCCGCCTGGTGTCCGCGCGGGCCCGGCTGATGCAGCAACTCCCGGCCGGCGGCGCCATGGTCGCCGTGGCCGTCGGTGAGGAGGAGGTCCGCCCCCTGCTCACCGACGGTGTCGTCCTCGGCGCGGTCAACGGCCCGCGCTCCGTGGTGCTTTCCGGTCCCGAGGAAGCGGTGCGGGCCGTCGTGGCCCGTCTGGGCGAGGCCGGGCACCGCACCGCACGCCTGCGGGTCTCGCACGCCTTCCACTCCCCGCTGATGGAACCCGCCCTGGACCCGTTCCGTACGGCCGTCGCGGAGCTGTCCTTCGCCGAACCCACCCTGCCCGTCGTCTCCAACGTCACCGGACGGCTCGCGGCACCCGGCGAACTGACCACCCCCGACTACTGGGTACGGCACCTGCGCGAGACCGTACGCTTCGCCGACGGCGTGCGGACCCTGGCGGAGCACGGCGTCGGCGCCTGGCTGGAGGTGGGCCCCGGCGGTGTCCTCACGGCCCTCGCCCAGGAGACCCTGCCACCGGGCGCCGTCGTCACACCCCTGCTGCACGGCGGCCCGGACGAGGAGCACTCCGCCGTCACGGCACTGGCCCGGCTCTACGTCCACGGAGTCCCGGTCGACTTCACGGCCCTGTTCGCCGGCACCGGCGCCCAGCGGGTCGACCTGCCAACCTACCCGTTCCGCCGCACCCGCTTCCCGCTGCGCCACACCGCCCCGGACGCGGACGGCACGGACCTGTGGGCGGCACTCGGCCGCACGGAACCGGCCGCGCTCGCGAGCCGCCTCGGCGTCGCGGAGGACGCCGTCCGCTCCGTCGTACCGGCCCTGCTGTCCTTGCGGTCCCGGCACCGCAGCAGAGCCGCCCTGGACGCCCTGCGCCACCGTGAGCAGTGGCAGCCGTACACCCTCCCGCCGGCCGGCGAGGTGACGGGCCGCCGGCTGCTCCTGCTGCCGGAGCACGACGACCCGTGGGCCCGTGCCCTGACCGATGCCCTGGGCACCGCCGCCGTGCCGGTCCGCTGTCCGGCCGGTGCCGACCGTGCCACGCTCGCCGCACTGCTGCGGGACGCGGCCGGCGACGCGGACCCGGCGGGCGTCCTGTGTCTCACCGCGCTCGGGGACCTTGACGCACCGGACCTGCCCGCCGGACTCCTGGACGCGCTGACGGCCGTTCAGGCGACCGGCGACGCCGGGCTGCGGGCACCCGTGTGGTGCGTGACGCGCGACGCCGTGGCCACCGCCGAGGCCGACCGCGCCCGCGCTCTCGCCCAGGCCGCGGTCTGGGGGCTGGGCCGGGTCGCCGCCCGCGAGATGCCCGACCGCTGGGGCGGCCTGCTCGACCTGCCCGCCGACGACCCCGTCCCGCACACCGTCGCCACCGCCCTGGCCGCCCTCACGGCCCCCGGTGGCGAGGACGAGGTGGCCGTACGCGCCACCGGAGCCCTCGTACGGCGACTCGTGCCGGCGCCTCGACGGGAGCCCGAGGCGCCCGGGGGAGTGCCCGGCGGTTGGCGTCCGGCCGGGACCACCCTCGTCACCGGCGGCACCGGCGGTCTCGGCGCGCAGGTCGCGCGCCGCCTGGCCCGGGAGGGTGCCGAGCGGCTGCTGCTGGTCTCCCGGCGGGGGCCCGACGCGCCGGGTGCGGCCGAGTTGCGACGCGAACTGGCCGAGGCCGGCTGCGAGGTGGACATCGCCGCCTGCGACGTCGCCGACCGGGCCGCGCTCGCGGCCCTGCTCACCGCGCTCCCCGCCGACCGGCCGCTGACCGCCGTCGTGCATACCGCCGGCGTCCTCGACGACGGCGTACTGGACCGCCTCACCCCCGAACGGTTCACGGACGTGTACCGCGCCAAGACCACCGGCGCACTGCACCTCGACGAACTGACCCGGGGCCACGACCTGTCGGCGTTCGCGCTGTTCTCCTCGGTGTCCGGCGCCCTCGGCAACCCGGGCCAGGCCAACTACGCCGCGGCCAACACCGTGCTGGACGCGCTCGCCGCCCGCCGCCGGGCCGAGGGGCTGCCAGCCGTGTCGATCGCCTGGGCGGCCTGGCGCGGCGCCGGTATGGCCGCCGGGCTCGACGACGCGCAGGGCCGGCGCTCCGGCCTCGGCGGCCTCGACCCCGAACTCGCCCTCACCACCCTGCTGGAGGCCACCGCCGAGCCCCACCCGGCGCTCCTCGTGGCCGACCTCCCACCCCTGGCCACCGCACTGCGCGCCGGTCCGCGCCGCAGGCCGGTCCTCGACGGCCACCCCGCCGTACCGGCCGACGAGGACGTGCCGACGACGCCCCTGGCCGAACGGCTGCGTACGGCCCCGCCCGCCGAGCACGCCACGCTCGTCCTGGACGTCGTACGCGCCGCTGCCGCCGCCTCGCTCGGCCACCGCCGCGCCGCCGACATCCCGCCCGACCGGGCGTTCCGTGCCTCCGGGTTCGACTCCCTCACCGCCGTGGAACTGCGCAACCGGCTCGTCACCGCGACCGGACTGCCGCTCGCCGCCCAAGTCGTCTTCGACCACCCCACCCCGCGCGGTCTCGCCGAGCACCTGCTCCACGCCCTGACCGGCAGCGGGCAGGACACCGAGCCCGCCGAGCGGCCCGGGCACCATGACGACGCCGACGAGGACCCGGTCGTGATCGTCGGCATGGCATGCCGGCTGCCCGGCGGCGCCGACTCCCCGCAGCTCCTCTGGGACCTGCTCACCGAGGAGCGGGACGCCATCGGACCCTTCCCCACCGACCGGGGCTGGGACCTGACCGAGTTCGCCGACGGCGGCGGACGTCTCGAAGGCGGATTCCTGTACGACGCCCACGACTTCGACGCGGCCTTCTTCGGGATCTCCCCGCGCGAGGCGGTCACCATGGACCCGCAGCAGCGCCTGCTGCTGGAAACCGCCTGGGAGGCCGTGGAGCGGGCCGGCATCGACCCGCACACCCTGCGCGGCAGCCGCACCGGCGTGTTCGTCGGCAGCAACGGGCAGGACTACGCCCATGTCCTCAGCGGCTCCGCCGAGCGCACCGAGAGCCACGCCGCCACCGGCCTCGCCGCCAGCGCCCTGTCCGGCCGCGTCTCCTACACCCTGGGCCTGAACGGCCCGGCCGTCACCGTCGACACCGCCTGCTCCTCCTCGCTGGTCGCCCTGCACCAGGCGGTGCGCGCGGTCCGCGCCGGGGAGTGCGTGCTCGCCCTCGCCGGCGGCGTCACCGTGATGACCGACTCGGCGAGCTTCGCCCGTATCCAGCGGATCGGTGCCATCGCCCGCGACGGCCGCTCCAAGGCGTTCTCCGAGGACGCCGACGGCACCGGCTACTCCGAGGGCGCCGCCCTGCTCGTCGTCGAACGCCTCAGCGAGGCCCGCCGCCTGGGCCATCCGGTACGGGCCGTGATCCGCGGGTCGGCCGTGAACCAGGACGGCGCCTCCAACGGGCTCACCGCACCCAACGGGCCCGCCCAGCAGCGCGTCATCCGCCAAGCCCTGGCCGACGCCGGTCTCACACCTGCCGACGTGGACGCCGTCGAGGCACACGGCACCGGCACCCGGCTCGGCGACCCCATCGAGGCCGGCGCCCTCCTCGCCACCTACGGACAAGGCCGCGCCCACCCCCTGCTGCTGGGGTCGGTGAAGTCCAACATCGGCCACACCCAGGCAGCCGCCGGCGCTGTCGGCGTCATCAAGACGGCCCTGGCCCTCGAACACGGCACCCTCCCGCGCACCCTGCACGCCGACACGCCCTCCACCCGCGTCGACTGGACCACGGGCGCCGTGGAACTGCTGCGGTCCGCGCAGCAGTGGCCCGACACCGGGCGGCCGCGCCGCGCCGCCGTGTCCGCGTTCGGCATCAGCGGCACCAACGCCCATGTCGTCCTGGAGCAGGCGCCCCCGCAGCCCGCCGCAGAGCCGGACCCGGGTGTCGAGCCGCCGCTCGAC
>NZ_JAJFAU010000064.1:16318-25606 GCF_022614595.1 Streptomyces sp. CNQ085
CCCCCCCCGGACGCGCCCCTGCAGCTGTCCGCCCGGACCGCCCCCGCACTGGCCGAACAGGCCGCCCGCATCAGCGCGTTCCTGCGCTCCCGGCCGCGGACGGACCCAGCCGCGGCGGGCTGGGCGCTCGCCACCACCCGGGCCGCCCACCCGCACCGCGCGGTCGTCCTCGGCCACGACCGAGGCCGGCTCCTCGACTCGCTGGACGCCCTGGCCACCGGCACCGCCGCCCCCGCCGTCGTACGCGGAACGGCCGCCGACACCGCCGCCGGACCGGTCTTCGTCTTCCCTGGGCAGGGCTCCCAGTGGTGGGGCATGGGCCGCGAACTATACGACGTCTCACGGGTGTTCCGCGCCACCGTCGACGACTGCGCCGACGCCCTCGCCCCCTACGTCGACTTCTCGCCGGTCGACCTGCTGCGCGGCGTGGGCGACGACCCGGACGTGCTGCACAGGGCCGACGTCGTGCAGCCCGCGCTGTTCTCCACGATGGTCGCGCTGGCCGCCCTGTGGCGCTCCCTGGGTGTCGAGCCCGGCGCAGTGGTCGGTCACTCCCAGGGCGAGATCGCCGCCGCCCATGTGGCGGGCGCGTTCACCCTTCAGGAGGCGGCCCGGCTGGTGGCGCTGCGCGGCCGGACGATGCTCGAACTCGGCGGACTGGGCCGGCTGATGACGGTGTACGCGCCGGTCGACCGGGTCGAGCCGCTGCTTCGGGCATGGCCCGGCCGGCTCGGCGTGGCCGTCCTCAACGGCCCCTCCACGGTCGTCGTCTCCGGCGAGAACAGCGCCCTCGACGAGCTGCGCGAGCTCTGCGCGGGCATGAGGCTGCGAACCAAGGACGTCAAGTCCGACATCGCCGGACACGGGTCGCAGACCGAGGCCGTCAAGGAACAACTCCTGAACGTCCTGGGCACGTTGACCCCGCGCCCGGCCCACGTCCCGTTCTACTCCACGGTCACCGGCGGCCGCCTCGACACGACCGAACTGGACGCCGGCTACTGGTACCGCAACCTCCGCCGGACCGTCCGTATGGAAGCGGCCACCCGCGCCCTGCTGGAGGCCGGGCACCGAGTGTTCGTCGAGAGCAGCCCGCACCCGGTGCTGGCCGGGGCGATCGGTGAGACCTGCGAGGCGGCGGGCGCCGAGGGAGCCGTCGTCCTCGGTTCCGTGCGCAGGGACGCCGGTGACGCCCGCACCTTCCTGCTGTCGGCGGCCGCCGGCTGGGCGGCGGGCCTGCCCGTCGACTGGCGGCCCTGCTTCCCCTCCGCAGCCCGCAGCACGCCCCCGGTCGAACTGCCCACCTACCCCTTCCAGCGCCGCCGGTACTGGCCCAGCCCTGGCACCGACCCGACGGCCGCCAACGCCGGGGAGGACGCCGCCTTCTGGGACCTCGTGGACGACGCCGACACCGCCCGGCTCGCGGCCGAGACCGGAGCCGGCGAGCCCGCGCTGGCCGCCGTCCTGCCCGCCCTCGCCCACTGGCGGCACCGCTCCCGGCACCGGACGCTCGCCGCGTCCTGGAGCTTCCACGACGCCTGGCGGCCGCTGCCCACGACCGCCGCGGCGGCGCCGGCCGACCGTCTCGTCGTCGCCCCGGCCACGCACGCCGACGATCCCTGGGCGGCGGCCGTCGTCACCGCCCTCGGCCCCGGCACCACCCGCCTCGACGTCGACCCCGCCACCGCCGACCGCGCCACCCTCGCCGCGGCGCTGCCCGCGCAACCTTCCGTCGTGGTCTCCCTGTTGGGCCTCGCCGAGGAACCGGCCGACGCCCGCCACCCGGCCGTGCCCGCCGGACTCGCCGCGACCGTCGCCCTGCTCCAGGCCCTCGCCGAGCGGCCCGACGGGGCCCGGCTGTGGTGCCTGACCCGCGAGGCCGTCGCCGCCGTGCCCGGCGACCCCGTCCGCCATCCGGTCCAGGGCACCCTGTGGGGACTCGGCCGGGTCGCCGCCCTCGAACAGCCCGCGCTGTGGGGCGGTCTGGCCGACCTCCCGGGCACCGTCGACACCCGCACCGCCGGGCTGCTCGCCGCGCTGCTGACCGCCGACGCCACCGAGGACCAGCTGGCCCTGCGCCCCTCCGGTGCCCACGCCCGCCGTCTCGTCCCCGCCGGGGAGCCGACCCCGGCGCAGCCGTGGCGCACCGGCGGTACCGCCCTCGTCACCGGCGGCACCGGCGCCCTCGGCAGCCGCCTCGCCCACTGGGCCGTCTCCCGGGGCGCCGCCCACGTGCTGCTCCTCAGCCGCCGCGGCCCCGACGCCCCAGGCGCCGACACCCTCGCCAAACAGCTCACCGAACTGGGCGCCCGCGTCACCGTCGCAGCCTGCGACACCGCCGACCGAGACGCGCTCGCCGCGCACCTCGCCGCCCTGCCCGCCGACCAGCCGCTGACGACTGTCATCCACGCCGCCGGCGTCTCCGACGGTGACAGCGAGACCACCGCCCTCACCCCGGACACCCTCCAGACGCTGCTGAGCGCCAAGCTGCTCGGCGCCCGCCACCTGCATGAACTCACCGCGGACCGCGACCTCGACGCGTTCGTGATGTTCTCCTCCGGCGCCGCCTCCTGGGGCAGCGGCGGCCAGCCCGCCTACGCCGCCGCCAACGCCTACCTCGACGCGCTCGCCCGGCACCGCCGCGCCGCCGGCCTGCCCGCCACCTCCGTGGCCTGGGGCGCCTGGGGCGAGACCGGCATGGCCACCGAGCCCGGCCTCGCCGCCGAGCTCGCGCGCCGCGGCGTCCACCCCATAGACCCCGACACCGCGCTCACCGCCCTGCAACGCGCCCTCGACGAGAACGTGACCGGCATGACCGTCACCGCCACGGACTGGACGGCGTTCCTGCCCGCCTTCACCGCGGCCCGGCCCAGCCCGCTGCTGTCCGAACTGGCGAGGTCCGTCGAACCGCGAGCCGCCGAGGACCCCGAACCGGACAGCGGCCCGAGCCTGCGCGACCGGCTCGCCGACCTGCCCGACGTCGAACGCACCCGCCTGCTGCTCGACCTCGTCCGCACCGAGGCCGCCGCCACCCTCGGCCACTCCGGCGCCGACGCCGTACCCGCCGAACGCGCCCTGCGCGACCTCGGCTTCGACTCCGTCAGTGCCGTGGACCTGCGCAACCGGCTCAAGGCCGCCACCGGCCTCGCCCTGCCCGCCTCCCTCGTCTTCGACCATCCCAACGCCTCGGCGCTCGCCGCCCACCTGCGCACCGCACTCTTCCCCGACGCGCCCGCCGCCACCGACGGCGACCCGGACGCCGAGGTCCGCGCCGCCCTCGCCGCCATCCCGCCCGCCCGGCTGCGCAAGGCCGGGCTGCTGGACCTGATCCTGCAACTCGCCGACGGCGACCCCGACATCACCAGCGCCCCCACGGACGACAGCGACCTGGACGCCCTGGACGGCGAGAGCCTGCTGCGGCTCGCGGCCGAGACCACCTCGGACTGACGCCCCGCCCGACCTGAGAGAGCCCGCATTGAACACACCCAACCCCTACGTCGAGGCGCTGCGGACCTCCTTGAAGGAGAACGAGCGGCTGCGGCGGCACAACCAGCAGCTGATCTCGGCGTCCGTGGAACCGATCGCGGTCGTCGGCATGGGCTGCCGCTACCCCGGCGGCGTCACCTCCCCCGAGGACCTGTGGCAGCTGGTCGTCGACGGCCGGGACGCCATCGGCCCGTTCCCCGCCGACCGCGGCTGGGACCTGGCCCGTCTCACCGGCGACGGGCCCGGCCGCAGCCTCGCCCACGAGGGCGGCTTCCTCGACGCGATGACCGAGTTCGACCCGGCGTTCTTCGGCATCGCGCCCCGTGAGGCCCTCGCCATGGACCCCCAGCAGCGGCTGCTCCTCGAGACCGCCTGGGAGGCCCTCGAACGCGCCGGCATCGCCCCCACCGCGCTGCGCGGCAGCCGCACCGGAGTCTTCGCGGGCACCACCATCCAGGACTACGGCAAGGTCGTCGCCGAAGCCCGCGAGAACATGGACGTCTACGCCACCACCGGCCACGCCGCCGGCGTGATCTCCGGGCGCATCTCCTACGTCCTCGGCCTGGAGGGGCCCGCCGTCACCGTCGACACCGGCTGCTCCTCCTCCCTCGTCGCCCTGCACTGGGCGGTGCAGTCGCTGCGCACCGGCGAGTCCACCCTCGCCCTCGCCTGCGGCGCCACCGTCATGTGCACGCCGGGCACCTTCGTGTCGTTCACCGCGCAAGGAGGCCTCGCCGCCGACGGCCGCTGCAAGCCCTTCTCGGCCGCCGCCGACGGCGTCGGCTGGAGCGAGGGCGCCGGCGTCCTCGTACTGGAGCGCCTCAGCGACGCCCAGCGGCACGGCCACCCCGTCCTCGCCGTGATCCGCGGCACCGCCCTCAACCAGGACGGCGCCTCCAACGGCATCAGCGCCCCCAACGGGCCCGCCCAGCAACGCGTCATCCGCGCCGCCCTCGACAACGCCGGCCTCACCCCCGACCAGATCGACGCCGTGGAGGCACACGGCACGGGCACGACACTGGGCGACCCCATCGAGGCGCAGGCCCTCCTCGCCGCCTACGGCCAAAGCCGCGCACGGCCCCTGCTGCTGGGCTCGGTCAAGTCCAACATCGGCCACACCCAGGGCGCCGCCGGAGTCGCCGGCGTCATCAAGACCGTCATGGCACTGCGGGCCGGCCTGCTCCCGCGCAGCCTGCACGCCGAGCAGCCGACACCGAACGTCGACTGGACCACCGGCTCCGTCGCGCTCCTGACCGCCAACACGCCCTGGCCGCAGACGGGGACACCACGTCGCGCCGGTGTCTCCTCCTTCGGCATCAGCGGCACCAACGCCCACGTCATCCTCGAACAGGCCCCGCCCGCCGAGGAACCCGATGCCGGCTTCACCCCGGCCCTGACGCCCTGGCCGGTGTCCGCCCGCACCGCCACCGCCCTCGACGCCCAGCTGGACCGGGTCACGGCCGCCGCGTCCGGCCTGCCCGCGGTGGACGTCGGCCACTCCCTCGCCACGGGACGCGGCCACCTGGAACACCGCGCCGTGCTGCTGCCGCACGAGGACGGTACGAGTGAACTGGCCCGCGGCACGGCCGGCGAGGGCGGACTCGCAGTCCTGTTCACGGGACAGGGCAGCCAACGCCTCGGCATGGGACGCGAGTTGTATGACCGTTTCCCCGTGTTCGCCGAGGTGCTCGACGAGTTGCTCGGCCACCTCGACCCCGCCCTGCGCGATGTCATGTGGGGCGACGACGAGGCCGCACTGAACCGCACCGAACACGCCCAGCCCGCCCTCTTCGCCGTCGAGGCCGCACTGTACCGGCTGGCCGAATCGCTCGGCGTACGCCCGGGCTTCGTCGCCGGGCACTCCATCGGCGAGATCACCGCCGCCCATGTCGCGGGTGTCCTCTCCGCCGAGGACGCCTGTGCCCTCGTCGCCGCCCGCGGACGTCTCATGCAGGCGCTGCCCGAGGGCGGCGCCATGGTCGCCGTGGCCACGTCCGAGGACGCGGTGCGCCCGCAGCTTGACGACGACGTCGCCCTCGCCGCCGTCAACGGCCCGGCTTCCGTGGTCCTGTCCGGTGCCGAGGACGCCGTACTAGCCGCCGCCGAACGGCTCCGCGACGCCGGGCACCGCACCCACCGGCTCGCCGTCTCGCACGCCTTCCACTCACCGCTGATGACGCCCGTCCTCGACGACTTCAGTGCCGTGGTCGCCGGGCTCACCTTCCACGAGCCGCGGCTGCCGGTGGTCTCGACGGTCACCGGCCGCACCGCCACCGCCCACGAGCTGCGCGACCCCGGGCACTGGACGCGGCACGCCGTCGCCACCGTGCGGTTCGCCGACGCCGTACGCACCCTCGCCGCCCAGGGCGTGCGCGCCCACCTCGAACTGGGACCCGACGGCGTGCTCAGCCCGCTCGTCGACGACACCCTCGCCGACCCCGAGACCGTCGCCGTACCGGTCCTGCGCTCCGGCCGCCCCGAGGAACCGTCCCTGATCAGCGGGCTGGCCCGGCTGCACACCGCCAGCGCCGCCGGAACCGTCGACTGGGCCGCCCTCTACCGGGACACCGGCGCCCACCGCGTCGATCTGCCCACCACCGTCTTCGAACGCCGGCCCTACTGGCCCACCGCCACCGGCCGCGCCCGCGACGCCGCCGGACTCGGCCTCGGCACGTCCGGCCACCCCCTGCTCGCCGCAACCGTCGACCTGGCCGACGGCGAGGGCGTCGTCCTCACCGGACGGCTGACCCCCGCCCGCCAGCCGTGGCTCGCCGACCACGTCGTCCATGGCCGCGTCCTGCTGCCCGGCACCGTCTTCCTGGACCTCGCCCTGCGGGCCGGCGACGAGGTCGGCTGCGACCGCGTCCACGATCTCACCCTCACGGCGCCCCTCGAGATCGCCGAACGCGAGGCCGTCCACCTCCAGGTGCGCGTCGACCCACCCGCCCCCGACGGACGCCGTCCCGTCAGCGTCCACTCCCGCCGCGACACCGCCGATCCCGGGACCCCCTGGACCGTCCACGCCACCGGACGCCTCGACACCGCCACGGACAGCCCCGCAGCCGCGCCACTCGACACCGCGTGGCCACCGCCCGGCACCGACCCGATCGACCTCGCCGACTGCTACGACGACCTGGCCCGGCTCGGCTTCGCCTTCGGGCCCGTCTTCCGCGGCCTGCGCGCCGCCTGGCGACGCGGCACCGACCTGTTCACCGAGGCCGCGCTGCCGAGCCAGGCCCACCCCGACGCCACCGCCTTCCTGCTCCACCCGGCCCTGGCCGACGCAGCCCAGCACGCCGCCACCTACGGCGACCTCGGCACCCTCAGCGAGGGCGGCCTGCCGTTCTCCTGGGAGGGCGTACGCCTGCACGCCACCGGCGCCACCACCCTGCGTACGCGCATCTCCCGCCTGGCCGACGACACGGTCACCCTGACAGCCACCGACCCCGCGGGCAACCCGGTCCTGACGGTGGACGCGCTGGTCACCCGCCCCGCACCCGCGACTTCGAGCACCGCACCCGACGCCCTGTTCACCGTCGACTGGCAACTCCTGGGCGAGAGCACGGCGAAGGACCTCTCCGTCACCGTCATCGGCCCCGGTATCGACGACTTGGCCGACGCCCTGCGTGCCACGGCCGTCACGGTCGACGTCGCCCCCGACCTCGCCGCACTCGACGCCATACCCCCCGTCATCCTCACCCGCATCGCCTCCGCACCCGACGGCGACCCGACCCCCACAGCCGTGCGCGCCACCACCGCACACGCCCTGAGCCTGGTCCGGTCATGGCTGGCGGACCCGCGCTTCGCCGACTCCCGCCTCGTCGTGGCCACACCCGCCACCGGCGACCTCCCGGCCGCCGCCGCCCGCGGCCTGCTGCGCACCGCACAGACTGAGAACCCCGGCCGCATCACCGTCCTCCACCTCGACGGCCCCCTCGACGGCGAGCTGCTGCGCCGCGCCCTGACCACGCCCGAACCCGAAGTGCGCGCCGACGCGGAGGGCCTGCGCGCCGCCCGGCTCGTCCGAGCCCCGCGCACCGCTCAGGAGCCGCCCGCCTGGGACGTCTCCGGCACCGTCCTCGTCACCGGCGGAACAGGCGGCCTCGGCGCCGTCGTCGCCCACCACCTCGTGACCCGGCACGACGCCCGCGACCTCCTGCTCGTCTCCCGCCGGGGCCCCGACGCCCCCGGCGCCGACCGGCTCACCGCCGACCTGACCGAACTCGGCGCCCGAGTCCGCGTCGTCGCCTGCGACACCGGCGACCGCGACGCCCTCGCCCGGCTGCTGGACGGCGAGCACCTGACGGCCGTCGTCCACGCCGCCGGCACCGTGGCCGACGGTGTCGTCGGCGCCCTCACACCCGAGCGCGTCGAGTCCGTCCTGCGCCCGAAGGCCGAGGCGGCCTGGCACCTTCACGAACTCGCCTCCGACGTCGAGACGTTCGTCCTGTTCTCCTCCGCCGCCGGCACCCTCGGCGGGGCGGGCCAGGCCAACTACGCCGCCGCCAACGCCTTCCTCGACGCCCTCGCCGAGCACCGCCGCGCGCTCGGCCTGTCCGCGCTCTCCCTCGCCTGGGGGCCCTGGGACATCCCGGACAGCGCCATGACCGGCGACCTCACCGACGTCGACCGGGCACGACTCGCCCGCTCCGGCTTCCCCTTCCTCACCCCCGAGGAAGGCCTGGCCCTCCTCGACGCCGCCCTGGCCACCGGCCACGCCACCGTACTGCCCATCCGCATCGACCTCGCCGCGCTGCGCGCCCGGGACGACGTCCCCGCACTCCTCAGCGGGCTGGCGCGCCCCACGGCACGCCGTATGTCGCTCGCCCCCGCGGCCTCCCGCACGGTCGGCCTTGTGGAACGCCTGGCGCCGCTGGACCCCGGCGACCGCAGGGCCGCGCTGCTCGACCTGGTCCGTGAGCAGGTGGCCGCCGTCCTCGGCCACCAGGACGCCCAACGCGTCGAGCCCAGCCGGGCCTTCAGGGACCTGGGCTTCGACTCACTGACCGCCGTCGAACTGCGCAACGCCCTTGGAACGGCGACGGGCCTGCGGCTGCCCGCCACCCTCATCTTCGACCACCCCACACCCAGGGCGCTGGCCGAGCACCTGATGTCGGACCTGTTCCCGGACACCGCCACGGGAACGACGACACAGACGGCACCATCCACGACGACCCTCGCCGATGACCCGGTGGTGGTCGTCGGGATGGCGTGCCGGTTCCCGGGTGGTGTGTCGTCGCCGGAGGATCTGTGGCGGCTGGTGTCGGAGGGTGTGGACGCGGTGGGAGAGTTCCCGGCCGACCGTGGCTGGGATCTGGAGCGGCTCTACCACCCCGACCCCGAGCACCGTGGCACCTCCTCCACCCGCCAAGGGGGCTTCCTGCACAACGCCGGGGACTTCGACGCGGACTTCTTCGGGATGAGTCCGCGTGAGGCGTTGGCGACGGACGCGCAGCAGCGGTTGCTGCTGGAGTCGGTGTGGGAGGCGATCGAACGGGCCGGTATCGACCCGACGTCGCTGCGGGGCAGCCGGACGGGTGTGTTCGCGGGCGTGATGTACAACGACTACCGGGAGTTGCTGCCGGGGGAGGAGTTCGAGGCATTTCGGGGTAACGGCAGCGCGCCGAGTATCGCGTCCGGTCGTGTGGCGTATGCGCTGGGTTTCGAGGGGCCTGCGGTGTCCGTCGATACGGCGTGTTCGTCGTCGTTGGTGGCTTTGCATCTGGCGGCGCAGGCGTTGCGGTCGGGTGAGTGTTCGTTGGCGTTGGCCGGTGGTGTGACGGTGATGTCGACGCCGACGACGTT
>NZ_JAJFAU010000065.1:0-8679 GCF_022614595.1 Streptomyces sp. CNQ085
GCCGCCGGGCCGGCACTGCCCGGCGCGGGCGCGTGAGGAGCGGCACGGCGGGGCAGAAGAACGGCGCCGTGCCTGCGCGGTAGGGGATCATCGGGGGCATGACAGCCGATGAGGGAACCGGGGAAGCAGAGGAAGCGCGCGGGGACTTCGAAGCCGAGTCCGCCGGGGACGCCGATGCCGAGCGGGCCCGCGGGCTCGCGGCGTGGACCGCGGCGCGGCGGAAGCTGTCCGACGGCCCGGTGGACGGGACGGTCGCCGGACGGCTGGCCCGGCTGGCACGGGAGGGCGCCGAGGTCTGGGACCTGGACGGCAGCCCAGACATCTACGGGGACGGGATCGTCGCTCATCTGGAGGAGCGCACCGCCGCCGCGCTGGGCTGCGAGGCCGCCGCGTTCTTCCCCACCGGCACCATGGCCCAGCAGGTCGCCCTGCGCTGCTGGGCGGGGCGTACCGGCAGCCCGGTCGTCGCCCTGCATCCGATGGCGCACCCCGAACGCCACGAGCGGGGCGCGCTGGGGCGGCTGAGCGGGCTGAGCACCGTGCACCCCACCTCCGAGCCGCGCCCGCCCACCGCCGGGGAGGTACGGGAGCTGGAGGAGCCCTTCGGCACGCTGATGCTCGAACTCCCGCTGCGCGAAGCAGGTTTCGTACTGCCCGCCTGGGACGAGCTGGTGGCGGTGACCGAGGCCGCGCGGGAGCGGGACGCGGTGGTGCACTTCGACGGCGCGCGGCTGTGGGAGTGCACCGCGCACTTCGGGCGCACGCTCCCGGAGATCGCCGCCCTGGCCGACAGCGTGTACGTCTCCTTCTACAAGTCCCTGGGCGGCCTCTCGGGTGCCGCCCTGGCCGGTCCCGCGGACTTCGTGGCGCAGACGCGCGCCTGGCGGCACCGCTACGGCGGGCAGGTCTTCCAGCAGTGGCCCGCCGCGCTGTCCGCCCTGGTGGGGCTGGAGCGGGAGCTGCCCCGGCTGCCCGGTTACGCCGCCCACGCCAGGGCGGTCGCGGCGGCGCTGCGGGCGGGGCTGGCGGAGGCCGGAGTGCCGTGGTTCCGGATCCATCCGGAGGAGCCGCACACCCACCAGTTCCAGGTGTGGCTGCCGTACGGCGCCGACGGGCTGACGGAGGCGGGGGTCCGGCAGGCCGAGGAGGAGGGGACGGTGCTGTTCCGCGTCTGGGACTCACCAGGTGCGCCCGGCCCGCCGGGGACGGCCATGACCGAGGTGACGGTGGGCGCTCCGGGGCTGCGCTGGGGGGCGGGGGAGGTGCGCGACGCGCTGCACGGCTTCCTCCACCGCGTCCCGGAACGCGGAACGGCCGCCGGGGGCCCGGGGAGCTGAGAACGCCCCCGGCCCTCAGGCGCCCCCGCCGCCAGCCCGCACCAGCCCCGTCTCGTACGCCAGCACCACCGCCTGCACCCGGTCGCGCAGTTCCAGCTTGGTGAGGATGCGGCCCACGTGCGTCTTGACGGTGGCCTCCGAGAGCACCAGGCGCCGGGCGATCTCACCGTTCGACAGCCCCTGGGCCACCAGCAGCAGCACCTCGTGCTCGCGATCCGTCAGCCGCTCCAGCTCTTTGGGCACGGACCGGCCGGAGGCGGCGGGCAGCAGGGAGGCGAAGCGGTCGATCAGACGGCGGGTGGTGGAGGGGGCGACCACCGCGTCGCCGCTGTGGACGGCGCGGATCGCGGCCAGCAGTTCCCCGGGGGGCACGTCCTTGAGCAGGAAGCCGCCCGCCCCGGCCCGCAGGGCGGAGAAGGCGTACTCGTCGAGGTCGAAGGTGGTCAGGATCAGCACCCGGGGGCCGCCGGGGCCACCCTCGCCCCCCTCGCAGATGCGGCGGGTGGCCTCGACCCCGTCGAGGCGGGGCATCCGCACGTCCATCAGCACCACGTCCACGGCCGTGGTGCGGAGCTTCTCCAGTGCCTCGGCACCGTCCCCGGCCTCGGCGACGACCTCCATGTCGGGCTGGGCGTCCAGCACCATGCGGAAGCCGGTGCGCAGCAGCGCCTGGTCGTCGACGAGCATCACACGGACGGTCATGTTCTTCCCTGGATTGGTGTCGTGGGGCGGGGCGGCGGAGGGTGCGGCGGCGGACCGCTCGCCGCGCGCGGAGGTTCTCACACGGTGCTCTTCAGCGGCAGCACCGCGCTGATCCGGAAGCCGCCGCCGGGCCGCGGCCCGGCGTCCAGGCTGCCGCCGACCATGCCGACGCGCTCGCGCATGCCGATCAGCCCCTGGCCGAGCCCGTCCAGCCCGCCGACCTCGTACAGCTCGCGCTGCGCGCCGCGGCCGTCGTCCTCGGCCAGCAGGGTCAGGTCGTCGGCGCCGTAGGTCAGCCGCACTGTCGCGCCGACGTCAGGGCCGCCGTGCTTGCGGGTGTTGGTCAGCGCCTCCTGCACGACGCGGTACGCGGTCAGCTCGACGCTGCTGGGCAGCGGCCGGGGGGTGCCCTGGATATGGAAGTCCACGGCCAGGCCCGCGCCGCGCACCTGCTCGACGAGGTCGGCGAGCTGCTCGACACCGGGCTGGGGCACGTACTCGCCGCCCTCGGAGCGCTCGCCGGTGCGCAGCACGCCCAGCAGCCTGCGCATCTCCGACAGCGCCTGGCGTCCGGTTCCGGAGATGGTCGCCAGCGCCTGCCGGGCCTGCTCGGGCGCGGTGTCCATGACGTAGGCGGCGCCGTCGGCCTGGACGACCATCACCGAGACGTTGTGCGCGACCACGTCGTGCAGTTCCCGCGCGATCCGGGCCCGCTCGGCGGCGACGGCGACCTTGGCCTGCGCCTCGCGCTCCCGCTCCAGACGGGCGGCCCGCTCCTCCAGCTGCGCGTAGTACGCGCGCCGGGTGCGCAGCGAGTCGCCCAGCACCCAGGCCAGCAGGAAGGTGGCGGTGAGGAAGACCGTGCCCAGTACCGCGCCGGCGGTGCCCTGGCCCTCGTTGGGCCAGCGCAGGGTGTGGACGGTGGGCGCGGTCAGGGCGCCGGCGAGGGCGGAGCGGGAGGCCCAGCGGACGTTGCGGGAGGAGCTGGTGAAGACGATCACCAGCAGGGCGAAGTTGGCCGGTACCGGGAACGCGCCCGTCACCACCTCCGCCAGCCCCGCTCCGGCGGCCAGCAGCAGCATCTTCTCCGGCGCCCGGCGCCGCAGGGCCACCACGGTGCACAGGGCCAGGACGATCGGAACGGAGGCGACCTGCTGGACCTCCCCCTGCCCCAGCGACTCGGCCGACGGGGGATGCGTCATGATCCCGATGAGCCACCCGGCCGAGACCACCAGCAGGACGGCCGCCCACGCCCCGTCGACCAGGGCGGGGTGCCTGCGGAGGAAATCGTAGAACCGGTGCACATAACCCAGCGTAGGCAAACCCGGTACGCGCCGGGGTCAGCCGGACGGCCGATCCCCCGTCTCCCCTCGTACTCCCCAGGGTGGAGGCAGCGAGGCCCCGCGGGGCTGGAACAGCCAGGTGAAGGAGCCCAGGCCCGCCGGATCGGTCAGCTCGGCGGCCTCGCCCGCACGGCTCAGGAGCCGTACGTACCCGGCCGGGTCGCGCGACGCCAGGGCGAGCGGCGGCCGCGCGCCGCTCACGCCCAGGGCGCGCAGCGCCTCGCGCTGGGAGAGCGGCAGCCCCGGCCCGGTCCCTCCGGCACCGGTGCGTTCGGCCTCCGCCGCGCACGCGTCGAGGGCGACATGCGCGGTCAGGTCGCACCGGCCGTCGGGCACGGGCCGCACCTCGCGGCCGTCGCGGTAGCCGGTGAGGGTGCCCAGCGGGGGACGGGCGGCGCGGATGTGGGCGTAGTCGACGGCCACGGCCAGCCCGCGCTCCAGGCAGGACACCGCCCGCGCCCAGGCCGCGTCGCGGGGGCGGCCGATCTCCGCGCGCAGCCCCGGCCCGGGCGGCAGCGGCCACCAGCGGGCCAGCCACCCGGCGTCCTCACCGGTCACCGGCTCGCCCAGGTACTCGGCGCCGCCGGCGTCCACCAGGACGTAGCGGGGAACGCCGTCCCCACCGGTCTCGGCGATGTCCACGGGGATGTCGTCCAGCCACTCGTTGGCGAACAGCAGCCCGACCGCACCGCGCGGCGGTTCGGCGGACCAGGCGACGGCCGGATCGAGGCCTTCCGGCCGGGGGGCGCGTTCGACGGCATGGGGGCGCACCCGGGTCGCCAGACCGCCGGGGAGCGCGGGCAGTGCCGCCAGTACGCCGGTCAGCAGTTCGCCGCGGCCGGCGCCGTAGTCGATCAGCGCCAGCTCGGCGGGCTGCCCCAGCACCTCGTCCACGCGCCGCAGCAGCTCGGCCACCGCGCCCGCGAACAGCGGCGAGGCGTGCACCGAGGTGCGGAAATGGGCGGCGGGGGCGTGGCGTACGAAGAAGCCCCCCGGACCGTACAGCGCCTCCTCGGCGGCCTCGCGCCAGCGTCGCGGGCCTCCCGCCGGGCCCGGCGGCGGTTCCGTTGCCCTGTCCGTCACTTGTCGATGTCGCCGACGACGAAGAACATCGACCCCAGGATCGCCACCATGTCGGACACCAGCGTGCCCGGCAGCAGTTCGGAGAGCACCTGGACGTTGTTGTACGAGGCCGAGCGGAGCTTGAGCCGGTACGGGGTCTTCTCCCCCTTGGAGACCAGGTAGTAGCCGTTGATGCCGAGCGGGTTCTCCGTCCAGGCGTAGGTGGCGCCCTCCGGGGCCTTGAGCACCTTGGGCAGCCGCTGGTTGACCGGGCCGGGCGGCAGGCCGGCGAGGCGGTCCAGACAGGCGTCGGCGAGATCGAGGGAGTTGCGGGTCTGCTCCAGCAGCACCTCGAAGCGGGCCAGGCAGTCCCCCTCGGTGCGGGTGACGACCCGCAGCACGTCCGCCAGGTCCCCGTACGCCAGGTAGGGCTCGTCGCGGCGCAGGTCGAAGTCCACGCCGGAGGCGCGGGCGACGGGCCCGCTCACCCCGTACGCGTGGACGGTCTCGGGGGCGAGCACGCCCACGCCGCGGGTGCGGCCGCGGAAGATCTCGTTGCCGAGGACGAGCCGGTCGTAGGTGCCCAGCTCCGCGCGGACGGCGGCGACCGCCTGCCGGGTGCGGCCCTGCCAGCCCGCCGGGAGGTCCTCCTTGAGACCGCCGACCCGGTTGAACATGTAGTGGATGCGCCCGCCCGAGACCTCCTCCATGACGCGCTGGAGGTCCTCGCGCTCGGTGAAGGCGTGGAACACGGGCGTGATGGCGCCCAGCTCAAGCGGATAGGAGCCGAGGAACATCAGGTGGTTGAGGACCCGGTTCAGCTCCGCCAGCAGGGTGCGCGCCCACACGGCCCGCTCGGGGACCTCCATGCCCAGCATCCGCTCGACGGCCATGACGACGCCGAGCTCGTTGGAGAAGGCCGACAGCCAGTCGTGGCGGTTGGCCAGGACGATGATCTGCCGGTAGTCGCGCGCCTCGAACAGCTTCTCCGCGCCGCGGTGCATGTAGCCGATCACCGGCTCGGCCGAACCGATCCGTTCGCCGTCCAGTACGAGCCTCAGCCGTAGCACGCCGTGGGTGGAGGGGTGCTGCGGGCCGATGTTGAGCACCATGTCGGTGCTCTCCGCCGCGCCGCCGACGCCGACGGTGGTCACGGCCGCCGTGCCCCCGGCGGGCTCGGGGCGCTCGGGGCGCTCGGCGGGCTCGGCGGTGGTACCGGGATCGCTCATGGCACTCAGTCTGGCAGCTCCGTCCGGGGGACCGCCCCCCTCTCCCTCTCCTCCCCACGGTGGATACGCGCTGTCACCACCGCCGCCTACCCTTGCCGTATGAGTCAGCTGACAGGGGGCCCGTCCGACGGGGAGACCCGGCCGACCGGGCAGGCCGGGTGGAGCGGAGGGCCGGAGAGTGCCGAACGGTGGCGCGGCGTCGAGCACGGGCTGCTGCGGATGCGCAGGACGCTGCTGACGGCCGTGTCCGCGGCGCTCGTCGCGGTGCTGGGGCCGGTCCTGTGGCTGGCCGCCGGTCCCTGGTGGGCCGTCCTCGCCGCGGCGCCGGCGGCGGTCGCGCTGTGGGGATGGGGAGCGATCGCCCGCAACTGGGACTCCTGGCGGTACTCCGAGCGCGACGACGACCTGCTGATCGAACGCGGGGTGGTGTGGCGCGGGCTGACCGTCGTGCCCTACGGCCGGATGCAGCTGGTGGAGGTCACCTCGGGGCCGCTGGAGCGGTACTTCGGACTGGCCCGGGTGCAACTGCACACCGCCGCGGCGACGACCGACGCGCACATACCCGGCCTCGCCCCCGAGGAGGCCGAGCGGCTGCGCGAACGGCTCACCGAGCTGGGCGAGGCCCGTTCGGCGGGGCTGTGACGGGCCTGGCCGCGAGGGGGTTGTGATGGCACTGCTCCAGCGCCCCGAGGGCAGGCGGCTGCACCCGGTCACCCCGTGGCGGCGGGCGTGGGCGCCGCTGGCCGCGCTGTTCGCCTTCGCCGCGCAGGACCCGGAGCGGGCCCGGCAGGGCGTGGAGTCCCTGACGGCCGGCCGGCTGCTGGCGGTCCTCGCGCTGCTGCCGGCGGCGGCCGCGTACGGCTTCCTGTCCTGGTGGATGACGAGCTACACGGTCACCGAGACGGAGCTGCGCATCCGCACCGGCCTGCTGTTCCGGCGCGTGGCCCATATCCGGCTGGACCGCCTCCAGGCGATCGACGTGGGGCGTCCCCTGCTGGCCCGCGTCGTGGGCGTGGCCAAGCTCAAGCTGGACGTGGTCGGCACGGACAAGAAGGACGAGCTGGCGTTCCTGGGCGAGCGGGACGCCGTCGCGCTCCGCGCCGAGCTGCTGGCGCGGGCCGCGGGGATCGCGCCCGAGGCGGCCGCGGAGGCCGGTGAGGCGCCCGCCCGGGAGCTGGTGCGGGTCGGCACGCGGATGCTGGTGGTCTCGCTGCTGCTGCTGGGCACCGTCTGGGGCACTCTGGCCGCGGCGCTGGCCGTGCCCTGGCTGATCTGGTGGACGAGCGGCAGCCTCTGGCCCGCCCTGGCGGTGGCGGTGCCGCTGCTCAGCGGTGTGTGGCGCAGTGGTGTGGGCCGCTTCCTCACCGAGTTCGACTGGGTCGTCGCCGAGTCGCCGGACGGGATACGGCTGGACCACGGGCTGCTGGACCGCGCCCACGCCACCGTCCCGCCCGGCCGGGTCCAGGCCGTCCGGATCGTCGAGCCGTGGCTGTGGCGGCGGCGCGGCTGGGTCCGGGTGGAGCTGGACGTGGCCGCCGGGGGCAACGAGGGCGGCCTGCTGCTGCCGGTCGCCACCCGTGAGACGGCCCGGGGCGTACTGGCGCGGGTGCTCCCCGGCCTCGACCCGGACGAGGCGGCGGCGTCCCTGGTCCCGGTGCCGCGCCGGGCCCGCTGGGTCGTCCCGCTGTGGTGGCGGGGATACGGCCACGGGGTGACGCGGACGGTGTTCGCCTCCCGCAAGGGGCTGCTGTGCCGCACGCTGTCGCTGGTCCCGCACGCGAAGGTGCAGAGCGTCCGCCTCACCCAGGGGCCCTGGGAGCGGGCCTTCGGACTGGCGGACATCCACGTCGACCACGGTGCGAACGGCACGGTCGCGGCCCGGCTGCGGGCGGTGGGGGAGGCCCGTGCGGTGGTGGCCGCCCAGGCGGAGCGCTCCCGTACCGGGCGCCGAGGGGCACACCCGGAGCGCTGGCTCACGTAGACGCGCCGGACGGCCGGGAGACGGGACCGGGCCGCCGGGTCAGGCGGACCGGGCACGGCGCAGACCCCTGACCGGGCCCGTCGACCGCGGGGTACCGCCTGCGTCCGCACCGCCGTCCCCGGCCTCGTCGCCGGGCTCGCCCAGGTCGATGACCTTGCCCGCGACTGCGGGCGAGGCGGCGCGGGCCGCGGGGCCGGTACCGGTCCGGGGTGCGGCGCCGGAGGCGGGCCCCGCGCCGCCGTCCGGGGCGTCACCGGGGGCGCCGGTGCGGTCCCGGCCGGAGGGGGAGTCGGTCTCGGGACGGCCCTGCGTCCCGGGCGTCCTGCGCCGCTGCCGGGCGCTCTGGGTGCCGAAGAAGTCGAATCCGCCGCGCCTGGGAGCGCCGCCACCACGGCTTCCGGAGCCCTGCCCGTACGGCTCCCGCGCCCCCGCCGCCGTACCGTCCTGCCGCGGCGGCGCGGACCGGGACGGCCGGGGGGCCCCCGGCTCCGGAGCCGGTACGGCCGGGGCCTCCCGCTCCCGCTGGCGGGCGGCGTTGGCCCGCAGCCGCCTGAGCGCCTCGTCCGCCTGGACGTAGGTCAGCGGTGTGGGCGCGCCGGATGCCCTGCGGTGGTCGGCGGCCCCGGTGGTGAGCTCCTTCGCGGGCCCGGCGGTCTCCAGGACGAGCTGCCGCCGCCCCTCCAGGGCGCTGGCCCGTTCGGTCTCGGCGGTGGCGTACCGGCGCAGCAGCGCGGCGTGCTCGGTACGCAGCCTCTCCAGCTCGGCGCGCTTGCTCCGGAGCGTGTCCTCCGTCTTCCGGCGCAGCTCCAGCGACTCCTCCAGCTCGTTCTCCAGCTCGGCCTGGCGTTCCTCGGCCCGCCACTCGGCCGTGGCCCTGGCCGCCCTGACCTCGCCGACCCGCCGGCCCGCCTCCCGGTCCCACCGCCGCAGCAGTACGGCCCCGGTGACGGCGTCGGACTTGATGGTCAGCAGCTCCTGGAGTGCGTACGCGGCGCCGTATGCCTCCAGCGCCCACACCTCCATCT
>NZ_JAJFAU010000065.1:8689-12304 GCF_022614595.1 Streptomyces sp. CNQ085
GCCCCGCGGCCAGGAGGCGCAGTGTCAACGCCTCCGGATCGCCCACGTCGCCGACCAGCCATGAGACCGCCGCGCTGACGAGCGCGGCGGCCACCACGGCGGACGGCGCGAGCATCCGGTGAAGGGGCGGCGCATGGCGGTGGCGTCCTCGTGGCATGGGCTGGAATTTACCCTGTGGGCCGCCTCCGGAGAGGTCTCCGTCCGTATTCGTTGTGTATTCGCAGCCCAACCTAATGCCGTGGCTTACCGGACCGCGCTCGCGGGTACGGGCGGACAGCGAGCAGACGGCCACGCCACAGCCGTCTGCCCGTCCTTGCAAGGCGGACGTCCCCGACGGCACCGGCAGGGTTATTGCGCGCGGCACCGGCCGCATCCGAGGAGGCAGGACCCCATGGCGTACGGAGAACCGGACGAAAGCGGCGGGAGCGGACGGCTGACCGAGGACGCCGCCGAGGCGCGGATCGCGGAGCGATGCTTCAGGACCGGTCCTCCCCGCCGCGTCGGCGTGGAACTGGAGTGGCTGGTACACGACCGGGACGACCCGCGACGCGCCCTGTCGGCCGAGCGCCTCACCGGCGCCGTGGCCCCGCTGGAGCCGCCCGGCGGCCTGCCGGGCGGGAGCGCGCTGACCCACGAGCCGGGCGGGCAGCTCGAACTCAGCTCCGCCCCGGCCGACTCCCTGAACGAGTGTCTGACGGCCGTGGCGGCCGATCTGGACGTCCTGCGGCAGACCGTGGAGTCGTCCGGACTGCGGCTCGTCGGCCGCGGTGTGGACGACATCCGCCCGCTCGGCCGGGTGCTGGACCATCCCCGGTACCGGGCGATGGAGTCCTTCTTCGCCCGTTCGGGCCCGTGGGGCCGGGTGATGATGTGCGGGACCGCGTCGGTCCAGGTGTCCCTGGACTCCGGTGACGACACCGCGGACACCTCGGGCTTCCGCCTCCGCTGGGAGCTGGCACACCGCCTCGGCCCGGTGCTGGTGGCGGCCTTCGCCAACTCCCCGTTCTGGCGGGGTCGCCCCTCGGGCTGGCGCTCGACCAGGCAGGCGGTCTGGGCACGCCTCGACCCGGGTCGCACCCGCACACCACGCGGCGGCGATCCCCGTACGGCCTGGGCCCGCTACGCGCTGGACGCGGAGCTGATGTGCCTGCGCCGCTCCGGTACCGACTGGACGGCGCCGCCGGGGCTGAGCTTCCGCTCCTGGCTGCGTGGTCCGCGCGGGGAACGGCCTCCCACCACCGGGGACCTGGACTACCACCTCAGCACGCTGTTCCCGCCCGTCCGACCGCGTGGCTGGCTGGAACTGCGGATGATCGACGCCCAGCCCGGCGACGGCTGGATCGTACCGACCGCGGTCGCCACCGCCCTGCTGGACGATCCCATCGCCGCCGACGCCGCGCTCGCGGCCACCGAGTCCCTCGCCCCGCCCGGGGAACCGCCCGCCACGGCCGTGTGGCTGCGCGCGGCCCGGCTCGGCCCCGCCGCCCCGGAACTGGGCAAGGCCGTACGGGCCTGTTTCACCGCCGCCGAGGCCGCCCTGGCCCGGGCCCGGGTGTCCGCCGGGGTACGCGACGCCGTGGAACGCTTCGCCGAGCGCTACGCGGACCGCGACCGCTGCCCCGCCGACGACCTGCTGGACACCGTCCGCCGGAACACGGCGGCCGCACACCGGAAGGAGACGAAATGAAACACGACCACGGCGGCCCCGCCGGCGCCACGGCGACCGCCGCCCCCGCCCAGGCCGCCTCCCCGCCCGGGACCGACGTGCGGGCCCGGGCACTGGAGGCACTCGGGGCCGCGCGGCGCAGGACACTGGCCCTGACCGACTGCCTCGACGACGAGGAGCTGATGGCCCAGCATTCACCCCTGATGTCCCCGCTGGTCTGGGACCTGACCCATGTGGGCAACCAGGAGGAGATCTGGCTGCTGCGCGCGGTCGGCGGCCGGGAGCCGCTACGCGCCGACCTCGATCCGCTCTACGACGCCTTCCGCAACCCCCGCGCCGACCGCCCGGCGCTGCCCCTGCTGCGCCCGCCGGAGGCCCGGCGCTACATCGCCGAGGTGCGCGAGCGGGTGCTGGGGGTACTGGCCGAGTCCCCGTTGGAGGGCTCGCCCCTGCTGGAGAACGCCTTCGTCTTCGGCATGACCGCCCAGCACGAGCAGCAGCACTGCGAGACGATGCTGGCCACCCACCAGCTGCGCCGGGGCCCCGCGGTACTCGACGCCCCCGCGCCGCCGGCGGCTCCCGCCAGCGGCGCGGACCTGCCGCGCGAGGTACTGGTGCCCGGCGGCACGTTCACCATGGGCACCTCCGCCGATCCCTGGGCGCTGGACAACGAACGGCCCGGTCACACCGTGGACGTGCCCGCCTTCTATCTGGACACCGTCCCGGTCACCTGCGGCGCGTACCAGGAGTTCATCGACGACGGCGGATACGACGACCCCCGCTGGTGGACTTTGGAGGGCTGGACGTACCGGCGGGAGGCGGGGCTGTCCGCCCCGCTGTTCTGGGAACGCCGCGACGGCGTCTGGCTGCGCCGCCGCTTCGGCCGCACCGAACCGGTGCCGCCCGACGAGCCCGTGATGCACGTGTGCTGGTACGAGGCCGACGCGTACGCCCGTTGGGCGGGCCGCCGGCTGCCCACCGAGGCCGAGTGGGAGAAGGCCGCCCGCCACGATCCGGCCACCGGCCGTTCGCTGCGTCATCCCTGGGGGGATGCCGAGCCGACCCCCGAGCTGGCCAATCTCGGCCAGTGGCATCTGCGGCCCGCTCCGGCCGGTGCGTATCCCTCGGGGGCCGCGCCGTGCGGGGCGCGGCAGCTGCTCGGCGACGTGTGGGAGTGGACATCCTCCGACTTCACCGGCTACCCCGGCTTCGCCGCCTTCCCCTACCGGGAGTACTCCGCGGTGTTCTTCCCCGGCGGCCCGGGTGGATCTGCCGGGTACAAGGTGCTGCGCGGTGGCTCCTTCGCCGCGCACCCGGTCGCCTGCCGCGGCACCTTCCGCAACTGGGACCTCCCCGTCCGGCGGCAGATCTTCTGCGGTTTCCGCACCGCCCGGGATGCCGCCCCCGCGGAGAACGGAGGCCGGTAGATGTGCCGCCACCTGGCCTATCTGGGCCCTCCGCTGAGTCTGCGCGAGCTGCTGGTCGACCCGCCCGGGGGCCTCTACACCCAGTCCTGGGCCCCTCGCAGACAGCGGTACGGCACCGTCAACGCCGACGGTTTCGGCATCGGCTGGTACCCGGATGACGGGACACCGCCCGCCCGCTACCGACGCGCGGTACCGGTGTGGGCCGACGGCAACCTGCCCGACCTGGTCCGCACCGTGCGCAGTGGCGCGGTGCTGGCGGCGGTCCGCTCGGCCACACCGGGCACCACCCAGGACGAGTCGGCGGCGGCGCCGTACCGGGACGGGCGGTGGCTGTTCAGCCACAACGGCGCCGTCCCCGACTGGTCCCGCGCACCGGCCGGACTCACGGGGGATCTGTCGCCCGGCGACCTGCTGTCGATGGAGTCCCGCTGTGATTCGGCACTGCTGTGGTCACTGGTGCTGCGCCGCCTGCGGGCCGGGAGGGCCGTGCCCCCGGTCATGTACTCGCAGCCGTGGTCGCCC
>NZ_JAJFAU010000065.1:12314-16314 GCF_022614595.1 Streptomyces sp. CNQ085
GCGCCGCCTGCGGGCCGGGAGGTCCGCAGGCGCCGCGCTGGCCGACGTCGCCGTGCGGACCGTGCGGGCGTGCCCGGACGCACGGGCCAACCTGCTCCTCACCGACGGCCGGAACATCACCGCGACCCGCTGCGGCGACACCCTGTGGTACCGCGCGGCGCCCGGCGCCTTCCTCGTCGCGTCCGAGCCCTCGGATGCGGAGCCCCCCGGCGGGGACGGCTGGCTGGAGGTGCCCGAGCACTCCCTGCTGCGAGCCACGGCGGAGACCGTCGAGGTCACCCCTCTGCCGGCCGCCCCCGCTCCCCGCCCCTCCCCGCCCGCACCCGAGAGGATGCCTTCCTCATGACCTCCCGGTTCACCCTCGACCGGCGGCTTCCGGAGCGCCACCTCGCCGACTCGCTGCGCGCCGATGTCCTCGCCGGACTGACCTCGCCCCCCAGGACGCTGCCGCCCAGGTGGTTCTACGACGCCCGCGGCAGCAAGCTGTTCGAAGAGATCACCCGGCTGCCCGAGTACTACCCGACCCGTGCCGAACGGGAGATCCTGGGGCTGCGCGCGGCCGAGGTCGCGGACCTCACCGGCGCCCGCACCCTGGTGGAGCTCGGCTCTGGATCCTCCGACAAGACCCGCCTGCTCATCGACGCGCTCCTGCGCCGCGGGACTCTGGAGGGCTACGCGCCCATCGATGTCAGCGAGTCCGCCCTGTCCGCGGCGGGCCAGGCGCTGTGCCACGAGTACCCCGGACTGCGCATCGCGGCCACCCTCGCCGACTTCGGCGACCGCCTGTGCCTGCCGACCGGTCCCGGCCCGCGGCTGGTCGCCTTCCTGGGCGGCACCCTGGGCAACCTCGGCACGGCGGAGCGCGCCGGCTTTTACGACCGGCTGCGCTCCTCCCTCGGCACGGAGGACACCCTTCTGCTCGGCGCGGATCTGGTCAAGGGCGAGGATGTCCTGGTGCGTGCCTACGACGACGCGCAGGGGATCACGGCGGAGTTCAACAAGAACGTGCTGCTGGTGCTCAACCGCGAGTTGGGCGCCGGCTTCGACCCGAGGGCCTTCGACCACCTGGCCCTGTGGAACCGGGAGGAGGAACGCGTGGAGATGCGGCTGCGGGCACGGACCGGGCAAACCGTGTCCCTGCCGGCACTCGGCGTGGAGATCCCTTTCGCACAGGGGGAGGAGGTGCGCACGGAGATCTCGGTGAAGTTCCGCCGCGCCGGGCTGACCGACGAACTGCGGCGGCACGGCTTCGCGGTGACCCGCTGGTGGACCGACGCCCGGGAGCGTTTCGCCCTGCTGCTGGCCGTGCCCAGCTGACATGGCGGCGGGCCCGGGGGGGTACCCGTGGCGGCCCGACGGAAGGAGACCGCGATGCGTCCGCTGACCCAGGGACTGGTGGCCGGATCGGTCGGCACGGCCGCCCTCAACATCACGACCTACGGGGACATGCTGCTGCGGGCACGGCCGGCCAGCTCCGTGCCCTCCGATGTCGTAGACCGGCTCGCCGAGCGTACGGGCGTCGGGCTGGGCGAGGACGAGGAGGCGTCGAACCGCAAGGCGGCGGCCGGGGCTCTGCTGGGCTTCGTCACCGGCCTCGGCGTCACCGCGGCCTACGCACTGGTGAGCGGACGGCGGCGGACGCCGCCCGTGTCGGTGACCGCGCCACTGCTCGGGGCCGCCGCCATGGCGGGCAGTGACGTGTCCGCCACGGTGCTCGGCGTCACCGATCCCCGCTCCTGGAGCCGCTCCGCCTGGTTGTCGGACATCGTGCCGCACCTGGTGTACGGCCTCGCCGCCGGCTCGACGCTCCGGGCGCTGCGGCGGCGCGCTCCCCGGTGACGGAGCCGCCCGGCGGGCGGGTCATCCCTCTCCGCCGGGCGCCCGTACCACCAGACCCGCGCCCCCGGCCGCATGCGCCACCGAGGCGAGCAGCGCCTCCCCTCCCCTGGCGGCCACGATCTGGAGCCCGGCCGGGCAGCCGCCGCCGGTGAAACCCGCCGGGACGCCGACCACCGGGTGACCGCTGAGATTGAAGGACCAGGTCAGTGCCGTGCTGTACCGATCGCCCGGACCGTCGTGACCGTGGGGGCGGTTAGGCATGACCGGGGTGAGCGGCAGCCGGGCGAGCCGGGCCAGTGCCGCCTCCACCACCTCGGCCGCGGACACCTCACGCCGTGCCACGGCCCGGGCCGACGCCACCGCCGGCAGCCCCGCGTACCCGTCCTCGTCCATCCCCGTTCCCCCTACCGCTCCTGGCCCGCGCGGCCGACCCCGGACGGCCCCGGACGGCCCTGCCGGCGGGAGCCGGTGCGGGCCGGGGGACGGGCGGTACGGCTCAGACCGTCTCGGCGGCCGGGGGCGGTGGCTCCTCGTCGTCGTCCGGAAGCCTGCACACCCGCTGCAGGAAGACGGCCGCCACCACCACCGCCACGCCCGCCAGCACCGACAGGCCCGCGTAGACCGCCTGGTCCCGGCGGGCGGGCACGTCCATGGCGCCGAAGAGCAGGTAGACGCCCGTGCCACCGTACGCCCCCGCCGCCAGGGCGGCCACCAGCGCGCTGGCCTGTCCCAGGACCACAGCTCGGGCGGCCATCATCGGCTCCACGCCCTTCGCGCCGGGCCGCCGCTCGCGCTGGGCACGCAGCCGGGCACGGATGGACAGCGCGGTGGCGGTCAGTACGGTGGCGATCACCGCGAGCACGATCGGGGCCGCGACGGGTACGGCGGGCAGAGTGCCCAGCGCGTCCCACATCCGCGCCCCTGCCCAGGACAGCACCAGCGCGAGCGCGAAGATGCCGGCCAGCGTCCTGATACGTAGTTCCCTCACGGGACTCCCCACGTCACTCGGCGCCCCCTCGGGGCGGCGTCGCCCGAACGGCATCGTCGAAGCCGTCGAAGAACCGTGCCCGTACGGAGCCGTCCACACTCCCGGAGCCGGACCACCGGAGCCGGGCCGACGGGCACGGCCGCACCGCGGCCGGTCACTCCGGCAGGCTCAGTTCCAGGTCCTCCCGGCGCGCCACGCCCTCCCGGCCCACGGTGCCGAGGAGGTCCGCCACCGGGCCGTGCCCGTGGACCTCGGCCTCGGGGTCCACGTCGTGCCACGGCGCCAGCACGAAGGCGCGTTCATGGCACCGGGGGTGCGGCAGGGTCAGCTCCGGGTCGTCGGAGACGACGTCCTGGTACGCCACGATGTCCACGTCGATCGTCCGCGGGCCCCAGTGTTCGTCGCGGGTCCGCGCGTAGGCCTCCTCGATGGCGTGGGCCCGCTCCAGCAGTGAACCGGGCGGCAGAGTGGTCTTGAGCAGGACGACGGCGTTGAGGTAGGAGGGCTGGCTGCCCGGCTCCACGCCCCACGGCTCGGTCTCGTACACCGGTGAGACGGCCTTGACCCGCACCCCCGGAGTCTCCTCCAGCGCGTCGACCGCTCCCTGGAGCGTCTCCATGCGGTTGCCCAGGTTGCTCCCGAGCGAGAGGACGGCACGCTTGGGGTTGTGCAGGGTCACATCGGCCGCGTCCACCTGGTGCACCACCGAGGCGGGCACCGGCTGTACGGTCGGGTCGCTGTTCGGCGTCATGCGCGGCTCCGCTTGATGGTGATGGTCACGTCGTCGAAGGGGACGGTGACGGGGGCCTCGGGCTTGTGGACGGTGACCTCCACCTCGCGCACCGCGCCGTGCGTCAGGCACTGGTCGGCGATCCGCTGGGCGAGGGTCTCGATCAGGTCGACAGGCTCGCCCCCGACGATCGCGGCGACCTCCTCGGCGACGATGCCGTAGTGCACCGTCTGCGCGAGGTCGTCCCCGGCGGCCGCGGGGCGGGTGTCCAGGCCCATCGCCAGGTCCACCACGAAGGTCTGTCCCTGCTTTCGTTCCCCCTCGAACACCCCGTGATGCCCGCGGATCCTCAGTCCGCGCAACGCGACACGGTCCACGCGCTCTCACTCCCGTCGGTCGTACGGATGCGGCGGCGGGCCGGTGGCCTGCCGCCCCGCGCCCTC
>NZ_JAJFAU010000065.1:16324-25460 GCF_022614595.1 Streptomyces sp. CNQ085
GGTGGGACGGGTGCCGGTTTCGGCCGGCGTCCGTCCCACCGGACACGAGGGCCACTCTCTCAGACTGGTGCTCAGAGCACCGTCCCGCCCTCCCCGTCGACGCCGTCGGTCTTCTCGTCCCCGCCCTCCTCGTCCTCGTCCTCGACGAGGACCGGGGAACCGTGGTGGGCCCACACCCGCCACCGGCCGTCCTCCGCCCTGCGGAAGACGTTGGTGGCG
The DNA here is from genome assembly GCF_022614595.1 of Streptomyces sp. CNQ085. Classification (GTDB taxonomy): domain Bacteria; phylum Actinomycetota; class Actinomycetes; order Streptomycetales; family Streptomycetaceae; genus Streptomyces. The sequence continues at coordinate 16,544 of NZ_JAJFAU010000065.1, forward strand.
ACCACCAGCCCGCCGACCAGGGGTCCGGCCGAGCCGTCCTCCTCGGCGGGGCCACCGCTGAGGATGTTCTCGGTACAGGTGACCAGGGCGGTGTCACCGGCCACGGAGACCTCGACATCGGTCAGGAAGAACTGGATGTACTCGGTGTTGGCCATGATCAACGCGTACGAACGCAGCACCTCGTCGCGTCCGGTGAGCACCGGCCAGCCAGGATGCACGACGCTGATCTCGCCGCCGAGCCAGCTGTCGGCCAGGGCGTCGAGATCGCCGCGCTCCACCGCGTCGTACAGCGCGGCGTTGGCCGCCTCCACGGCCTCGGCGTCCGTGCGGGCCTCTCCGCTCACCTGGCTCCCTCCAGGGCCCGGGCCACCCGGACCGCGTCCGCGCTCGCCCGCACCTCGTGCACCCGTACCGCCCAGGCGCCCTCGCGCGCCACGAGCGCCGAGACCGCGGCGGTGGCCGCGTCCCGTTCTCGGGCCGGCGGCGTCTCGCCGCCGTCGCCCGCCAGCACCCGGCCCAGGAACCGCTTCCGGGAGGCCGCGACCAGCACTGGCCGTCCCAGCTCCCGGCGCAGCCGGGCGGTGGCGTCCACCAGAGCCAGGTCGTGGGCGGCCTGTTTGGCGAAGCCCAGCCCGGGATCGACGACGATCCGCTCGGGGGCGATCCCGCCGGCCACCGCCCGGTCCACGGCCTCGCGCAGCTCGCCGATCACCTCGGTGACGGTGTCGGTGTAGACGGCACGGTCGTTCATGTCGATGCTCTGACCGCGCCAGTGCATCACCACGTACGGCACATCGGCGGTGGCGACCATCGGGACCATGCGCGGGTCCGCGCGCCCGCCGCTGACGTCGTTGACCAGCCGGGCACCGGCCTCCACCGCCCGCTCGGCGACGGACGCCCGCATGGTGTCCACACTGATCACCGCACCCTCGCGGACCAGTTCGCGGACCACCGGGATCACCCGGCGCAGCTCCTCCGCCTCGTCCACGCGGGTCGCGCCGGGCCGGGTGGACTCGCCGCCCACGTCGATCAGGTCGGCGCCCTCGGCGACCAGGGCCAGACCGTGCTTGACCGCGACCCCGGTCTCGAACCAGCGGCCTCCGTCGGAGAAGGAGTCCGGCGTGACGTTCACCACGCCCATGACCGCGCACCGGTCCCATGCCGGCAGCCCGGTCACTTCCCCTCGGGGGACGCGCAAGGTACTCATGCGCTCCAGCGTAGGCGTTCGGTGGGTGCCTCCCCGCCACCGCCCCGTCGGGCGGCACGTGACCGGGCGCCCTGCCTGCCGACGGTCAGCGGGCGATCAGCGGGCCATGATCAGGCTCATCGCCTCGGCGCGGGTGGCGGGGTCACGGAGCTGGCCGCGGACCGCGGAGGTGATGGTCTTGGCGCCGGGCTTGCGAACGCCGCGGACCGTCATGCACATGTGCTCGCACTCGATCACCACGATCACGCCGCGCGCCTCCAGGATCTCCATCAGCGAGTCGGCGATCTGCGTCGTCAGACGCTCCTGGACCTGGGGACGGCGGGCGAAGACCTCCACCAGCCGGGCAAGCTTCGACAGGCCGGTGATCTTGCCGGAGTCGGCCGGGATGTAGCCGACGTGCGCCACTCCGTGGAAGGGCAGCAGGTGGTGCTCGCAGGAGGACAGCAACTCGATGTCCTTGACCAGCACCATCTCGTCGTGGCCGAGGTCGAAGGTGGTGGTCAGCACGTCCTCGGGCCGCTGCCGCAGTCCCGCGAATATCTCCCGGTACGCCCGGGCCACCCGGGCCGGGGTCTCGCGCAGGCCCTCGCGGTCGGGGTCCTCGCCGACCGCGATGAGCAGTTCCCGTATGGCGTTCTCGGCACGCTTCTCGTCGAACTCTCCGACGGAGCCCTCGCCCTCCAGCGTCACCGGGTCGATCATGTGGTCCTCTTTCTCGATTGCGGTGGCGAAAAGCCGCGCCCCTCCGGTAGTCCCGCCGCGCCCCTCCGGTAGTCAACCGGAGGGGCGCGGCGGGCATTCCTGGGGCTCCCCGCCACCGGCCCGGGGGCCGGCGCCTGAGCGGGAGCCTCGGTCAGTTCTCCGGCCTGGGCTCGTCGGACGGCAGGCGGGTCTCCTTGGAGAGCGCGGTGTCCGTCGGGCCGATCTCCTTGCCCTTCTCCTGGCCGGGCTGCCTGCCATTGGTCAGGGCCAGCTCCTTGGGGGTGGAGACCGGCGGGCGGGTTGAGGGCATCCGGCGTGCGGAGCCCGTCCAGGCCGGGCGCGGCGGGCGCTTGACGATCGGCCGGAAGATCTCGGCGATCTCCTCCTTGCCGAGGGTCTCCTTCTCCAGGAGGGCCAGCACCAGGTTGTCCAGGACGTCCCGGTTCTCGACGAGGATCTCCCACGCCTCGTTGTGGGCGGTCTCGATCAGCTTCTTGACCTCCTCGTCCACCAGCCCGGCGACCTCCTCGGAGTAGTCGCGCTGGTGGCCCATCTCCTTGCCCAGGAAGGGCTCGGAGTTGTCGGAGCCGAACTTGATCGCACCCAGCCGCTCGGTCATGCCGTACTGCGTGACCATGGCACGGGCCGTGGCGGTCGCCTTCTCGATGTCGTTGGCGGCGCCGGTGGTCGGGTCGTGGAAGACAAGCTCCTCGGCCGCGCGCCCGCCCAGCATGTACGCGAGCTGGTCGAGCATCTCGTTGCGCGTGGTGGAGTACTTGTCCTCGTCGGGCAGGACCATTGTGTAGCCCAGCGCCCGGCCGCGGGAGAGGATGGTGATCTTGTGGACGGGGTCGGAGTTCGGTGAGGCCGCCGCGACCAGGGCGTGACCGCCCTCGTGGTACGCGGTGATCTTCTTCTCCTTGTCGCTCATGATCCGGGTCCGCTTCTGCGGTCCGGCCACGACGCGGTCGATCGCCTCGTCCAGGAAGTGGTTGTCGATCAGCTTCTTGTCGCTGCGCGCGGTGAGCAGCGCGGCCTCGTTGAGCACGTTGGACAGGTCCGCGCCGGTGAAGCCGGGAGTGCGGCGGGCGACCGCGGACAGGTCCACGTCGGGCTCCATCGGCTTGCCCTTGGCGTGCACCTTGAGGATCTCCAGGCGGCCCTGCATGTCGGGGCGGTCCACGGCGATCTGCCGGTCGAAACGGCCCGGGCGCAGCAGCGCCGGGTCGAGGATGTCCGGGCGGTTGGTGGCGGCGATCAGGATGACGCCGCCCTTGACGTCGAAGCCGTCCATCTCGACCAGCAGCTGGTTCAGCGTCTGCTCGCGCTCGTCGTGGCCGCCGCCCATGCCGGCGCCGCGGTGGCGGCCGACGGCGTCGATCTCGTCGACGAAGACGATCGCCGGGGCGTTCGCCTTGGCCTGCTCGAACAGGTCACGCACCCGCGAGGCGCCGACGCCGACGAACATCTCGACGAAGTCGGAGCCGGAGATCGAGTAGAACGGGACGCCCGCCTCGCCCGCGACGGCGCGTGCGAGCAGCGTCTTGCCGGTGCCGGGCGGGCCGTAGAGCAGCACGCCCTTGGGGATCTTCGCGCCGACGGCCTGGAACTTGGCGGGCTCCTGGAGGAACTCCTTGATCTCGTGGAGCTCCTCGACCGCCTCGTCCGAGCCGGCGACGTCCACGAAGGTCGTCTTGGGGGTGTCCTTGGTGATCAGCTTCGCCTTGGACTTCCCGAAGTTCATCACCCGGGAGCCGCCGCCCTGCATCTGGTTCATCAGGAACAGGAAGACGATCACGATCAGCACGAACGGCAGCAGCGAGAGCAGCATCCCGAGGAACGGGTTCTGCTTCTGCGGCGAGACGGTGTAACCGTCCTCGATCTGCCCGTCCTGGTACTTGGACTGCAACTGCTTGGCCAGGTCGACGCCCTGGTCGTCGATGTAGCTGGCCTTGATCTTGTCGCTGTCCTCGATCGTCGTGCCCTCGGTGAGCTCGACCTTGACGGTCTGCTCATCGCCGGTCGTCAGCTCGGCGGACCTGACCTTGTTCTCGTTGATCGCCTGCACGACCTGGCCGGTGTCCACCGTCTTGTAGCCGCCGGACGAGCCGACGACGTTCATCAACACGACCACGGCGAGGGCGGCCAGCACGATCCACATGACGGGACCACGGAAGTAGCGCTTCACGTCCATCCACACGGGGCGGCACGCGCCCCGTCCCTCCTGCCACAGTGAGGCACCGCGACCTCGGGTGAGATCGCCTGTGCGTACGGTGTATTACTCCGGCTTGCTCGGCCTGCGAACGGATTGCCCCGACGGACCGACCTTCGGACGGTACCCCAGGATCACGGCCCGAAGCACTGCCGAGGCGGGCGCCGCCGACGGACGGGGAACATCCCCGTCCGCCGGTTTCAACGCCGGGGGACCCCCCGAACGTTCCCGGACGGCGCACCGGGTCCGCCCGGGCCCCTCAGCCTCCGTAGACGTGCGGTGCCAGCGTCCCCACGAACGGCAGGTTGCGGTACTTCTCCGCATAGTCCAGCCCGTAGCCGACGACGAACTCGTTGGGAATGTCGAAGCCGGCCCACTTCACGTCGATCGCCACCTTCGCCGCCTCCGGCTTGCGCAGCAGGGTGCAGACGTTCAGCGAGGCGGGCTCGCGCGAGCCGAGGTTCGACAGCAGCCAGGACAGCGTCAGGCCGGAGTCGATGATGTCCTCGACGATCAGGACGTGCCGCCCCTTGATGTCGGTGTCCAGGTCCTTGAGGATGCGGACCACACCGGAGGACTGGGTGCCCGCGCCGTAGGACGACACCGCCATCCAGTCCATGGTGACCGGTGAGGACAGAGCACGGGCGAGGTCCGCCATGACCATCACCGCGCCCTTGAGGACCCCGACCAGGAGCAGGTCCTCGCCCTCGTACTCCGCGTCGATCGCCTCCGCCAGCTCGGCCAGCTTCGCGTCGATCTCTTCCTTGGTGATGAGCACCGACTTGAGGTCGGCGCCCATGTCCTTGTCGTCCACCCTGCTGCTCTCGGTCGGGGATCACACTTGCCGGATGACCAGTGTGCCACCCTGCCGTCGGGCGGCCACCCTGCCCGGCAGGCTGATGGCCCGCTGACCGTGCCAGCCGGTGACCAGCCGGTCCACCTCCTCGATGTGGCGGGCGAACAGCGAGCCCGCCGGGGAACCGGCCGCGACCGCCGCACGGCGCAGCACGCGCCGGCGGACGGCGGGCGGCAGGGCGCCGAGCCCAGCGATGTCGAGGGCCGATCCGGACCTCCCCGTGAGATCCGTGACATTCACGGCGTCGCCGGTGTCGCCGCCTCCGCCGCCCTCCCCCCGGGGCGCCCGGGACGGCAGGGAGCGCGAGGACGGCGGGGAGTGCGGAAGCTCCGCGCGGACCTTCCGTTCGGCCTCGCGGGCCCAGGCGTCGAGGGCGTCGGCGTCGTCCCGCGAGAGCTGCGCGGTGCGGGCCAGGGCCTCGACCACACCCCTGCCGAGCGCCTTCTCCAGGGCCGGCAGGGCGTCGTGACGCACCCGGGAGCGGGTGAAGGCCGGATCGGCGTTGTGCGGGTCGTCCCAGACCGGCAGCGACTGCACCATGCACGCCTTGCGCGTGATCTGCCGGTCCACGCCTAGGAACGGCCTCAGATAGCGGTGCCGGATACCGTCACGGCCGGCCGGCGAGCCGGAGACGGCGGCCATTCCGGAGAGCGAGCGGGCGCCGGAGCCCCGGGCCAGGCCGAGCAGCACCGTCTCGGCCTGGTCGTCGCGGGTGTGGCCGAGGAGGACCGCGACGGCGCCGAGGCGGTCGGCGGCCTCGTCGAGGGCGGTGTAGCGGGCGGTGCGGGCGGCGGCCTCGGGACCGCCGTCGCGGCCGACGGCCACGGTGAGGGCCTCGGCCGGTTCGAGGGAGAGTTCGGTGAGACGGGAGACGACCTCCCGGGCCCGGTCGCCGGAGCCGGGCTGCAGGCCGTGATCGACGGTGAGGCCCCCGGCCCGCAGGCCGAGACGGGGGGCCTCGAAGGCGAGGGCGGAGGCGAGCGCCATCGAGTCGGCGCCGCCGGAGCAGGCGACGAGTACGAGCGGAGGGCGCCGGTGCGAGGCGGAGGGGCCGACGGGGGCCCGGGGGCCGGCGGGAGCGTCCTGGAGCACGTCGCGGAGGATGCGGCGAACCGCCAGGCGTATCGCGGCGACCGCGGGGTGGGGACCCATGTCCGTTCACTTCCTCGGGGAGTCGTGGCCGCGCAGTCGATGACTACGCTGGGTGCTTCGATGGTGACAGAGAAGAGCCGTATCCCTGAGCATCGCACGCGCGCCGACCGGCCACGGTCCCTCGCAAGAGTGAATGTCTCGGCGTTCGGCGGTCATCAGTCCGCTTTCCGGTGCACCCTCGCGATCCACTCCGACGGAGCGGCGATCTCCGTCCTGGTGGGCAGTGTGTTGGGGGATGTCCACACGCGGTTGAAGCCGTCCATACCGACCTCGTCCACCACCGCCCGCACGAACCGCTCGCCGTCGCGGTACTGCCGCAGCTTGGCGTCGAGGCCCAGAAACTTGCGCAGCGCCTGGTCAAGACGGCCCGCGCCGGCCGCGCGGCGCTTCTGGAACTTCTCGCGGATCTCCGCGACCGACGGGACCACCTGGGGCCCGACACCGTCCATCACGTAGTCCGCGTGCCCCTCCAACAGCGACATCACGGCGGTGATGCGGCCGAGGACCTCGCGCTGCGCCGGGGTCTGCACCAGCTCGACGAGGCTGCGTCCTCCCTCCTGCTCCCCGTCGTCCCCGGCTTCCGGACGGCCGCTCCCGGCCAGCGACTGGAACGCCTCGCGCAGCCGCTCCAGCAGCGCGGAGGGCTCCATGTCGGTCTCTCCGAGGAAGGCGTGGATCTCCCCCTCGATGTGGTCCCGCAGCCACGGCACGGCGGAGAACTGGGTGCGGTGGGTCTCCTCGTGCAGGCACACCCACAGCCGGAAGTCGTGCGGGTCGACGTCCAGTTCGCGCTCGACGTGCACGATGTTCGGCGCGACCAGCAGCAGCCGTCCACCGCCCTCGCCCGGAGCACCCGGCAGATCGCGGGTGGGTGGGGCGAAGGTCTCGTACTGGCCCAGGACGCGTGAGGCCATGAAGGACAGCAGCATCCCGACCTCGACACCGGTCACCTTGCCGCCGACCGCGCCGAGCACCGCGTTGCCGGGGCCGCCGTCGCGCCTCGCCCGCATCTTGTCCAGCAGGGGCGACAGCAGCTCGCGGAAGCCCGCCACGTTGGCCCGGATCCAGCCGGGCCGGTCCACGACGAGCACGGGGGTGTCCGCGGCGCCGTCGGGAGCCATCCGCGTGAAGCCGCGCACGTGCTCCTCGGCCGCCGAGGCGTGCCGCCGCAGCTCGGCGACGGCCTCCCGCGCCTCCTCACGGCTCACTTCGGGCCCGGGCCTCACGAGCCGGGTCGCGGTCGCCACCGCGAGATTCCAGTCGACCATCTCCACACCACCGAGGCTCGTCATGACTTCACCGTACGTGCCGGTGCGCCCGAACGGGAGCGGACGGGCGCCCGGGCAGGAGTGCCCGCGGGGACGGCCCTTCACGCCTGCCCGGTCAGCGGCAGCCGCAGTTGGCCAGGGTGGCGGCGAGGCGGTCCAGGGCCTCGTGGGCGCCCTGGCGGTCGGTGGTGCCCGAGGCCGTGAACGCGAAGGCCAGGAGTCTGCCGTCGGCGTCCACGACCGTGCCCGCCAGGGTGTTGATCCCGGTCAGGGTGCCGGTCTTGGCGCGGACCAGCCCCGCGCCGTTACGGGTCGCCTCGTCGTCGTAGCGACCGCCGAGTGTGCCGTTGAAGCGGGCCACGGGCAGTCCCGTCAGCACGGGACGCAGCTCGGGGTGGGCGGGGTCGGCCGCCAGGACCAGTAGGCGGGCCAGCAGGCCGGCGGAGATCCGGCCGGACCGGTCGAGCCCGCTGCCGTCGGCGAAGCGGGCGCCCTTCAGCGGCAGCGCCCGGCCGTGTCCGGCCAGCTGTGCGCGCACCGCGCGTCCGGCGCCGGAGAAGCTCACGGGCTCCCCGTGTGCCACGGCGGTCTGCCGGAAGAGGGCCTCGGCGATGTCGTTGTCGCTGTGGAGCAGCATCCGCTCGACCAGTTCCGCCAGCGGCGCGGAGCGGTGGACGGCCAGCTCCTCGGCGCCCTCGGGCGCTTCGCGGGCACGCCCGGGGCTTCCCGGGTGCCCGACGTCGACACCGCGCTCGCGCAGGCGGTCGGTGAAGACCTCGGCTGCGTCCCGTGCCGGGTCGTCCGAGCGGGGGGCGGGCCCTCGGGTGCTGTCGTCGAGGCGGCCCTCGTTCACCATCAGCGCGCTGACCGGCGCGATGTTCTCGTTCGGCCCGATCGGATGGCGGGCGGGTCCGGAGTAGAGCGAGGTGTCGTAGGCCGGTTCCGCCCGTTCCACGCCGCGCTCCCGCAGCTTCCGGGCGGTGGTGTCGGCCAGCCGTCGCAGCGCGGCGGGGGTGACCGTGGGGTCGCCGCCGCCGACCAGGAGGACCCGCTTCCCGTCCGCGTCCCACACCACCCGGGTGGGGATGCGGTGGTCCGGCCCGAGGGCCGACAGCGCGGCGACCCCCGTGGCGATCTTGACGGTGGAGGCGGGTGTGACGCCCCGGCCGGCCCTGGCGGCGTACAGCTCCCGGCCGGTGGTCACGTCCATCACCGAGGCGGTGCGGAGCGTGCCCAGGGTCCCGTCCTCCAGCAGCGGCTGGAGGGCGTCGGCGAGTGCGGCGGGGGCGGGCGCCTCGCCCGGGCTCGGCACGGCCCGCTCCGCCCGGCCGCCCCGGTCCTCCTCGGCGCCCGCCCCGGCGGGCGCGGGGCCCAGCGCGGTGAGCACCTCGGCGGCACTGGGCGCCGGGGAGAGACCGCCCGCGGGGCCCGCTCCGGTGTGGTCCGCGCCGCCGCGGCGGTCCCAGGAGGCGGCGCGGACCCGCTCGGCCGTACGCTGACCGGAGTCCCAGGGTCCGGTG
>NZ_JAJFAU010000066.1 GCF_022614595.1 Streptomyces sp. CNQ085
GCGCGCACCGCTCCGGCCGCCGCGTCCAGCACCGCCTCGCGGGGCGCGCCCAGGTCGAAGGGGGCCCGGTGGACCGCGACAGCGCCGCCCGGCAGGTCCACCAGGACGGCGGTGACCTCGTCGCGGTCCAGGTGCAGGCCCACCGCGTGGCGCGCGTCGCGCACCAGGCGCCACAGGGTGCGCGGCTTGCCTCCGGTGGACGGACGCCGCCCCGCCTGCGCCACCAGGCCCGCGTCCCGCAACCGGGCGGTGATCTTGCTGACGGCCTGCGGCGTCAGCCCCGCGGCCTGGGCCAGTTCCGACCTGCTCGCACCCGCCTCGCCCGCCGCGCGCAGCAGGTCCAGGACGAGCGCCGCGTTGCGGCCGCGCGGGGCCGGCGGGTTCGCGGCGGCCGGAAAGGAAGTCGTGCCGGGGGCGGCACCGGCGCGGAAGCGGGGGGAGAGGGGGGTCACGGGTCCATTCTCACGTCCGCTTGCACTTTGGCAACGGCGTTGCCAAAGTGGGCGCCATGAACGCCGCCTCCCCGGTCCCCAACCCCCTGCGCGTCGGACTGATCGGCTACGGTCTGGCCGGCTCCGTCTTCCACGCGCCGCTGATCGCCGCCACCGACGGGCTCGTACTGGACACCGTCGTCACCTCCTCCCCCGAAAGGCAGCGGCAGGCCCGCGCCGAGCACGGCGAGGAACTGCGCACCGCCGCCGGCGCCGACGAGCTGTTCGCGCGCGCCGGCGAGCTCGACCTCGTCGTCGTCGCCTCCCCCAACCGCACCCACGTCGAGCTGGCCACCCGGGCCCTGGAGGCCGGACTGGCCGTCGTCGTCGACAAGCCGCTGGCCGCCGGCGCCGACGAGGCCGAGGCGCTGGCCGACCTCGCCGAGCGCCGCGGACTGCTGCTGTCGGTCTTCCAGAACCGCCGCTGGGACGGCGACTTCCTCACCCTGCGCGACCTGCTGGCCGAGGGCGCGCTGGGCGAGGTGTGGCGCTTCGAGTCCCGCTTCGAACGGTGGCGCCCCGGCCTCAAGGGCGGCTGGCGCGAGTCCGGCGACCCCGCCGAGCTCGGCGGCCTGCTGTACGACCTGGGCAGCCACGTGGTGGACCAGGCGCTCACCCTCTTCGGCCCGGCGGTCTCCGTCCACGCCGAGTCCGATGCGCGCCGCCCCGGCGCCGAGGCCGACGACGACACCTTCATCGCCCTGCGCCATGCCTCGGGCACCCGCTCCCACCTGTGGGTCAGCTCCACCGCCGCCGCCCTCGGCCCCCGCTTCCGGGTCCTGGGCAGCCGAGCCGCCTACGTCAAGTACGGCCTCGACCCCCAGGAGGACGCCCTGCGCGCCGGCGCCCGCCCCACACCGGGCGAGCCGTGGGGCTCGGAGGCGGAGTCCGCATGGGGCACCCTGGGCGCGGCGGACGACGTGCGGCCCGTGCCCTCCCGCGACGGCGACTACCCCGCGTACTACGCCGCCGTCGCCGCCGCCCTGCGCGAGGGAGGCGAACCCCCGGTCACCGCGCGGGAGGCGGCCGGCGCACTGCGGGTGCTGGAAGCGGCCCGCACCTCGGCGGCCGAGGGTCGCACCGTACGGCTCGGCTGACGGGCGGCTCGGCCGACGCGGTGGCGGGCCCGGCCTCAGCCGCCCAGCGCATGGGCGACGGTGTGGATCGCCAGGCCCGCCAGCGCTCCCACCACCGTGCCGTTGATCCTGATGAACTGCAGGTCGCGGCCGATGTGCGCCTCGATCTTGCGGGAGGTGTGCCCGGCATCCCAGCTCTCGACCGTCTCGGTGATCAGGGAGGTGATCTCGTTCCGGTAGGTGGTGACGACATGCGCCGCCGCCCCCTCGATCCAGCCGTCGACCTTGCCCCGCAGCCCGCCGTCCCCCGACAGTCGCGCGCCCAGCGACAGCAGCGAGGCACGCGCCCGCAGCCTCAGCTGGCTGCGCTCGTCCCCGGCCGCCGCCACCACCATGGCCCGCACCGCCGACCAGGCCGAGGCGATCAGCTCCTGCACCTCGTCACGGTCCAGGATCTCCGACTTCAGCCGCTCCACCCGCGCCCGGGTCTCGCCGTCGGACTGCAGGTCGGCGGCGAAGTCCCGCAGGAAGCGGTCCAGTGCCCCGCGCGCCGGGTGGTCGGGCATGTCCCGCATCTCCGAGACGAAGCGCAGCAGCTCCCGGTAGACGCGCTCGCCGACCTTGCGGTCCACGAAACGCGGCGTCCACCCCGGCGCCCCGCCCGCCACCGCGTCCATCACCGAGTCGCTGTGCCACACCAGCCAGTCATGGGCCCGCGAGACCACCAGATCCACGACCCGGGCATGACCGCCGTCGGCGACGATCCGCGACAGCATCCGGCCCAGGCTCGGCGCGATCTCCTGCGCGTGGGCACGCCGGGTGATCGCCTCGCCCACCACCGCCTGCACGTCGTTGTCCCGCAGTACGGCCAGCGCCCCGCGCAGCGCGGTGGACAACTCGGCCGTCACCCGGTCGGCGTTCTCCGGCCGGGCCAGCCAGGCACCCAGCCGCCCGCCGATGCCCACCGAACGCAGCCTCCGCCGCACCACCCCCTCGGCGAGGAAGTTGTCACCGACGAAGTCACCCAGACCGCGCCCCAGTTGGTCCTTCTTGTTCGGAATGATCGCGGTGTGCGGGATCGGCAGCCCCATCGGCCGCCTGAACAGCGCGGTCACCGCGAACCAGTCGGCCAGCGCACCCACCATGCCCGCCTCGGCCGCCGCCGCCACATAACCGGCCCAGGCCCCCGCCCCCGCCCGCTGCGCCCAGGTGGCCAGCGCGAACACCAGCGCCGCCAGCAGCAGCGCACCGGTCGCGGTGGCCTTCATCCGGCGCACCCCGCGCCGCTTCTCCTCGTCGGCGGCCGTGAAGGCCACCGGGCTGAACACCGCCCCGGCCGGCTGCCGGGAGTCCGCGGTCCGCCCGCCTCCGAAGTCCCCGGCGTTCTTCCCGTCCGTCGTCGTCCGCTCCATCGTCTCCACCCGTCCGCGCCGTCCCGGCCGCAATTGTCGCAAGGTACCGCCGGCGGAACGCCGAACGCACCGCCCGCGGCCCGCACCGCGAACCCGCCCGCCCGCAGAGCCCGGCCGCCTCACGCCCTTTCACCGATCACGTAACAGGCCGGGCCATCCGGCGGGGCCACTCCGGCCGCCATGGGATCACGGAGGAGGCGCCGACCACTTCGCACACCTGGGCCCGCGCCGCCCGAGGGGGACTCTTCCGTGTACGAGCGAGGCTGCCGCCCGTGAGCAAGAACATGGGATACGCCCTGCCGGCAGGGCTCGCGGCCGTCGTGGTCCTGGCCGCCGGCGCCGTGTTCGTCGGCGGCGATGTCAGGGGCGCCTCACCGGCCAGGCTCTGACCCCGGCGCCGGATCCCCGGCTCCCACGGTCCGGACCAGCCCGGACCGGCTCACAGCGCCCCCCTGCGGCTGTCCGGCACCCCCACGGGTGATGGCGGAGCGTGAGGCTCCGCTCACCGCACGCGCCCGGAATCCGGCGGCCGGGCCTCACCGGGCACACCCACACGCGTCCGCCGGCGTTCCGCGCACCGCCGCGGACGCCCACTGCCCTCGCTCACCGGATTGGACGGCGCCAGAGTGTCCTACGGATCATTCCGCCATAAAAAGGAGTGGGCAAGCCATACCGACAAGGAGACCGCGGTCATGAGCGAGGAACCCGAGGAGCCGAACAGCAGCGGGAAGCAGCAGCCGGCCACCGGCCCGCGCCGGTCGCCCGTCAAGCGGAGGATCCTGGGCGCCGCCGTCCTGGTCACCGTGGCCGCGACAGGCGGACTGATCACCGGCTATGTGCTCGTGGAGATCCCCAACCCCAACTCCGCGGCCACCGCCCAGAACAACGTCTACCTCTACTCCGACGGCACGCAGTTCGCCCGCGACGGCGACGTCAACCGCCAGAACGTCCGGCTCGAGGACATCCCCGAACCCACCCGGCACGCCGTGCTCGCCGCCGAGGACCGGGACTTCTACCACCAGCCGGCCATCGACGTCACCGCGATGATCCGCGCGGGCTGGAACATGCTCCAGGGCAAGGGCAAGCAGTCCGGATCCACCATCACCCAGCAGTACGTCAAGAACTACTACCTGGACCAGGAGCAGACCCTCACCCGCAAGGGCAAGGAACTCTTCATCGCCATCAAACTCGACAACCGGGTGAGCAAGGACGAGATCCTGACCGGCTACCTCAACACCAGCTACTTCGGCCGCAACTCCTACGGCATCCAGGCCGCCGCCCAGGCCTACTACGACAAGCACGCCTCCGACCTGACCACCGCGGAAGGCGCCTACCTCGCCGCCCTCCTCAACTCCCCCAACCTCTACGACGTCGCCGCCCACCCCGAGAACCGGGAACGCGCCCTCGCCCGCTGGAAGTACGTCCTGAACGGCATGGTCGAGGAAGGCTGGCTCGAACCCCGCGAACGCGACACCATGGCCTTCCCCGAACCCCGCGACCCCAAGCGCCCCTCGGCCCTGGCCGGCCAGCGCGGCTACCTCGTCGAAGCCGTCAACACCCACCTCACCGAGAACGGCATCCTCGACGAGCAGGAACTGGCCAAGGGCGGCCTGCGGATCACCACCACCCTCGACCGCGAGAAACAGGATGCCCTGGTCAAGGCCGTCGAGAAGGAACTCCTGTCCAAACTCGGCGACGAACGCGAAGAGGACTCCTACGTCCGCGCCGGAGCCTCCTCCGTCGAACCCCGCACCGGCGAGGTCGTCGCGATGTACGGCGGCATCGACTACACCCAGCGGTACGTCAACAACGCCACCCGCCGCGACTACCAGGCCGGCTCCACCTTCAAGCCCATCGTCTACGCCTCCGCCGTCCACCACCGCGCCAGGACACGCGGCGGAAAACCCATCGGCCCCGACACCACCTACGACGGCGCCAGCGGACGCACGGTCCTCGGCGCGGACGGCCCCACCAAGTGGGCCCCGCACAACCAGGACAACGTCAGCTACGGCTCGATCCCCGTCACCACCGCCATGAACAAGTCGGTCAACGCCGTCTTCGCCCAGATGGGCGCCGATGTCGGCGCCGAGAGGATCAAGAAGACCGCCGTCGCCCTCGGCCTGCCCCCCGACACCCCCGACATGGCCGAGTCCGACACCTCCATCTCCCTGGGCACCGCCACCCCCAGCACCCTCGACATGGCACAGGCCTACGCGACCCTCGCCAACCACGGCGAACGCGTCGACCGCACCCTCGTCAAGAAGATCACCCGCGACGGCGAGGACATCCCCGTCCCCGAGCCGGACACCGAGCAGGCCGTCTCCCGCCAGGCCGCCGACTCCACCACCGCGGTACTGCGCGAGGTCGTCAGGACCGGCACGGGCAGCCGCGCCGGGGCCCTGGGCCGCCCAGCCGCGGGCAAGACCGGCACCGCCGAGGAGAACGAGGCTGCCTGGTTCGCCGGCTACACCCCCGACCTGGCCACCGTCGTCGCCATCATGGGCCAGGACCCCGAAACCGGTGTCCACAAATCGCTGTACGGCGCCGCCGGAATGTCCCGCCTCAACGGCTCCGACTTCCCCACCCTCATCTGGACCGCTTACACCGCCGAGGCACTGCGCGGCACCCCCGTCAGGGACTTCGAGCTCAAGCCCGGCAAGAACCGCCTCCCCAAGGCCTCCCCCGACCCCTCCGGCAGCGCCGACCCCTCCGAAGCCCCTGACGGGGAACCCACTCCGGTCGACGGCACCGAGGAGACCCCGGAAGCCTCCGCCACCGACTCCGGCCGGGAGGACGCGGAGAACACCGGCGACAGCCCGGACACCGGGGACGACGGCGCGGGCGGCGACCCCGCCCCGGGGAAGAACGCCGGGAAACCCGGCGGCGACGGGAAGCACGGAGAAGCCCGCGAGGACCCCGCGGCCGACGCCTCCCCCAGCTCCTCGCCCTGACACCCCCGCCTCAAGCCCCGGCCGCGGGAACGGACATCCGCGGCGGGCACCCACGGCGGAGGACCGGACCCGGCGGCACCGCGGGCCCCGCGGAACCCGCCGCGGGGCCCGTCGCCCTCCCGGCGGACGCCGCCGCAGCAGCCGCTACAGATACAGCCCGGTGGAGTCCTCGGACCCCTGCAGCCGCTCGGCCGCCACGGCGTGCAGATCCCGCTCACGCATCAGCACGTACGCGACCCCGCGCACCTCCACCTCGGCCCGGTCGGCCGGATCGAACAGCACCCGGTCACCGGGCTCCACCGTGCGCACGTTCTGGCCGACGGCGACCACCTCGGCCCAGTTCAGCCGACGGCCGACCGCCGCCGTCGCGGGAATGACGATGCCACCGGAGGACCGGCGCTCGCCCTCGGGAATGTCGGTACGCACCAGCACCCGGTCGTGCAGCATCCGGATGGGCAGCTTGTCGTGGTGGGGCGTCTTGGAACTCACGGCAGAACCGTATCCCAGCCCGTCTCCGCGCCGCTCAGCGGTGCCGCCGCCGGGACGACACCACCAGCAGCCCGGCCACCCCCGCCACCACGAGCGCCACCGGCACGATCCGCGCCGCCCGGGGGCGGCCCTCCTCGTCCGTGAACCGGTCCCGCGCGTCCGACAGCGCATGGTTCACCGCGACATACGCCCGGCCCGCGGTGCGGTCCACGGCCGACGCCGCCCGCGCCCTCACACCGTCGGCGATCGTCTTCGGGTGCACCCGCACCGCCAGCTCGTCAAGCGTCTCGGCGAGCTCCCGCCGCCTGCTGACGATCTCCGCCTCGATCTCCGCGGGGGTCCTGGCTTCCGACACCGCACTGCCTCCGTCGTCTCATCCGTCTCATCCGCCCCACCCGGGCCGCCGTGCACCGGAGTCCCGGTGCCGGACAGTCTGGCAGTTCCCCCACCTCCGATGCCCCGCGCCACCCCCGTCACACCCCGTGGCTAGGCTTTCGAACCGATAACGGCCCCGACAGCGGTCCCGGCCGAGGGACCGCGAGCCCCGCCCGAGGAGCACCGATGAGCGAGCGACTGCAGCCCGGCGACACCGCCCCGGCCTTCACCCTGCCCGACGCCGACGGCAACCCCGTCTCGCTCGCCGACCGCGCCGGACGCAAGGTGATCGTCTACTTCTACCCCGCCGCCCTCACCCCCGGCTGCACCAAGCAGGCCTGCGACTTCACCGACAACCTCGACCTCCTTGCCGGCGCGGGCTACGAGGTGATCGGCGTCTCCCCGGACAAGCCGGAGAAGCTCGCGAAGTTCCGCGAGAGGGAGAACCTCGGGGTCACCCTCGTCGGCGACCCGGAGAAGAAGGTGCTCCAGGCCTACGGCGCCTTCGGCGAGAAGAAGATGTACGGCAGGACCGTCACCGGTGTCATCCGCTCCACGGTGATCGTCGACGAGGAAGGCAGGGTCGAGCGGGCGATGTACAACGTCAGGGCCACCGGCCACGTCGCCAAGCTCATCCGGGACCTCTCCCTCTGAGACCCCGCCCCCGCCCCGGCCCGGTTCCTCCCCCGCGTGACCTCCCGGCGCGCCGTTCGTCGACCAGTGCGAGTCCGCGACAGAAGACCGAACGGCCACGGCGCGGACCGGGGGCACGAAGGGGAGGGGCCATGATCAGCCCGTACACGCGCGAACGCCTTGCCCGGGCTGTGGCGTGGTGACTGGCCGGACAACCGCATCCGCAACCTCTGGCTGGTCTGCCCCAACTGCCACGCGGTCACGGTCATCTGGCGCCGAGGAGGCGAGAACGAGGGGGCGCGCCGCCGGCGGCCGACACATGTCCATCCGCGCCCGGCGTCCTGGACCGATACGATGTCGTACGCCCCGCGGCCGTGGCGGAATTGGCCTACGCGCAGCACTTAGGATGCTGTGGGAGAAATCCCTTGAGGGTTCGAGTCCCTCCGGCCGCACAGACCTTTCGTTCGAAGGCCCGGCTCGCTGAGCCGGGCCTTCGGCGTCCGCGTCGGCGGAACCGCGGCCGCGGGGGCGGCCGTCAGCCCAGGAGTTCGCGGACCACCGGGGCGAGGGCCCGGAAGGCCTGGCCCCGGTGGCTGATGGCGTTCTTCTCGTCCGGGCTCAGCTCCGCGCAGGTGCGGGTCTCGCCCTCGGGCTGGAGGACCGGGTCGTAACCGAAGCCGCCGGCGCCGGCGGGCTCGCGGCGGAGGGTGCCGGGCAGGCGGCCCTCGACGACGCGTTCGGTGCCGTCGGGCAGGGCCAGGGCGGCCGCGCAGGCGAAGTGTGCGGTGCGATGGGGGTCTTCGATGTCGGAGAGCTGGGCGAGGAGCAGGTCGAGGTTGGCCCGGTCGTCGCCGTGGCGTCCGGCCCAGCGGGCGGAGAAGATGCCGGGGGCGCCGCCGAGGACATCGACGCACAGGCCGGAGTCGTCGGCGACGGCGGGCACCGCGGTGGCCCTGGCCAGGGTGCGGGCCTTGAGGAGCGCGTTCTCGGCGAAGGTGAGACCTGTCTCCTTGACGTCCGGAACCTCCGGGTAGGCGTCGGCGCCGACCAGGGTGAGGCCCAGTCCGGCGGCGGAGAGGACGGCCTCCAACTCTCGGACCTTGTGGGTGTTGCGGGTGGCGAGGATCAGGCGCTGGCTCATGGGGACCGATTATCCCGTCGCGGCAGCCGGAATCGTCGGGCGGGCCGGGGATCCGGGCGGCGTTCCCGGTATCCGCCGGCCGGGGCGCGCCGGCCGGGCCGTCAGCCGGGGGTGCAGACCTGGGTCAGTTCGTCGGCGGCGTCGACGACGGGGCCGGCGTCGGGGGCCCTGCCCTGTTCGACGGATTCGCGGGCGTTGTCGGCGGCCGTGCGCATGTCCTCGGCGACCCGGGTGATGTCGGCGTCGTCCGTGCTGTCGATGATCTTGTCGAGGTTCTCGTTGATGCGGTCCAGGGACCGGTCCACCTCGGCCGGGTTCTCGACGCCGTCGGCGACGGCCTGCTGGAGGGCGTTGGCACTGTCCACGACGATGACGGCGGTGTTGGCGCAGTCCAGTGCGTTCTGGACGGCGCCGCAGCCCGTCAGGGAGAGGGCGAGGACGACGGGGGCGAGGGCTGCGAGGGTGGTCCGTCTGCGCATGCGGGGGTGGTCCTCCTGATGTCTGGACGGGCCGCACGGCTCGACCCGTACGGCCCGTGCCCTGTAGGACGCGTAAAGCGCTCGCAAAGTTCCGTGTCGCGCCCGCTTTCCCGCCGGGTGTCACCGGGGTGGGCCGGGGTCCGGGCCGGGAGTCAGGCCGGGTGCGGCGAGCCCGCGTCCAGTGCGTGCCGCTGGGCGCCGTCGAGTTGGGCGCAGCCGGCGACGGCGAGGTCGAGGAGGGCGTCGAGTTCGGTGCGGGCGAAGGGGGCTCCCTCGGCGGTGCCCTGGACCTCGACGAAGCGGCCGTCGCCGGTGCAGACGACGTTCATGTCGGTCTCGGCGCGGACGTCCTCCTCGTAGCAGAGGTCGAGGAGGGGGGTGCCGTCGACGATGCCGACGCTGACGGCGGAGACGGTGCCGGTCAGTGGCTGGGCCTTGGCTCGGACGAGTTTGTGGTCGCGGGCCCATGCGAGGGCGTCGGCGAGGGCGACGTAGGCGCCGGTGACGGCGGCGGTGCGGGTGCCGCCGTCGGCCTGGAGGACATCGCAGTCGAGGACGACGGTGTTCTCGCCGAGGGCCTTGAGGTCGACGACGGCGCGCAGGGAGCGACCGATGAGGCGTGAGATCTCGTGGGTGCGTCCGCCGATCCTGCCGCGGACGGATTCGCGGTCGCCGCGGGTGTTGGTGGAGCGGGGGAGCATGGCGTACTCGGCGGTGATCCAGCCCTCGCCGCTGCCCTTGCGCCAGCGGGGTACGCCTTCGGTGACGCTGGCGGTGCAGAGGACGCGGGTGTCGCCGAAGGAGACGAGGACGGAACCTTCGGCGTGCTTGCTCCAGCCGCGTTCGATGGTGACGGGTCGGAGTTGTTCGGCTGTGCGGCCGTCGATGCGTGACATGGGTGCGAGCCTAGTGGCCCCCGGATGGGGCGGCCGTTCGGGTGAAGGGCCTGGTGGCCTGGTGCGCGGGGCGAGATGGCTACATCATGTCCTCGATCTCGGCGGCGACGGGGTCGGCGTCGGTGCCGATGACGACCTGGATGGCGGATCCCATCTTCACGACGCCGTGTGCGCCGGCGGCCTTGAGTGCGGCCTCGTCGATGAGGGCGGGGTTCTCGACCTCGGTGCGCAGGCGGGTGACGCAGCCTTCGATCTCGACGATGTTGTCGATGCCGCCGAGTCCGGCGACGATGTTCTCCGCTTTGCCGGGCATGTCCTCCGCCTTCCCGCCGGCTGCCGCCGACCGTCCGGGCCAGTCCTGTGTCCGGCGCCCTCTGGGAGCCAGATTGGCACATTAACCCACGTTATGAACATTTCGCGAGGGGGCGCCTCATCGGCTCCATACCGCTCCGCGGCTCCGCGGCTCCGCGGGGAAGAGGGTTGCGGGTGGTCCGGGTACTGCATTCCGGCACTGTCCCCGCTCCGGCGGCCTCCTTGCCCGTCTGGGGGCTTTCGTCGCCATTGTTCGTGTTACAAGGTGACTTGAAGGCTCTGCTGCCCATCCGATGCCTGCGATGCGGAGGCGCGGCGCCGACCGCACGGCCCCACGGGAGGAAGCCGATGACCACGGCCACGGCCAGGATGTCCGACGAGGGCGGGGACAGAGGTGGGGGCAGGGGTGGGGGCAGGGGCGACAGTGGGAGCGGGAAGGGGCGCGGCGCGGGCATGATGGCGGTGGCCCAGCGCGTCGGCCGCAGTCTGATGCTGCCGATCGCCGTGCTGCCCGCGGCGGCTCTGATGGTCCGGCTGGGTTACGAGGACATGCTGGGCCGGGAGGGTTTCCCGGATTTCGTCAACCGGATCGCCGAGTTCCTGGCGGCGGGCGGCGGGGCGCTGCTGGACAATCTGCCGCTGCTGTTCGCCGTGGGCATCGCGGTCGGCTTCGCCAGGCGGGCGGACGGCTCCACGGGGCTGGCGGCCGTTGCGGGCTATCTGGTCTTCCAGCAGGTGATGGCCACTTTCATCGATCCCAATCTGCCTCCCGAGGAGGGCGTCGCCCGGCCCGCGGACGCCGGTGTGCTGGGCGGTGTGGTGATGGGGCTGGTCACCGCCGTGCTCTACCAGCGCTACCACCGCAAGAAGCTGCCGGACTGGCTGGGTTTCTTCGGCGGGCGCCGGCTGGTGCCGATCCTCGCGTCGTTCGCCGGTCTGGTCCTGGGGGTCCTCTTCGGTTACGCCTGGCCGGCGCTGGGGGCCGGAATCCACGGTTTCGGCGAGTGGCTGGTGGGGTCGGGGGCGCTCGGGGCGGGGGTGTTCGGGGCGGCCAACCGGGCGCTGATCCCGGTGGGGATGCATCATCTGCTCAATTCTTTCCCGTGGTTCCAGGCGGGTTCCTACGAGGACGACGGGATTCGGCACGAGGGGGACATCGCACGCTTCCTGCACGGGGACCCGACGGCGGGTCAGTTCATGACCGGCTTCTTCCCGATCATGATGTTCGCCCTTCCGGCGGCCTGTCTGGCGATGTATCACTGCGCGCGGCGCGAGCGCCGCAAGGCGGTGGGCGGGATGATGTTCTCCGTGGCGCTGACCGCCTTCGTCACCGGGGTGACCGAGCCGATCGAGTTCACGTTCATCTTCGTCGCGCCGGCGCTGTACGCGGTGCACGCGGTGCTGACGGGGGTGTCGATGGCGCTGAGCTGGGCGTTGGGGGCACGGGACGGCTTCGGCTTCTCCGCCGGGGCGATCGACTTCCTGCTGAATCTGGGGATCGCGTCCAGGCCGTGGCTGCTGGTGCTGCTGGGGTTGTGTTTCGCCGTGGTGTACTACGCGGTCTTCCGGTTCGCGATCGTGCGGTTCGATCTGCCGACGCCGGGCCGGGAGTCGGACGAGGAGATCGCCGAGCTGGAGAAGGCGCAGTACCGGGCGTAGTCCGGCGCCGGTCTCGGCCGGAACCGGCGCCGACCGGTCAGATCTCGTAGACGGCGCCGGGGCGGGCCATCTCCACGGGGCCGTCGAAGGCGTTCTGTGCGTCGCGCAGGTTGTGCCGGGGGTCCGTCCACGGCGGGATGTGGGTGAGGACCAGGCGTTCGGCACCCGCCCGCCGCCCGCACTCCCCGGCCTGCCGCCCGTTGAGGTGGAGTTCGGGGATGTCCTCCTTGCCGTCGGTGAAGGATGCCTCGCACAGGAAGAGGTCGGCGCCTCGGGCCAGGTCGCACAGGGCGTCGCAGGGGCCGCTGTCCCCGGAGTAGACCAGGGCCCTGCCGTCGTGCTCAACGCGGAAGCCGTAGGTTTCCACCGGGTGCCGCACCCGGTCGGCGGTGACGGTCAGCGGTCCGAGCCGGAAGGTGCTCCGGGGGGCGAGGTCGCGGAAGTCGAAGACCTCGCTCATCGACTTCTCGGTCGGGGTGTCGGCGTAGGCCGTCGTCAGCCGCTGTTCGGTGCCCTTGGGGCCGTGTACCGGGATGGGCTCGCAGCGCCCTCCCTCGTGCCGGTAGTACCGGGCCACGAAGTACGCGCACATGTCGATGCAGTGGTCCGCGTGGAGGTGGCTGAGGACGATGGCGTCGAGGTCGTAGAGGCCGCAGTGGCGTTGCAGTTCGCCCAGGGCGCCGTTGCCCATGTCGAGCAGGAGCCGGTAGCCGTCGGCCTCGACGAGGTAACTGGAGCAGGCCGATTCCGCGGACGGGAACGATCCCGAGCAGCCGACGACGGTGAGCTTCATTGGGGAAGGAACCTCCGTGGCCCGGGAAGAGGGGTTACCTGAGCGTAAGGCGCATGGGGGCCGGTGGCTCCTCCGCGGTGCCCCGTTGTGGGCGGAATCACCAGGGCGGGGGTGGTGCGGGGCGCGGATGGTGCGGCACGTGGAGGCGGGCGGCGCACGGGTTCGGCCCTGAGCTCCCCGCACCGCCGCTCCCGGCTGCCGGAGGGGCGTGGCGCGGCGGGCGGGCGCAGCGGGTTCGCGGGGCGGGCTCAGGCCCAGAGCTGTCCCTGGAGGGCCTCGACCGCGGCCTCGGTGGTGGGTGCGGTGTAGATGCCGGTGGACAGGTACTTCCAGCCTCCGTCGGCGACGACGAAGACGATGTCGGCGCTTCGGCCCTCGCGTACGGCCCTGCGGCCGACGCCGATGGCGGCGTGGAGGGCGGCGCCGGTGGAGACCCCGGCGAAGATGCCCTCCTGGGCGAGGAGTTCGCGGGTGCGGGTGACGGCGTCCTCGGAGCCGACCGAGTAGCGGGTGGTCAGGACGGTCTCGTCGTACAGCTCGGGGACGAAGCCCTCGTCGAGGTTGCGCAGACCGTAGACGAGATCGTCGTAGCGCGGTTCGGCGGCGACGATCTGGATGCCGGGCACCTTCTCGCGCAGGTAGCGGCCGGCGCCCATCAGGGTCCCTGTGGTGCCCAGTCCCGCGACGAAATGGGTGATCGAGGGCAGGTCGGCGTAGATCTCGGGGCCGGTGCCGGCGTAGTGGGCACCGGCGTTGTCGGGGTTGCCGTACTGGTAGAGCATGACCCAGTCGGGGTGCTCGGCCGCGATCTCCTTGGCGACGCGCACGGCGGTGTTGGAGCCGCCGGCGGCCGGAGAGGAGATGATCTCGGCGCCCCACATGGCCAGCAGTTGGCGGCGCTCGGCGCTGGTGTTCTCGGGCATGACGCAGACCATGCGGTAGCCCTTGAGCTTGGCCGCCATGGCCAGGGAGATGCCGGTGTTGCCGGAGGTGGGCTCCAGGATGGTGCGGCCGGGGCTGAGCCGGCCGTCCTTCTCCGCCTGCTCGATCATGTGCAGGGCCGGGCGGTCCTTGATCGAACCGGTGGGATTGCGGTCCTCCAGCTTGGCCCAGACGCGGACGTCCTCGGACGGCGAGAGCCGCGGCAGGCGCACCAGAGGGGTGTTGCCCACCGCGGCGATCGGCGAGTCGTAGCGCATCAGCGCATGCCCCCGGCCACGGCGGGGAGGATCGTCACGTTGTCGCCGTCGCTGAGCTTGGTGGAGATCCCGTCCAGGAAGCGGACGTCCTCGTCGTTGAGGTAGACGTTGACGAAGCGGCGCAGTTCGCCGCCCTCGACCAGCCGCTCCCGGATGCCGCTGTGGCGGGTCTCCAGGTCCTCGATGAGCTCGGCGAGGGTGCCGCCGTCGCCCTCGACGGCCTTCTGCCCGTCGGTGTAGGTGCGGAGGATGGTCGGGATGCGGACCTCGATGGCCATGGGTGTACTCCTGTGGGAGAGGGCGGGAAGCTTGCGGGCCTTGGCACATGCGCGTGGGCGAGGTGCGGCCGGATCGCACGGGGATGGCCGTCCGGGTCAGGCGCGGTCGGCTGCGCGGCGGCGGCATTCCGGCTCGCGGTGCCGGGGGGACCCCAGGGCACTGGCGAGGCGACACAGATCGACGTGCAGGCGCGCCACGAGCAGCGTGCCCGGGGACTTACCCGGGTGGGTATCGCTCACATCGTGGTTAACCATGGGCTCATGGTAACGATTCCCGCCTCCGAATCCGGATACCTGTTCCATGATGCGGACCTCGCCGTCTCACCTGTTGTCAGGTCCGGGGATCAGCCCTCGTAGGCGGGGACGATCCTGACCTCCTCCTCCGTGATCTCGCCGTCGATGATGCGGAAGGAGCGGAATGAGAAGGGCCCCTCGTCGTTGCCGCACTCGGCGGTGGAGACCAGGACGTAGTGGGCGCCGGGCTCGCCCGCGTAGGAGACATCGGTGCGCGAGGGGTAGGCCTCGGTGGCGGTGTGGGAGTGGTAGACGACCACCGGCTCCTCGTCCCGGTCGTCCATCTCGCGGTAGAGCTTCAGCAGGTCCGCGGAGTCGAACTCGTAGAACGTGGGCGAGCGGGCGGCGTTCAGCATGGGGATGAAGCGCTCGGGGCGCCCGCTGCCGGCGGGGCCCGCGATGATGCCGCAGGCCTCGTCGGGGTGGTCCCGGCGGGCGTGGGCGACGATCCTGTCGTGCAGCTCCTGTGTGATGGCCAGCATGGGCGACAGCATAGGCAGGACGCACGGGCGGGGCCCCGCGGTGGTGCCGTGCCGCCCGGGGGCGGCGGGTGTCACTTGGCGAGCGTGGGGGTTCCGTCGGCGCCGCCGGGACCGGCGGCGGCCTCGGCGGCCTCGATCTGCTCGTCGCTCTCGCCGGCGTCGCGGCGGCGGATGTAGTCGAGGACCCGGTTGAGCTCCCTCCTGACGACGGGCGCCAGCAGGTAGAGGCCGACGATGTTGAACACCGCGGCGAGGAAGAGGAAGGAGTCGGCCAGGGAGACCAGGGAGGACAGCGACATCAGCGCACCGGTGATGACGATGAGGCTGAAGAGCACCTTGTAGACGTTCTCGCTGGTCTTGCTGCGGCCGAAGAGGTAGGTCCACGCCTTCATGCCGTAGTAGCTCCAGGTGATGATCGTGGAGAAGGCGAAGAGCAGGACCGCGACGGCCAGGATGTAGGGGAACCAGGAGATCGCGCTCTCGAAGGCGTCGGAGGTCAGCGAGACGCCGGAGGCGATCTCCTCACCGTTGGCGCTGGCCTCGCGGGCCGCCTCCCAGCTCGGGGTGCGGGCGATGACGATGGTCAGCGCGGTCATGGTGCAGACGACGACGGTGTCGATGAACGGCTCGATCATCGCGACCAGGCCCTCGGTGGCGGGGCGCTTGGTCTTCACCGCGGAGTGGGCGATGGGGGCCGAGCCGATGCCCGCCTCGTTGGAGAAGGCGGCGCGCTGGAAACCGACGATCAGGGCGCCGATGAGACCGCCGGCCACGCCCTCGGGGGCGAAGGCGCCCACGACGATGTCCGAGATGGCGTCGGGCACGGCGGCGACGTTGGTCAGTATGACGAAGAGGCAGGCGACGACGTAGACGATCGCCATCGCGGGGACCAGTCGGCTGGTGACGGCGCCGATGGAGCGCATGCCGCCGATGAGGACCAGGGCGACCAGGGCCGCGATCAGGACACCGAAGAAGAGGGCGCCGCCGGAGCTGCTGAAGAGGCTGTCGTCGCCGCCGGTGACGGACTGGAGCTGCTCCAGGCTCTGGTTGACCTGGAAGAGGTTGCCGCCGAAGAAGGTGAAGAACAGCAGGGCGATGGCGGAGCCGACGGCGAGCGCCTTGCCCAGGCCGCCCAGGCCGCGCTCGGCCATGCCCTTGCGCAGATAGTGCATCGGGCCGCCGGAGACGGTGCCGTCGGCGTGGACCTCGCGGTACTTCACGCCGAGGGTGCACTCGACGAACTTGGTCGCCATGCCGAGGAGGCCGCAGGCGATCATCCAGAAGGTGGCGCCGGGACCGCCGATGGTGACCGCGATGGCCACACCGGCGATGTTGCCGAGGCCGACGGTGCCGGAGACGGCGGAGGTGAGGGCCTGGAAGTGGTTCACCTCACCGGGTGCGTCCTTCTGGTCGTACTTGCCGCGGACCAGTCCGAGGGCCTTGGGCAGGTGGCGGACCTGGGCGAAACCGAAGTACCCGGTGAACACCAGTCCCGCGACCACCAGCCAGCCGACGATCCAGGGGAACTCGGTGTCTCCGAGCGGGATGGTGTAGAAGACGATGTCGCTGATTGTCGAGGCGATCGGATCGATGAATTCACTGATGGATTCGTCGATCCGTGTCGTCCAGGATTCGTTTGCCATGGGTTCCCTCTGGCTGTAGCGGCTGCGGGGACGTGTGGGGGCTTACGCAACGGCGGTTACCGGTGGTACGGCGGATGGACCGACCTCGGCGTCCGGTCTCGAGCGCGGTTTCCTCCGAAGTTCTCCGGGCCGTAAGACACGGATAAAAAAATCGGTTGGGTGTTCCTATCACGCTGCGCTATCACACTGGTGTGATATGGATCACATGCTCATATTACGGTCGCATCACACAGGGGAATTCACGGATAAAACGGGCGGTCGAACCGCTCGAAGGAGCGCCGCATCCGATTAACGGAGAGTTTCGGTGACCCTCCGCGACAGGACGGGCCCGTAGCGACTTTTTAATGTAGGGGACAAGTAAATACCCGGAATCAGCGGCCGTCCCGGGCCGCCGTGCCCCCGCCCCCCACCGGCGCTCCGCATCCGGTCCGCACGGGCGCGGCGGGGCGCCTCAGGGCATCAGCGCCTCAGGGCATCAGGGTCTCCACCAGGGATTCCTGGAGCGCCCCCAGCCACAGATACGCCATCACCATCGGCTTGCGCGGATCGCCGTCCGGCAGCGCGTAGAACTCGTCGCCGTCCTCGTCGTCGGTGATCTCCAGGCGTGCGCCGATGGTCAGCCGCAGGTCGTTGAGCGTGCCGAGCCACTGGCGCGACTGCCCGGGGGCGAGGGTGAGCACCGCTCCCCCCTCGCCGGCGGGGGCGAGGGAGTCCAGGGCGCGCACCACGGCGAGACCGTCCTCGCGCTTGCGGGCGCGCAGGTCGTTCTCGGTGTAGCGCCGGAACTCCGCGGCGGCCTCGCGCGTCTTCTCGTCCCTCCCGGCACCGGGGCCGCCGTAGGCGTCGGGGAAGAGCCTGGCCAGCGCCGGGTCGGAGGGCGGCTCGGTGGGGCCGTCGGTCATCAGCGCGGCGAGCGGGTCCTGCTCACCGCCGGCCTCGTCCGCGCCCGGGCCGGGCCCGATGAGCTCCAGGAGCTGAACGGTGAGGCTGCGCAGGATGGAGATCTCCACCTCGTCGAACGCGCCGGCGGCGCCTCCGGGCACTCCGGCCGCGGGCTGGAAGAGCCCGGCCATCAGCGGTCCTGCCGGAGAGTCGCCCACAGGCCGTAGCCGTGCATGGCCTGCACGTCGCGCTCCATCTCCTCGCGGGTGCCGCTGGAGACGACCGCGTGGCCCTTGTGGTGGACGTCCATCATCAGCTTCCTGGCCTTCTCCTTCGGGTAACCGAAGTAGGTCTGGAACACGTAGGTCACGTAACTCATCAGGTTCACCGGGTCGTTGTGGACGATCGTCACCCACGGGACGTCCGGCTCGAAGACCACCCGGGGGGCCTCGTCCGAGGCGGGGCGGGTGATCTCGGCGGGGGCGACCGACAGCCACGCCACATGGGGGCCGCGCGGGCCGGGTACGCGGTCCACGGCGGGCGGCCGCACGGCCGCGGCGGCGGACGGTGTCATCCGGAGTGTGTCGTCGCTCACGGTTCCCATGCTGCCACTGCGGCCGGGCGGCGGTGCAAACCGGGGTCCGGCGGGCGGCGGCACGATCTCCCGGAACCAGATATCGTCAAACTGACGACATTGGGGGTAGCATCCGTCCCATGAACACCGCAGACCTGGGCCTGCCGGTCGCCGTGCCGTCCACCGCCCTCTTCACCGACCACTACGAACTCACCATGGTCCAGGCGGCGCTGCGCGGCGGGACCGCCGACCGGCGCTCCGTCTTCGAGGTCTTCACCCGCCGCCTGCCCGAGGGCCGCCGCTACGGCGTGGTGGCGGGTACCGGGAGGGTTCTGGACGCGGTGGAGAACTTCCGCTTCGAGCCGGAGGTCCTGGATTTCCTGCGCGAGCGGGGCGTGGTGGACGAGCCGACCCTGAAGTGGCTGGCCGGCTACCGCTTCCGCGGCGACATCAGCGGCTACCCGGAGGGCGAGGTCTACTTCCCCGGCTCGCCGGTCATGCGGGTTGAGGGCGCCTTCGCCGAGTGCGTGCTGCTGGAGACGGTGATCCTGTCGATCCTCAACCACGACTCGGCCGTCGCCGCCGCCGCGTCCCGGATGGCCGTCGCGGCCGGGGGGCGCCCGCTGATCGAGATGGGGGCGCGCCGCACCCATGAGCTGTCGGCGGTGGCCGCGGCCCGGGCGGCGTACGTCGGCGGCTTCTCCAGCACCTCCGACCTGGCCGCGGGCTTCCGCTACGGCATCCCCACCGTCGGCACCAGCGCCCATGCCTTCACCCTGCTGCACGACACCGAGCGGGACGCCTTCACCGCGCAGGTGGAGTCCATGGGCAGGGGCACCACGCTCCTGGTGGACACCTACGACGTGGCCGAGGCCGTCCGCACCGCCGTGGAGGTGGCGGGCCCCGGCCTGGGCGCGGTGCGCATCGACTCCGGCGACCTGCTGCTGCTCGCCCACCGGGTACGGCAGCAGCTCGACGAGATGGGCGCGCGGGACACCAGGATCGTCGTGACCAGCGATCTGGACGAGTACGCCATCGCCTCGCTGGCCGCCGCCCCGGTGGACGCCTACGGAGTGGGCACCCAGCTGGTCACCGGCAGCGGGCACCCCACGGCCTCGATGGTCTACAAACTGGTGGCCCGCGCCGGCTCCTCCGATCCGCGGGCGCCGCTGCGTCCGGTGGCGAAGAAGTCCATGGGCGGGAAGCTGTCGGTCAAAGGCGTGAAGTGGGCCGCCCGGCGGCCGGACACGGACGGCGTGGCCGAGACCGAGGTCGTCGGCACCGGCGAGGTGCCCGCACATCTGGCGGACCACCTGCTGACGGTGGACCTGGTCCGCGGCGGCGAGATCGTGGCGCGCGAGCGGCTGGAGGCGGCCCGCGAGCGGCACCTGCGGGCCCGTGACGGGCTGCCGCTGTCGGCGACGCAGCTCTCGCGCGGCGAGCCGGTCCTGCCCACCGAGTACGCCGGCGGGTGAGACGCGGTGCGCCCACGCACTCCCGCGGCAGGCGCCGAGTGTCTAAGGTCGGACACGTCCCGCCCGCGCGTTCCGCGGGTCGCGCCCGACGGCCCGCGGTCGCCGCCGGCCGGTCGCAACAGTCCGTAAGCCTGTAACAGCCAGCCAGTCAGTCACTCCAGCCGAAAGGTGTGCACCATGCACCGGGCCCTGATCGTCGTGGATGTCCAGAACGACTTCTGCGAGGGCGGCAGCCTCGCTGTGGCGGGGGGTGCCGACGTGGCCGCGGCCATCACCGACCTCGTCGGGCAGAGCACCGCCGGATACCGCCACGTGGTGGCCACCCGTGACCACCACGTCTCCCCGGGCGGCCACTTCTCCGACCACCCCGACTTCCGCCACTCCTGGCCCGCGCACTGCGTGGCCGGGACCGAGGGGGTGGGCTTCCACCCGAACTTCGCCCCGGCCGTCGCCTCCGGTTCGATCGACGCGGTCTTCGACAAGGGCGCGTACGCCGCCGCCTACAGCGGCTTCGAGGGCGAGGACGAGAACGGCGTCCCGCTCGCGGACTGGCTGCGCTCCCACGATGTGACGGAGGTGGACGTGGTGGGCATCGCCACCGACCACTGCGTGCGCGCGACCGCGCTGGACGCGGCCCGGGAGGGTTTCCGCGCCCGGGTGCTGCTCGGCATGACGGCCGGGGTGGCGGCGCGGACCACCGAGCTGGCGCTGGAGGAGATGCGCGGGGCGGGCGTGGAGCTGTCGGGCGAGCCGGTGGTCCGCGCCACCTGAACCCGGCGCCGCGGCGGGCCTCCCCGGCCACCGCCGGGCGGCACCCGGGCGCGCGGCTGTCCTTCTGCCCGGACCTCCGGCCTTCGGCCGCCACGGCGACAGTGGTCCCCGGCCGACGGGCCCCGCCGGTGGCACGGCGGTGAGACCAGTGGTGACACGTCGGTGGGGGAAGGGGCGCGAGCGGCCTCGGGACCGTCTCCGGCCGAGTTCGGCGCGGCGGAGGGAAACGGCGAACGGGCGCCTCCACCCGTCCTCCCGGACGGACGCTCCTCCGGCGGTCCGCGGTCCGCGGTCCGCTCAGCCGGCCGCGGCGCGGCGCAGGGCGCCTACGGGCCGCCACAGGACGCTCTCCGCGTACGCCGCCCCCTCCTCTGCGGCCGGAGCGCCGGTGGCGCCGTGCTGCGGGGCCGGGCGCCAGACCAGGCCGTCGGGGTGGTGCAGCACCGCGCTGATCTCGTCGGGGGTGGGCGGCTCGGTGTTGCCGCGCAGGTAGACCGCGCGCAGGCCGAGGTTCCTCAGCCTGGTCAGGGCACGGGCGCGGTTGGCCGCGTGGACCAGGAAGCGGGCGCGCTGCCCGCCGCGCCCCGGCCGGGGCACGGAGAGCGCCACGACCACGCTGCCGTCCGGCAGCCTTGTCCAGCCGCCGCCTGCCATCTTCACCACTCCCCTGTTATACACCACGTCAACAACGGCCCACCGCCCTCGGCAGGTAGGCGCATTCTCAGCACGATCGGCCGCCGCCCGCTAGGGGCGACGGCCGATCGTTTCCCGCCTTACCGCTGTGACCCGCGCAAAAGCGGTGTCACTCGGCACCGCGGGGATTTCGCACGGGTGTCACCTGGTGGAGGGGCCGACCCGGACGGTGATCGTCTTGCCGTTGAGCGGCTGGTGGACGATCGTGATGCGGGTGTTGGTGTCGGGCACCTTCACGCTCGCGGTCGGGTTGGACTCGTCCCAGTACGTGCCCTTGCGGTCGTCGAAGTACGGCTTGCCCAGCTTCCAGCCGATCTTGGTGGGATCGCCGTCCTTGTGCAGAGTCATGCCGCGCGTCGGGTACCAGCTGAAGGTGGAGTCGTAGGACTGGATGCGGTTGCGCATCAGCGTCCCGTCGGACCACTTCTCGGCCTTGGGGTGGGCGTCGATCGGGAGGACCAGGCCCTCACCCGGGTGAACGCTGGTGTTGTTGTCCAGCTGCGAGGTGTCCCACAGCCAGATCAGCAGGCCCTTCTGGTACGGGTAGCGCTCGACCCAGTCCGGGCGGCTGTCCAGCCAGCCGAAGTTGTACGGGCCGGTCTTCAGCGTCTTGTCGTACGAGACGTACTGACGGTTCTCGGCGATGTAGAACTGCGGGTAGGAGTTGGTGAACGAACCGCCGATGCGGGAGAAGCCGCTCGCCGTCCACCCGTTGTCGTCGCCCTCGGCGCCGTCGGTGACGATCGCCCGGCCGTCGGCGGTGATGGTGATCTCGTCGGCGGTGAAGCCCTTCTCCGCCACACCGCCGTCGGTGCGGTAGTGGAAGCGGAGGTCGATCTCCTGGCCGGCGTAGGCGTCCAGCGGGAAGGAGAGGTCCTCCCAGCCGTCGGAGAAGTCGTCGAGAGCGGGGGTGCCGGAGGCGTCCTCGCCGAGCGGATCGCCGTTTCGGGTGCCGTCCAGGGCCGTCCAGGTGGCGCCGCCGTCGGTGGAGACCTGGGTGTAGAGGTAGTCGTAGCCGGCCTCGATCTCCCACCAGCCCTTGAGGTCGAGCGACGCGGAGGAGACTCCGGTCAGGTCGACGGTGCGGGTCAGGGAGTTGCGCAGGTCGTCACCGCTGCCGCTCCACCACTGCTTCTCGCCCGCCGCGGGCTCGACGACCTCGGTCGTGACCTCCTTCTCGGGGAGTTCCACGATCAGCGCCTGCGGGTTCTTGCCCTGGTGGGCGGAGACGCCCAGCTTGTGGGTGGACCTGGTGGCGGCCTTGGCCGTCTCGTAGTCCAGCCAGCCCAGGGACAGCTTGTCCCAGGCGGTCATCTCGCCGGCCCAGTCGCCGATGGCGTCCTCGCCGTTGTTCAGCCAGGAGCCGGACGACATCAGGCTCCAGAAACCCGTGGAGTTCTCGCCACCGGAGGTGTCGTACAGGTCCGGCAGGCCGAGGTCGTGGCCGTACTCGTGGGCGAAGACGCCCAGGCCGCCGTTCTCGGGCTGCACGGTGTAGTCGCCGACCCAGATGCCGGTGTCGCCGATCTCGGTACCGCCGGCCTTGTTGAACTCGGGGCCGGTCCTGCCGTAGTCGGTGCCGTAGGCGTACCAGCGGTGGGCCCAGATGGCGTCCTCGCCCTGCGCGCCGCCGCCGGCCGACTCGTCCTCGCCGGCGTGGACGAACTGGAAGTGGTCCAGGTAGCCGTCGGGCTCGTTGAAGTCGCCGTCGCCGTCGTGGTCGTAGCGGTCCCACACGTCGTACTCGGCGAGCCGGGCCTTGATCTCATCGGTGGTGTGGCCGGCGGCCTTCTGGTCGGCGACCCACTGGTTCACGCCGTCACGGACGGCGTCCCAGACGGTGTCGCAGGTGCTCTGACCGCAGGCGTTGTTGCCGTAACGGGCCTCGTTGTAGTCGACCTTGACCCAGTCGGAGACCATGCCGTCGACGGAGTACTTACCGGAGGACTGGGTCTCGTAGTACGTCTTGAGCGAGCCCTCGCCCTCCCCGAAGTAGATGTCCTCGAAGTGCTCCTGGCTGAAGTCCTCCTTCCACAGCGTGGTGTTGTTGTGCTCGCGGTCGGGCTCGGCGATCTGGTTGTGCAGCGGACCGGGGGTGCCGCCGAACCTGGGGTCGATCTTGTCACCGAACTCGATGAGGATGGTGAAGATCTTGTCGGTCTTGATCTGCTCCATCTCGACGTACTTGTCGTCGCCGAGCTTCATGACCTTGGAGCCGTTCTTGGTCACGGGCTTCTGACCGGAGGCGAGCCGCTCGAGGGCCGCGAGGCGCTGGGAGCGCTGCTTCTTGGTGAGCGGTCCGGGCAGGTCGTGGTCGACGTGCTTGCCGTCCTTCTCCTTGCCGTGCTTGTGCCCGCCCTTGGCGTGGTCGCCGTGTTCCGCGGCGGCCGGGTCGCGGCCGTCGGGCGCGGTGCCCTCGTGGGCGTGGGCGGTGCCGGCGGTCAGCAAGGTCGCCCCTATGACGGCGACCGTCGTGGCCAGTGCGGCGGATCTGATCGTCCTCCGTTGGCTCTTCACTAGGTATTGCCCTCCCCATGCATGGCCATGGCACATGTGTGCACACGTGTGGAGGCATTTGACACGAGCGGCGACTGAAAAAACAGTCCTTGATTTGAGCACGCCACACAAGTACGGTGTCCGGCCAGCCAGTCGAGGAGTCCGGAGACCGGACGGTAACGGGTGACGACGGTACGATCGCGGCGCGGCGGGGTTATTCCGTGCGCCCCCGTGCGTCGGTGACGGCGGGTCGGCCCGTGCTTACCCGCGGCCCTGTACGGGCATTCGGCCTCGTAGAGTCGTTCGACGGACCACGTTCGCCGTCCGGCGGCCTCGCCCCGGTCAACCACCGGACCCGGAGGACGGATTCTGTCATGCCTTCTGTCATGCCGCGCCCGAATCCCGCACAGTTCGCCTACGGTTCGGCCACTGTCGTCCTCTCGGCTCTCGCGATGCCACTGGTGTCGCAGACGCGTTCGGGAGCCGGAATCGCGGTCATCGCGAGTACGGCGCTCGCACTCGGACTGTTCGTCGCGGTCAGGGCGCCCGTCCGGCGCCCCCGGGGGCCTCGCGTCCGTCGCGCCCGGTGGCCGGCGCCCGGCGGAGACCTCCGCGCGCCACTGAACCGGCCCGGGCGCGGGCGGCCGGGCCGGGCGCTCCGCCCGTACGGCCTTCTTCGGGGCGGTGCGGTCCCCGCGTCCGGTGCGGCCCTGGCGTTCTCATGTCCCGGGTCGACCGCCCCGGGACGTACCGCGCACTGGGGGCGGGCCGTTCGGGGATCCCGCCCGGGCTCGTCCTCGTCCGGATCAGAGCGGGCCGGGCTCCTCGGTGCCGCGCGCCACGAAGGTGCGCGCCGCCTTGTCGTGCCAGCACTGCCGCCACGGCCGGTCGAACAGGCACCACAGGACGTTGACCACGCCGACGCCCAGTGGCGCCAGCAGGCCGTACACCAGCCAGCGGCGCAGCGCGGCGCCGAAGGAGGGGGTGC
Organism: Streptomyces sp. CNQ085; assembly: GCF_022614595.1. GTDB lineage: Bacteria > Actinomycetota > Actinomycetes > Streptomycetales > Streptomycetaceae > Streptomyces. The sequence continues at coordinate 24,483 of NZ_JAJFAU010000066.1, forward strand.
CCTGCTCCTCGATGTCGAGCACCTGAACGCCGAACAGCTTCTTGCCGGGCGTGCGGCCCCAGCGGGCGGTGGGCAGCACCTCGTAGAGGAGCCCGAACAGCAGCAGAGCGCCGAGCACGATCGCCAGGTAGACGCCGGTGGTGCCGTCGACCAGCCAGATCTGCCGTGTCTCGCCTGCCTGTTCGGCCGCCGCCACCTGCTCGCGGAAGTGCTCGGCGCTGGGGCCGGCGAAGGGGAAGGCCACTGCCGCGGCCACCGCCGCGGTGAGGACGCCGTCCACCACGCGGGCGCCCAGCCGGCGTCCGAGCCCGGCCGGGCGGGCCTGCCGCCGGGCGGCCCTCAGGAAGGGGTCGTCGGCCGGGGGCCGCCAGGGCACGACCTGCTCCGGGCCGCCCGCCCGGACGGACGGCGACTGCTGCCGCGGCAGGACGGGTGCGGACGCGTGCGGTACCGGGTCGTGCGGTGCGGACCCAGGGGCGCGCTGGGCCAGTTCGTGTACCTGCCGTGTCCAGGAGGGCTGTCCGGACGTCGGAACGGCGGGCGCGGGCGCGAGCGCGCCGGGAGCCTCCACCGCGGGCGCCTCCGTACGACGCAGCCCCACGGTGTCCTCGGGCCTGACGGGCCGTCCGTCCGCGGCCGGAGCGGCGCCCTCGGGGCGTACGGGCCGCATCCGCGCGGTGCCGTGGTCGCGCGGCTGTGTACTTCCTTCGCGCGGGTCCGGGACGGGCCCCAGTGCCCGCGGAACACGGCCCGCGCCCCGCGCCGGGGCGGCCGGGGGTCGGTCTCGCGGTGGCCCACGAGGATGCCCCAGGTGTCCTCCAGGTCGAAGGGCGGGGAGCCGGTGGCCATCTCGTACAGCACACAGCCGAGCGAGTAC